>NZ_BAAGXG010000011.1:0-194792 GCF_054779955.1 Spirosoma arcticum
CACTAAGTATTGCTACTCCGTTCGACTTGCATGTATTAGGCCTGCCGCTAGCGTTCATCCTGAGCCAGGATCAAACTCTCCATCGTAAATAATTGTGTAAAGAGTAAACTCTCCACTGTCTTGTTCAACCGACCACCCGAAGGTGGTGTGGTTAGGTATTGTTGTGCTGACCGTTTGTCAAAGAACTTCTCGCCCGGCCCGTTGGCCAAAGCGTGGTAGAAAGAGCAGCGATTGTGCTGTTTTCCGTTGTTTCCCTCATTTGGGACTGCAAAGATACAGCTTTGCTACCCCACTTGTCAAGTAAAACTATATTTATTTTTCCTGCCTGACTATCAGCTTGTTACGCCCAAGCTGCTGACTGTGAGCAGGTTACCAGTGGTATTTTGGCCCGATGCCGCCCCTTTTGTTTGGTTTGGGAGTGCAAAAGTAGTGAATGCAGCTATGCTTGTCAACAACATAATGGAAAATATTTAGTACCAATCCTTCCTTTATTCTCTATGCATCACACTGTCAACTACTTGTGACAGTTAATATCTTAATTTTTTCTCAACAAATAGTTCTTTTTCCCTTTCGATATTAGCATATATCGGTCTTGAAGCCACTCTGAAGGAACCGGAGCAGCAGGATTATTTATTCTCTGTTTGTTCAGGCTAACCGCATTCTGAGAAATAGCCCGCCGGGCTTCTCCTTTGGAGGGATAAATTTCGCCCCGACTTGTAACAGACAATAAGTCTGTTATATCCTTACAGTCTATTAGTTCATCAGCCGAGATCTCTGTTTGGGGAACACCTTCAAATATAACATCGAACTCCTCGGTCTTAATCGAACGCAGGGTTTCAAGCGTAGCTTTACCAAAAAGCACTTCTGAGGCCTTGACGGCTAAATCGTAACCGGCTTGTGAGTGAACACGAGTTGTTACGTCGTAGGCAATTGCCCTTTGGAGCAGCCGTAAGTGCGGGGCTTCAGCATGTCGTCGTTCAATATCTTCAATCTCTTCACGCGCCAACAAGGTGAACACCCGAATTAGACGTGAACAGTCATCATCGGCGGCATTTAACCAAAACTGATAAAATTGATAGGGCGACGTTAGTGACGAATCAAGCCAAACGTTACCACTTTCGGATTTGCCAAATTTAGTGCCATCCGATTTAGTAACGAGTGGCGTTGTCAATGCAAATGCCTCATAGTCCTCCCCGCCCTCCTTACGCCGGATTAGTTCCGTACCAGTCGTTATGTTGCCCCATTGGTCAGAGCCACCCATTTGCAGTCGGACGTTCTGGTTCTTGTAAAGCCAGTAGAAATCGTAACCCTGCAATAACTGATAGGAGAATTCGGTAAATGAAATCCCCGTTTCGAGCCGCTTCTTCACTGACTCTTTCGCCATCATGTAGTTTACGCTGATATGCTTACCCGCTTCGCGCAGGAAACCGAGAAAAGAAATCTCTTTGAACCAGTCGTAATTATTAACCATTTCGGCGGAGTTGGCTCCGCTCTCAAAATCAAGGAACTTGGTCAACTGCCGCTGGATGGCCTCCTGATTATAACGTAGCGTTTCTTCAGATAAAAACTCACGCTCGGCAGCTTTGCCCGACGGATCGCCGATCATGCCGGTAGCCCCACCCACTAATGCAAACGGTTTGTGACCAGCTCGTTGCAAATGCACCAGCAACATGACGGTGGCGAGATTACCAATGTGCAGCGATGCGGCCGTCGGGTCAAAACCGATGTATCCCGCAGTCATTTTAGTTGATAACTGTTTTTCAGTGCCAGGGGTCATGTCGTGCAACATACCGCGCCAGCGTAGCTCTTCAATGAAATTCATACTTGTAAAGAGTGAAAGAGCGAATGAGTGAAAGTAGCTCGCGTCAGCCGCTCTTTCACTCTTTGATTCCGCAAAATTAATGGTTTAAGGCAACAGCAACGACGAGTCGCCGTAACTCAAAAAACGATAGTCCTGTTGGATGGCTTCATCATACACCTTGCGCCAGTCATGACCAATGAGGGCAGCAATGAGCAAAATTAGTGTGGAGCCAGGCTGATGAAAATTAGTGATGATGCCTTTGCATAGCTTGAAAGTATAACCTGGCACAATGTAAATGCCGGTGTGGGCAACGACCGACTCTTGATTAGTAATAGTGAGATGCTGTAAAACGGCAGTTAGCGCAGCGTTGGGCGTTGGTTGCCGATTGGTAGGGATCTGGTAAGCGAAGTCTTGGTCAAGGTGAAATGGGTTGGGTTTTTTGAACAGTAATTTAACACCCATCCAGTATAAGCTTTCCAGTGCCCGCATGGATGTGGTGCCTACAGAGATAATATAATCAAGATTTTGGAGCAGGTTTCGCAAGTTTTGGTGCGTATATACCACTTGCTCAGTGTGCATGTGATGCGCCTGAACGTCGTCAGTTTTGATGGGCTGGAACGTACCGGCTCCAACATGCAACGTCAGATAATCATGTCCAATTGACCGTTCCGCAAGGCTGTTGAATACAGCAGTCGTGAAATGTAGACCGGCAGTGGGTGCGGCTACGGCTCCTTCCAGTTTTGAATACACCGTCTGGTAAGTCTCCCGGTCAGCCTCGGTACTGGTTCGTTTAAGATAAGGCGGTAGTGGAATCTCACCTGTATACTGAATGATCTGAGCAAACGTCAAGTCAGCGGGTTGCCAGCTTAGGCGAACAGCCGATTTTGTATAGTCATTCCATTGAGCGGAGAGCGTTACGTTACCCACCCCGGTGGACAACGTGATTTCGAGTGATTCGGTGGGCCTCCAGCGTTTTCGGTTGCCAATCATGCATTGCCAAACGGCCGTGCCGGTAGCTTCCATCGCTTGGCTGATGGGCAACGATGATGCCGACGAGTCTGTACTGTTTAGCCCGTCAGAAATTGGATTCAGCAAGAACAGTTCAATGATAGCGCCGGTCGTTTTCGTGAAGTGCAACCGCGCCGGTATAACTTTCGTATTGTTGAAAACCAGAAAACTGTTTTCAGGCAACAGGTTAGGAAGGTCTGAGAAATAAGCGTGACTGATCTGACCAGCCCGATAAATGAGCAGTTTCGACGAGTCGCGCCGGGGTAGCGGGAACCGGGCGATTCGCTCGTCGGGCAGGTCATACTGGAACTGGCTAAGGCGTAGTCCGGGCGTCTCAGGCATCATCACCAGGTTTCATAAATAGCCGTATCGGTAAGGAAACCAATACAATAATCAAAATGGCGGTGCTAAGCGGTAATAACCAGACATAATCAACGATCTGAATATCTCGGGCCGACCGATTCAGGAACGACAGCACCATCAAGCCCAACGCCAGAATGGTGTTAATGGAGGCCATCAGCGCGTAAAACCAATTGGTTATGACTACATTCAGGGCTGACCTGTGATTGACCCAAACTTGCCGATTAGGCACGAAAATCCGAGCAGTTGGGATGCGGGGAAACAGCCGGGCCACTGCATTGATAAGCGTATTATTGACCAAAAAAATGGCAACAGCGATGTAGAAAAGTGCTTCGCGACTAACGAACTGGATTGGCTGCTTTAGCTCATCAAAACGAACGGCTACCTCGCTGGGATAGGATATATAGCTGTTGAACAAGACAAACAACAACCCAAGAATGGATATTATGCGCCAGATGCGCACGAAAAATGTACCTGTTTTCATGAATTAGTCATAACGCAAGTACCTGTGCGGTCATAAACTGTGAATGGGGCCAATTTAACCGGAATCAACCCTCACAATTTGATGGCCGCGACCTGAAGCCTCATTTCGGAGCGCAAAGGTACGGGCCGAACGGGTTAAATTCTTTAAATTAGCCATTTGTCAAGCATTTAGGTTTAGCTACTATATGAAGATTTATACGAAAACAGGCGACAAGGGCCAAACCGGACTGATTGGCGGGCGCCGGGTGAGTAAGGCCGATCTGCGGATTGATGCCTATGGCACAGTCGATGAGCTTAATTCCTGGATTGGGATGGTGCGCGATCAACCGGTAAACAGCGAGCATAGGGAGTTATTGAAAGAAGTTCAGGATCGGCTGTTCACCATTGGCGCTGAATTAGCAACCGATCCAGAAAAGGCTCCTAAACAGGTAATGCCTGCTATTGTTCCGGCTGATGTTGCGTTGCTGGAAACGAGCATGGACTCAATGGACGAGGTACTACCCGAATTACGGGCGTTTGTACTACCCGGTGGGCACCAATCTGTATCGTTCTGCCATGTGGCCCGGACTGTCTGCCGACGAGCCGAACGATTAGTCATTGCGCTCAACGACACCTCATCGGTGGACCCATTAATCATTCAATACCTCAACCGATTGTCCGACTACCTATTTGTATTGAGCCGCCTGATGGCACAGGATTTGAACGTTGACGAAGTTGAGTGGAAGCCGAGGACGTAAAATAAAGTTGTCTTAACAACTAAATATCCTCAGTCTAAATTTTTAGCTTTGTCGCGAGGGGTAGTGTACGTAACAGACCTGACCTAACTCATTAACTGATACCCTTATTATGACGACGGACGTCTTGCAAATTGAACTGCGGAAAGCGGAACGCTCCCGTATTCAGGAGGTAGATTTTAATCACCTGCCTTTCGGAAAACACTTCTCGGACCACATGTTTGTGGCCGATTTTGTAGATGGTGAATGGCAAAGTCAGATGATTGTGCCCTACGATAATTTCACCCTAAGCCCCGCCCTGTCGTCACTGCATTACGGTCAGTCGATTTTTGAAGGCATGAAAGCCTACAAAAGCGAATCAGGCGAGGTGCTTCTGTTTCGGCCTTACGCCAACTTGGAGCGAATGAATGAGTCGGCCCGGCGGATGTGCATGGCTCCTGTTCCCGAAGAGGTATTCATTGGCGGGCTGGAAGCGCTGCTCCGAGTCGATGCCGATTGGGTGCCTAACATGCCCGACAGTTCGCTGTATATCCGGCCGTACATGTTCGCTACCGACGCGACGCTGGGGGTGTCTCCGTCGAAAACATACCGCTTTTGCATTTTCACCTGCCCAGTGGGTGCTTATTATACGAACCCGCCAAAACTAAAAGTCGAAACGGAGTATATCCGGTCAGCACCGGGCGGGGTGGGGTATGCCAAGTGCGCTGGTAACTACGCCGGGTCTCTGTATCCAACAATGCTGGCGCAGCAACAGGGCTACGATCAATTAATCTGGACCGATGCCCGCGAGCATAAGTATATTGAGGAATCCGGAACAATGAACATCATGTTCATGATTGATGGCAAATTGATCACACCGGCCACGTCGGATACAATTCTGAAAGGCGTTACGCGTGACTCGGTTTTGCAGATTGCCCGGAGTTGGGGTGTAACGGTCGAGGAACGGTTGGTGTCTATCAACGAAGTAATTAATGCTATTGAAACCGGACGACTGACGGAAGCCTTCGGAGCCGGAACAGCGGTAGGGTGTTCGCCTTATTCGCTCATTGGCTATAATGGCAAAGACCATATGCTGCCGGAATTTGCGCCAGAAGATTCGTTCGCTGTTCGGGTCAAAAACTACCTGGCCGGTTTACGTACCGGTAAAATTAACGACGAGTTCGGCTGGGTGCATTCAGTGTAGAACAGACAGCATCAGCACGATAAGAAAAGGGGGAACGTCGATGACGTTCCCCCTTTTCTTATCGTGCTGATGCTGAAGTGCTTTCCTTAAGTCGCGCAATCCTAATCTTCAATCCAAAATCTTTTCCTTTCGACACATCGTTCAGGCTAACCTGCTCACCGGTTGAGCCGGTCCAGACCAAGCCGCCCACGCCGGGTTTGGGTGTACCGTAGCGCGTAGTGAAATACGGCTCCAACTCCTTCCGATATGCACTTACCGACTGACTGGAGTTTAAAAACAGATCTACCTCGATGGCTGAAACCTTCCCACCGGCCTGATAATACAGCATATCGGCCGTTTCGAGATTAGCAAACTCTACCGTGTACCCGACGTGTTTGGCGTCACTTTCAAAAGCCCCCCCTTTCTCCTTGGTCTTTACAACCGCAAAACCATCACCCAAATTAACGCCCCGCCAGTGGCTGTCGCGGGTCAGGCCCAGATCGGCTAAGCGACCGCTGATGGGTTCAGGCGCGTAGTCGACCGCAGGACCGGGATTGGCAGCGGTTGAGGAATTGGTGGTTTGGGCAGTGGTCTGCTTTTTATTGTTGCAGGCTTGCTGGGTGAGAATAAGATTAGTTACCAAAAAAAGTAAAGCGATTCGATTCATAGAAATTTCGGAAGTTAATAATCAATGCAGCAAAGGTAAAGCGTGGGGCATACTATCAGCCCAACAATGATGTTACAACTCCTGCGCCAAATTGAAAAAGAAGCCTGTTTTGCCCTGCCCGTTAACCGTACCACTAAACCGTACCACGACATTGTAATACGTAACGATGTCAAGACTCATCCCCGCACCAACGAGCAGCCGATTGGCTAACCGGCTCTGGTATTGCTCGGCCACGGTACTGCTGACGTAGCCTGCATCGCCAAACGCCGTGATGTAAGCCGCGATTGGCAACGTATTAAACTGCCTGACGCGTATCCAGTTGAGTTGCTTAACCGTATTGAATAACTGATATCGAAAGCTGTTGCGCCAGGTACCAAACCGCTGACCGTCGATCACGTAAAGTTCATAACCCCGCACCATATCCATCGAGCTACCCAGGCCCCGCAGGTTGAAGTAGGGTTGCCTTCGAGGCCAGGATGTGCGCCCACGCAGACTTCCTGCTCCGTAGAAACGCCCGCCCAACGGCCAATACCGCGTAACCGAGGCCACTATGTCTAAGTACCGAAAATTATCGGTGGGCAGTAGCCCATTAAACCCGGCAGTAGCTCTGATTAACGTTCCCTGCAACGGGTAGGCCACGTTGTCGCGCCGGTCGTAGCGGTACCCGTAGCTAAGCATCAAATACTGCTGACGCGTTTGACCATTCAGGAAATAATCCGGGTTGAGCCGGGCAACGGTGTCGGCAATGCGATTTCGGGTGTAGCGGGTCTCGATCAAATGATAATGATACAATCCGCGTCGGTGCGTCAGCGTCAGGCCCGCGTAAGTGCGTTCGCGGAGCAACCGGTCGGATTTCACGTAGAGCCACTTGTCAGCCTGAGTGCGGTACGGAATTTCGTTGTTCGTCAGGTAGCCAACATCGACCCGCAACCCGATTCGCTGCGCCCGGTCGATATACGGTTTCGAGTAAGAAACGATTGTTCTTTTCAAAAAACCCCGTACAAATTCAACCTGAAGCCGGTCGTTGGTGCCCGTCACGTTTTTGTAGTTCAGCCGTCCACCGTAGATCGTCCGGCGAAAATCATGGCCCCGGTCATACCACCACTCGTTCAGATTTCGGTCGGCAACATCAAATACGGGGTATGCCAAAAAATACCACCGCTCTTTCATGGTAACGGTCAGGTCAATCGAGGCTAACTGAGTAGTATCGGGCGGGATGGTTTGCTCCGTGGTCAGGGCTATTGTCACGAACAGATTGGTGTTGTTGATATTGCGCTGATCCCAGGCCAGTCGTCCCGGTAAGTCGGTCAGACGCACCGTATCGCCGACGTGCAGGGCCATTTCGCGGAGCACAATCCGATCACGGGTCCGGTAATTTCCCTTAAGCAACACCGACCGCACCCGAACGGACCGGGTCGAATCGATAGTGACCGTTGCCAGTGCGTAACCAACGGACAGCAAGAGGGCTATCATCGTTGATATGGCCAGCAACCACTTTTTCGGAATCATGCTCAAAAATACATCTTTTCAAAAAAATAAGACAAAACTATCTCTGTATCCTGCAAACCAGTGCGTATTATTACCGTTTATTGGGAAAAGCTACAGCAACCTTAAAATCATACAATACATGCAAACCGAAGATATTCAGAAGCCCGCTGGGACTGCCAAACCCAAGCTTTCTTTCTGGCAGATATGGAATATGAGTTTCGGATTTTTGGGAATTCAGTACGGCTTTGGTCTTCAACAGGCTAACATGAGTCCAATTTACCGCTACTTAGGGGCTGATGAAGCGTCTATTCCGGGCCTTTGGCTGGCCGGGCCGCTGACGGGTCTGTTACTCCAACCCATTATTGGAGCCATTTCAGACCGGAGCTGGTCGCCCACCTGGGGCCGACGCAAGCCGTTTATTCTGGCGGGGGCGATACTGGGCAGCATTGCGTTGGTGTTTATGCCTAACTCATCATCTATCTGGATGGCAGCGGGGCTGATGTGGATGCTCGATGCGGGCTTAAACTCCGCTATGGAGCCTTTTCGGGCATTCGTGGGCGATTTGCTCAACGATAAGCAGCGTCCAACGGGTTTCGCCGTACAATCGTTTATGGTGGGATTTGGGCAAACACTGGCCAACCTGATGCCGTATATTCTACCCATTCTGGGCATCTCGATGGTGCTGTCAGAAGGGCAATTAGCCAATGGCATCCCCAACTCGGTGCGTTACCCCTTTTACATTGGTGCGGCCGCTATTCTGATCTCCGTATTATGGACAATCCGAACGACAAAAGAATATCCACCCGTCAACGACAGCTACAAAGAGTCGCCCGTGTTTACCGCCGAAGAGAAAAAGTCGATTGCCTTTTGGCACATCGCCCTGTCCCTCGGCGCGGCTATTCTGGCTTTCTTTTTTGCGATGCGGGTGGGTGGTTTCCAGGCTGGCTTGCTGTGGGGCGGGGGCGTATTGGCAGGAAGCTACCTGTTTTTGATGCTCCCCGTTTTCAAGGAGATTCTGGCGTCGCTCTCGGCTATGCCAACCGTAATGAAGCAACTCTGGTGGGTGAAATTCTTTACCTGGTACGGCTTGCCACTAATGTGGCAATACCTGTCGCTCGCCACCGCCAAATATGCCTTCGATGCGCCTGATGCCGTGTCGAACAAGGCGGGTTTTGAAGCCGGTACTAAGTGGGGAGGGCTTTGCTTTGCTATGTTCAGCATCTCCTGCGCCGTAATTTCCATATTTCTTCCCCGAATCGCCAAAGCCATTGGCAGTGCCCGGGCTACACACGCTCTGTTCCTGACCATCGGCGCAATGGGCTTCTTCCTGACGCTTACTTCCAACGACAAAATGATTTATCTGATCGGCATGAGCATTATCGGATTAGCTTGGGGATCAATCATGTCGATGCCCTATCTGATGCTGGCGAGTGCCGTCCCCAAAGAACGCATGGGGGTTTATATGGGTATTTTCAACGGTTTCATCTGTGTGCCTCAATTCATCGGTATGATTACCGTACCAATCTACTACGAATCGCTGTTGGGTAATGACCCGCGCAATGCGTTGGTAACGGCGGGTGTTTGCCTGTTGCTGGCGGCTGGTGCGTGTTTCCTGGTAAAAGAAAACAGCGCTAATAACGAAAACGCCATGCCGATTGGGGCGGGTGGGCATTGATTTTTAGAACTCTCTTTTACATTTGCCGTTGCGGCTGGGGCGTATCCTGGCCGCAACACTTTTTATAGATGACTCCAGCGCCCCGCCCTTATGCCCTCCTTTCGGTTGGCGAGTTGTTGGCCGATTTCATTGGCCATCACGTATCATCCAGTCTGTTCGACTCGCCCGACTTTCGCCGGTATCAGGGCGGCAGCCCCGCGAATATGGCAGCTAACATGGCCCGTTTGGGCAACGCTGCGGCTTTAGCTGCCTGCGTTGGCAACGATAACATCGGGCGGTACTTAATTCAGCAGGTAACGGAAGCGGGTGTTGATCCCCAACACATCGTCACCGACCCGTTGGCACCTACCAGTATTGTCATCGTGTCGCGCACGTCGGGTACGCCCGATTTTATTGCTTACCGAACCGCCGACTGCCAGATTAAGCCCGCTCAACTGCCGGACTCGTTGCTGGCGCAGGCAACAATTTTCCACACCACCTGCTTTGCGCTTAGTCGCCAGCCTGCGCAGGGCGCCATTGTCGATGCGGCTAAACGGGCGCAGGCAGCCGGTTGTCAGGTAAGTATCGACGCCAATTACGCACCCACCATTTGGCCCGACCGTAACTACGCCCGGCGTATTCTGGGCGAGTACTGCTCAACCGGGGCATTTGTTAAACTCAGCGAGGACGACGCCACCCGAATTTATGGTGAGCCTCAGTCAATTGACCGAATCCTGACTGATTTTCACGCGATGGGCGCGTCGCTGATCTGCCTGACCCTCGGTGCCGACGGCAGTTTGGTTTCGTACGAAGGCGGAACGAAGCAGGTACGAATACCCGGCCAAAAACTCGATGTAGTCGATGCTACCGGAGCGGGCGATGCCTACTGGGCCGGTTTTCTAACAGCTTACATTGATGGTCATAAACCTGACCAATGCGCCCGGTCAGGAGCTGCATTGGCAAAGATGAAGCTGACCCGCCTGGGACCGTTGCCCGCCAAAGTCAACCGGGAATCAATTTATTGAGGGATTTATTTGGTCTATCATTCCGATCGGCCCGCCGGTGAGCAGCGAATCCCGTCCCCGCCTATTTCAAGTCTCCCAGTTTCTCCAAATCGACTTCTTCAAGGATTGATTTGAGCTTCTCCATGCTGATACCACGACCCTTCGCCGTAGCGATAAACCGCTTGTTGACCAGCACCGCAATTTCCCCACTTTTGTCGCTGTTGTCGTACTTCTCGTACGATTTATAGTCGCCCATTGTGCTGGTTTTCTCGTAGCCATCCTCGGTTTCTTTGTCCATTTCAATCATTGACCAGGCCGCCAAACCCATCATCATGCCTGAGCCGCCCCCATCAACGAGCGTCAGTTCGATGGTTTTGGTATTATCGTCATTTGCGTATTTGGCCGTTGCAGTCGAGAAGGTGAAACCAGCCGCACCGTTCTTTTCTCCGGTGGCTTCTTTGCGGGCCAATCCATCGGCTTCTGTTGGAAGCAGTTCCTTCAAATCACGAAAATCGACTGTTTTTACGGGGCCGTTTTTCTGCATTTCTTCGGCCTGATCGGCCATTGCTTTAAGGGCGTCCACCGTTCCCGTCGCCGATACGGACGCTTCCTCTTCTTTCCGTTCGTCTTCTTTATTACCTCCGCAATTGGTCAACAGGGGGGCAACGAACAAGCTGGCCCATAGCAAGTATTGCTTCGTTTTCATGATACGTGTGTTTTGACAGATGAATTACCCACTGATCAGCAACTTACGCATAATGCTCGTACGAGTAGTAATCTTTTGAGCAAACGCGTACCCAGCTCCGCACAACCCAAAACGAATGGGTAAGTCGTCAATGCCAATTACCGACTTACCCGATTACTCAGCACGTAATAATTCGCGTCCGGGGTAAGTGCCGTGACGTTTTTAGCAGGCAGCGTTTTCCACTGCGCCGTGGGCATCAGCGATTCATACGGTCCTGACTCATTCAAACAAGCGCGTACGGGCATGTCAAATCCAGCCACGCAGTTGGCCCAGCGGTACTGAACGCCATCTGGCACGGGGCGATACTCAAGCACGGGAATTCGGACATCGCGCAGGTATTGATCAAAGATGGGTTTCAGGTTCCGGCCCGCCTGCCGGCTCATGTACTGCTCAATTTGGGCCGTCGTAACGGTTTGGTGATAGAATGTTTTGTTCAGACCACGCAGTAGCTGCCGCCACCGCTCATCGTCGCCCACGAGTTGCCGAATGGTGTGGAGCATGTTACCTCCTTTGTAATACATATCGCCCGAACCTTCCTGGTTAACGTTGTAAATGCCAATGATGGGGCTGTCGTTACGAATGTTGGCGCGGCACCCGATTACGTACTGCGCTCCGGCGTTTTTGCCGTGATAGTATTCGGTAAACAGGTTCTCCGAGTAGTTTGTGAAGCTCTCGTGAATCCACATATCAGCCACATCTTTATACGTAATGTTATTGGCAAACCACTCGTGCCCCGACTCATGAACGATGATAAAATCCCAGAGCAGCCCCCAACCCGTTCTGGAAAGGTCACGTCCTAAGTAGCCATTACGAAACCCGTTGCCGTAAGTAACTGAACTTTGGTGCTCCATGCCCAGATACGGCGTTTCGACCAACTTATAACCGTCTTCGTAAAACGGGTACGGCCCAAACCAATGCTCGAACGCCTTGAGCATCAGCGGCACCTGCCGAAACTGCGTCCGGGCCGAGTCGAGATGCTCCGGCAAAGCATAATAGTCGAGGGGCAGTGGGCCATTGACACCGGCGTACGTTTCTGACCAGTGCTCGTAGCGACCAATGTTGAGGTTGACGCCGTAGTTGTTAATCGGATTCGATACGTACCAGTCAAACGTGCGGGTACGGTCAGGGTTGGTCGTTACCCGGCGGAGTTTACCGTTCGATACATCGGTTAACCCTTCAGGAACCGTCACGCTGATGGCCATTGAATCCGGCTCGTCGTACATGTGATCTTTGCAGGGCCACCACGCGCTGGCTCCCAATCCCTGACAGGCCGTGGCAATGAACCATTCCCCGCCTTTGTCCCGCGACCAGACGAGACCACCATCCCAAGGCGGTTTTCTGGCCACGCGCGGTTTTCCGGCGTATTGCACCGTAATGGATTCGGTTTGACCCGGCCGCTGCGCCTTGGTCAGCGTCACGAAATAAGCGTTACCATCCTGCCGAACCTGAAGCGGCCGACCGTCCTGCTCCACCTGCAAAACGCGCAGGGGTCGCTGCAAGTCCACCTGCATTGTCTGCCCCGGTTTGAGGACGCGATACCGTATCACGGTTGATCCACTCAACGTACTGTCACTGGGTTGAACGCGAACGCTGAGGTGATAAAAAGCCAGATCCCACCAGGCCCGTTCGGGCGTGATGGACCCACGCAACGTGTCGTCATGCGTAAAAACGGGTTGTTGCCCCCAGACGGTGGTGGAGATAAGCAGACACAGCAGCCAGACGAAACGCAATAGATGCATGAACGGATTGTGAAGAAGGTGGCGATACTGTATCCTGGACGGCCACGTCCGGGTGTGAAAGAAATTACCTACGCCCGGACGTGGCCGTCCAGGATACGGTATCGCCACCTTTCTTGAAGAGTTCTGAGTGGCTTTTCTATCAGAACTGCTCAGTTCAAATGTAATCTCACGATTTTATCGTTTTCGGCTCCTCTTTCAACGTAGGCACCGGGCTGCGGTAGCCGCGGATGAGGAAGAAAAGACCAATCAGCACGAGGGGGATGCTTAATTGCTGTCCGATATTCAGATACATGCTGGCTTCCTTCGCTACTTGGTCTTCTTTGATGTATTCGTAAAAAAAACGGAGTGTGAACACCCAAATCAGGAAAATACCAAGCATACTACCGGGTGGAGTTCGCTCCTTCCGGCGGTTCCAAAACCATAGTAGAAAGAAGAACAGGACCAGACACGACAGCGATTCGTACAACTGAGCCGGATGACGGGGTATTTTAGCGTACTCGTTGTTGTTCAGAAACACAAACGCCCACGACACATCCGTTGGGCGACCAACGATCTCGGAGTTCATCAGGTTGCCAAAGCGGATGCAGGCACCCGCCAGCGCTATTGTAATAACGATCCGGTCGGCTACCCACAAAAACGACTGCCCCGTTGCCCGGCTCGACTGCCGCCGTGAATAAAGCCACAGGGCCAACATGATTCCAGGGAATGCGCCGTGACTGGCTAAACCCGCAAATGGAGGCAGAATAACTTCGAGCGGATTTCGGAGCAGCACTTCCGGTTCGTAAAACAGGAAATGACCGAACCGGGCACCTATTATGGTCGCAACAACCATGTAGATCAACAGCGAGTCCGTATCGGCGAGGGGCTTCCGTTCCTGCTTAAAAATGTAGGTCATAATCTGCATACCGATCAGGAAACCCAGCGCAAAGAGCAGCCCATACCAGCGAATAGAGAACGCGCCGATGTGAAAAATTTCGGGATCAACGTCCCAGATAACGTATTGCAACATAACGATTCGTGGTCAGTGCCGGTTGATAACGAACGACAGCCGACAAAGATAGGAATTGCGGGAAAGTTTTCAGCCGTTCCAGTGTTATACGCCCATGATGAGGTCTGTACTGATCGGGCTGGTGCGTATTTATCAGGCGGTCTTGTCGCCGTATCTGCCCAACGCCTGCCGCTACACGCCCACCTGTTCGCAGTATGCCATTGAGGCCATCCGCAAACACGGGGCCTTTCGCGGTGGCTGGCTGGGGCTGAGACGCATGGGCCGTTGCCACCCCTGGGGCGGGCACGGGTATGATCCGGTACCGTAGGCAGTTAGTAAGTTAGCCAATTTATTAGTCGGTGAGTTTGCTGACCAACTCATTAACTCAAGGACTGGCTAACTGATGTACTGACCAACTCACTGACTAATTGACTCATTAACTGCATCATGATTGGAATAACTGCCGATAACAAACTTAAACGCCTGATTGTGGTGGGCGACCGCGTGTTGATTAAGCCCAAAGATCCGACCGACCGTACTAACAGTGGTTTGTATCTGCCGCCCACCGTGCAGGAGAAGGAACAGGTTCAGTCGGGTTACGTCATTAAGGTAGGGCCGGGCTACCCTATTCCCGTGCAAACGGAGGACGAGCCGTGGAAAGAAACCGAGGGAAAAGTGAAATATATGCCGCTTCAGGCGCAGGAGGGTGATGTTGCGCTTTATCTACAGCGTAATGCTATTGAGTTGCAGTATGAAGGCGAACAGTACGTAATTGTGACACAAGCATCGATTCTCATGCTGGAACGGTCGGAAGATTTAGGATAATGAACGGTGAGTACTATTCTGTAGTCAACAGCAAAAACTAACACTTATGCGCTATCACTGGTTGATGAGTCTGATTGTATTATTTATCGGACAAACGCTCGTTATGGAAAGTATAGCAAATCAACGGAAGTCGCTCAAAGCGATTTTGGAAGAAAAGAAAGACCATCGGCGGGTGTTGCTGCTCTACGGACGCGACGCCAGCAGTGGCAGCCCCGGCCAGCATCACCTCATCGACCAGCAGGAAGCGCTCAATGAAGTACGCGACGGGTTAGCCGAGCGCGATCTGGACGTTATCGTGCTGATTGCGTCGGAGGTGAGTGAGCCAGACCGCCAGTTTCTGATGCACGACTTTAAACTCGTACCCCACGAAGATTTTATTGGCTGGTTGATTGGCAAGGACGGCGGCATTAAACAAACCTTCAAAAAACCCATTTCGCCAGACGATCTCTTCAAGACCATTGACGGTATGCCGATGCGCAAACAGGAGATAAAGAACTGAGTTTGGGTTTGTCTCAAACAGCAGGATGCTGTTTGAGACAAACCCAATTATTCCTCAAACTTAACCGCTTCGGTGATGCCTCTCCATGTGTCGGTACGAAAGGGCATAGCGGGGAAACCCTGCTTGTTATACAGATTTATCTCGCCGTTATCATCGGCCCAGCCGTAGCGAACGGCCACCGGTGCCGAAACCGAATCGCACTGAACAACGACCGAACTACCCTGGATTTCAGCTTTGGCGTAGTAAAACTTTTGATCGGCCCCGGCCACTTCAAAGCCTTTGAGGTAGCCGTATTTGTCTTTCACCATCAACCCACCGTCGGCATTTCGAAAGGTCAGCACCGTCCGGTTTTTATCAGGTGTCATTTTCTCCAGCATTGGTCCGCGCGATGACTCGCCCCGAGAAGACTCTCCAGTCTCTGCGCTCGATTTCTGGTAGGCCACCCGCATGGCTTCGGCGGCTAAGCGCTTGCCAACATCGTGCTTATTTTTTGGGTGAATATCAGAAGCCTCGCCAATATCAGCCGTAACGGCCATGCCCGTGTTAGGCAGTTGAAGCGCCATGGTTTGGGCTTCGCGCAGCTCTGCCCACGAACTACCCCGCCGACTGTTGCCGTTGTTCGCACCAAAGCTCGCCAATTGCACGAACAGGAACGGAAAATCAGCTCCCCAATGTTGTCGCCAGTCCTGAATCATGAGCGGAAACGTCCGGCGGTATTGATACGCCCGACCCGCGTTCGATTCGCCCTGATACCAGATAGCTCCGGCGATTGCGTAGGGCACCAGCGGATTGAGCATGGCGTTGAATAACTGCGTCGCATAGGTGTTCGGGCCGGGGTTGTACGACGATTCGTTTACACTGGCCACCCGATACTGCCAGCTACCCGCCAGCGGCAGATCAATATTATCGCCTGATAACCGAAGTTGTCCCGGCTGACCCAACAAACCACCCTGACTACCCCGGTCGGTAACGCGCACGGCAACGACATTGCGGCCGGGTTTCAGCAATCCGCTGGGCAGTGCGTAGGCGCGGGCACGCAGTCCTTTCGTGCTGCCAACTAACTGACCATTCACGTAGGTCGAATCTTCATCGTCAACCGAGCCGATGTGTAGCGTCATAGTCGTCAGCGTCCCAGTCTCCGGCAAAACCACTTCGCGCCGAAACCAGACAACACCATCCAATGTAGGCAGGCCACCCCACTCCCAGTCGGTGGGCACGTTCATAGTTTTCCACTTGCTCGTGTTCAGATCAGGGCCGGACCACATTCGGGCTTCGGCAGCGGTGGGCAGTCCGTCCTGCTGCTTTTGCAGTAACTTTTCAACGCGTTCCTTACCACTCTGAATTACCTGCTTGTAGGTGCCGGGCAGTTTTGCAGCCACCGCCCGTAGTTCCTCGTCCCGGTTCAGCGCTTCCCGACTGGTCCAGGTTTCGGAGTGCGTTCCGCCCCACGACGTGTTGATCAGACCAATAGGTACGTTCAACTCCTGCTGTAACTGCTTGGCAAAAAAGTAACCAACGGCGGTGTAGTCAGGAGCCGTGGCGGGGCTACATACGGTCCACTCGCCTTCAATGTCGCCGACCGGTGTCAGGCTCATCGCTTTGCTAACGGCTAACTGCCGAATCTGTGGATAATTAGCTTCCTTAATTTCGGCTTTGCCGTTGGCGGCCGCCTTTAATGGCCATTCCATATTCGACTGACCGGAGCAAATCCAGACCTCGCCCATCAGCACGTCATCGAAGGAAACAGCGTTTCTCTTTGCCTTCACTACCAGTTGATACGGCCCGCCCGCTTCCATCGGATCGAGGCTGACGCGCCAGTTGCCGTCTTTCCCTGCCCTTGTCGACTTGGTTTGATTCGCAAACGTCACCGTTACTTTTTCACCCGCGTCGGCCCGACCCCAGACTGGCACAGGCTTCCGGCGCTGGAACACCATGTGCGACCCGAACACCTTCGGCAACTGAACATCGGCCAGCGTAATCTGCACGACGAACATACTCACAATGAACACTTCCCATTTAAAACCTTTCATCTATATTCTGTATTTAAGAGGACAACGCGTCAATGTCTCTCTTCTTTAAAAGACAGACAATCATTTTTATCACTATCCGGTTTTCTTAAATTCTGCACAGACATGACGCCAGATACGACCAATCCATCTCCCGAACGCATTCTGATTACCGGTGCCAGCGGCAACGTCGGGCTTGAAACGATGCGCGAATTGATGAAGCGTTCTGACAAAAACCAGTTCGAGGTGATTGCTGGTGTTCGCGATGCGGCCCGGTCAGGACAAGAACTGGATGTGCAGCCGGACGAATTCGTAACCCTCGATTTCACTAACCTCGGCACGTTCGACGCAGCTCTGACGGGCATTAGTCGAGTGTTACTGGTGCGTCCACCTCAGTTAGCTGATGTGGATATGTACTTCAAGCCGTTCGTTAATGCGATGAAACGCGCGGGCGTTCGACAGGTAGTGTTTCTGTCGTTGCAGGGCGTTGAGAATAACTCAGTGACGCCCCATCACAAAATTGAGAAACTGATTGTCGAATCGGGCCTACCGTTCACGTTTCTCAGGCCGAGTTTTTTCATGCAAAACCTCAGTACGACTCACCGCGATGAGATTCGGTTACGCGATGAGCTATTTATACCGGCGGGAAACGGGCGGACGAGCTTCGTGGATGTGCGCGACATTGGGGCGGTTGCAGCCCTGGCGCTGACAAGTCCAACCAGTGAGCATCTCCACAAAGGGTATGAGCTCACCGGTTCCGAAGCTCTGACATACGGCGAAACAGCGCAGATTCTGACAACGGTGCTGGGTCGGAAGATTACGTACCAAGACCCGTCAATTGTACGATTTATTTGGCAAAAGTGGCGCAAAGAGCACACACCACTGAGTTTTACCCTGATTATGGTTGCCCTCTACACCGTTTCAAAATGGGGGAAAGCCGCCCGGCTAACGAAAGAAACGGAGCGCTTACTCGGCCGACCGCCCACTACATTTCAGCAGTTTGCAACCGACTACCGGGTGGTTTGGATGCGGTAGTCAAGTATTTTAGTGCTTAGGTGTTTGACTACCGATGCACACACTTACTCCCTTGAACACATCTACACCCAAACACTAAATTAACGAATGTGTCCGTTGCCGCGCACATCCAGCGCATTGGGGAGATTACGCCGAATGGCGAATGTGTACCGCAACGTTACGCCGTAGCTCATTCCCGTGCCAGTGCCTTTGAGTTGAGCCTGTTGCATGAGCGTCTGATTAACGGTATAGTCGACATTAGTGACTATGGAGCTTGCCAACCCCCAAAATTTACGCACCGAAAATCCTAAATCGACATTGTCGCTCAACCGAACGTTGTATTCAGCGCCAAGTTCGGCCATTGTGGTCATCCGTGTACCAACGCGGGTTTGGCTAAACAAATTTAATGTGTCCGGCGATTCGCCCCGACCTCGGTAGCGATAGCCCTGTAGCGCAAAATTACCTTCGGGTTGCCCGCCATTTGGTACAAGCCACAACCCACCACTCAGCCAGAAGCCCGACCGCAGCCATGGCCCGCTGGTGGATAGCGCAAGCCGTTTCCCGCGCAACACAAACGCGCTCCGGCCGTTGGTGTAACGGTAAACTAACGGTGAAACACCATTACGAATCAGTACCTGCGTATGAATTGGCATCCGGGCGTAGCCGCCTTCTATTGCCCAACGCTCACGGTAGGCCCAGCCAATAACGGCTCCAACGCCTACCTTCGTGACACGGTCGCTCTCAATCTGTCCGTTGAGGGAGTTGTCCATTTGAGCACGGTCGGTGCGGACGAAGCCGTCGAGAGACGCATACCAGCGGTCGCGGATGTGCGGACCACCATAGCGCGTTAGCAACCGGTTATACTGAGCACTGCGGTCCGGTGTTGACGTGCGGTAGTAATCGGCCACGCCCTGACCATAACCGGGCAACAGGGCGATTGCGAGCAGTACACAAATCAAGTAGTGTTTCTTCATAAGGCGTTAGCATAAGCGGTTTGTGCAAATAACGTGATAAAGCTTTGTTTGTTAGCGACTTACAGGATTTTTTATTCATTGATGGTTCAGCTGGATGAGAGGTTCAATAAAACACGATTTGAATCTCAGCAACTGTGCCACCTTAACCAATTAAACTTCAGCTATAAATCACTCATCATCAGCTGTTTATAAATAAGAAAAGCCTGACGAGTCGGTCAGGCTTTTCTTATTTACCGTTGGGTAGATTAGTTACCGGAGCCGCTACCGCTACCATGCTTCATGACCGGCACAGACACTGTCATGTTGTCCCAGGCAATGGCAATGCTATTGTTAGCAGGCGTAATAGTCAACTTCTCAATTGGCGTTTTGCTCATAGAAACGGGCACTTTCACCATGGCCACGTCGGTGCCTTTGATTTTTTCATAATCGTAAGCACCCCATTGGCCAAGTGTGCTGTTCAGCAAAACGCTCCATTCCTTTTCGCCAGGAATACTGTACAGTGTGTACGTACCGGCTTTAACCATCTTACCACCAAACATAACGTCGCTTTTGAACGTAACTTCGGTAGCTTCGTTGGCACCAGTCCGCCATACTTTTCCGTACTTTTCCAAGCCAGCTTCGCCAAAAATGACGCGGTTACGCTTCGATGGCTGACCGTAAATGACTTTAATATTTTTGTCGGGGCTTTCAGCCGTGATGCGCGGACTCATCGGCGGCTTTTTGTCCTGTGCCTGGGTCAACGACACCGTCGTGAACAGGAGAGCAATTGCTAAAATCAGGTTTTTCATGCGTGAAAGTTGGTTTGTTAAAAGACCGTGTTATTTACGACGTAAAGTAAACGATAGTTTTTGGAGATTGATATAAAGAAAAAGCTGGAAAGTGGTATTTTTACTCAAAAATAGTATGCAAGCATACCAATTTTAAACCAGACTGTTCCGTATGGCAACGACGTATTTCAGCAAACGCAACCTGCAATTTCTGCTACATGAGGTATTCAAAGCAGAAGAACTTAACCAGTACGATTATTTTAGTGCGCACGACCGCGAAACCTTCAATCTTGTGCTCGATTCAGCCACCTACATCGCCGACACGCTTATGCATCCCTACCTGAAAGAGGTGGACAAAAATCAGCCTGAACTTAAGAACGGGCAGGTGACAGTTCACCCGAAGATAAAGGAGTACATGAAAGCGATGGGCGATGCAGGCTTGATTGGCGCGGGTTTTTCGTTCGAGCACGGCGGGCAGCAACTGCCCGAGATGCTCAGTGCAAGTGTCGGCTTCATTCTGATGGCAGCCAACAACGGCATGATGTACACGGGTCTTTCGTCGGGATCGGCTCACCTCATCACCTCGTTCGGATCACCCGAACTAACCGAATTTTACGTACCAAATATGCTGTCGGGTCAGTGGCAGGGAACAATGGCCCTAACCGAGCCGCAGGCTGGTTCATCGCTCTCGGATGTAACGACATCAGCTACTCCCCAAGCTGATGGCTCCTATAAAATTAAGGGTCAGAAAGTGTTTATCTCGGCCGGTGACCACGACGCCGTCGACAATATCGTCCACCTGATGCTGGCCCGAATCGACGGAGCGCCGAAAGGAACGAAGGGTATATCCCTGTTCGTGGTGCCTAAATATCGGGAAGATGAATCGGGCAATTTTGTTGATAACGACGTCACCTCGACGGGTGTGTACCACAAGATGGGGCAGAAGGGCGTACCAGCCATGCACCTCACGATGGGGTCTAATGACAATACCGTTGGTTACATCGTTGGGGAGCCGCACCAGGGACTGCCCTACATGTTCCAAATGATGAATGAGGCCCGCATTGGGGTAGGTATGACGGCGGCTGGCATCGCTACGGCAGCTTATTACGCGGCTCTGCAATACGCCAGAGAACGGCCCCAAAGCCGTCGGCTGAATGAAAAGAACCTGCTCGATGCACCCCAGACACCTATCATTAACCACCCCGACGTTCGGCGGATGCTGCTGTTTCAAAAAGCGGTAACGGAGGGTTCGCTGTCGCTGCTTATTGAAGCAGCCCGGCTCTACGACATTAGTCGCGTGGCCGAAGGCGAAGAAAAAGAGAACGCGTTTCTGATGCTCGACCTCCTGATGCCGGTAGCCAAATCATACCCGTCCGAGATGGGTGTGCAGTCGGTTAGTCAGAGCGTACAGACGTTTGGCGGTTATGGGTTCACGGAAGATTTTCCGGTCGAACAGTTGTACCGCGACATTCGCATCACCCCTATCTACGAAGGCACGACCGGGATTCAGGCGCAGGATTTGCTGGGTCGCAAAATGACCATGAAGGGCGGTAAGGCTCCTCAGTTGCTGTTTGCCGAGATGGGCAAAACCATTGCTGAAGCAAGCACATTCGATGATCTGAAGCCTTATGCCGATCAACTTGCCAGCGAACTCACGCGAGCGCAGGATGTGATGACAAGCTTGCTGCCCCACGCCATGAAAGGCGATACCGAGCGGTATTTGTCGGACGCAACGCTGTTTCTGGAGATGTTTGGGATTGTTGTCGTCGCGTGGCAGTGGCTGAAGCAGTCTGTTGTTGCCAAGCAGATTATCGTCACGCAGAATCCGCAGGGCGACGACCTGACGTTCTACGAAGGCAAAATTCACACGATGAAATTTTTCTTTCACTACGAAGTACCCAAAACGCTGGGCTTAGCCGTGCGACTGAAGGACACTGAAGTGCTGACAATCGTGTCGGCTAAGGAACTGGCGTTGTAAAACAGAGACCGCACCGGCGGACCGGCAACACTTTGCGTCTCTACGGTTAACAAAAACGGCCACTCGCATGAGTGGCCGTTTTTGTTAAAATTTCTTTGTTTCTATAAATTCCCTTTCTTCATCTCCTTCACGGCGAAATCAACCGAGCGGGCACTCATAGCCATGTATGTCAATGACGGGTTTTGGGTGGAGGTTGAGGTCATGCTGGCACCGTCGGTGACAAACACGTTCTTGCAGGCGTGAAGCTGATTCCACTTGTTAAGCATCGACGTTTTCGGGTCTTTCCCCATTCTGACGCCACCCATCTCGTGAATATCTAAGCCAGGATTTCGCTTGTCATCGCGAAGGCGGATGTTAGTGAACCCGGCCGCCGTAAACATTTCCGATAGTTGCTCCTGATAATCTTTCACCATTTTCTCATCGTTATCGTCATAGGCGATGGAAATCTTCAGTTGTGGAATACCAAAGGGGTCTTTCAGCGTCGGATCGAGGGCGACGTAATTTGTTTCTTTGGGAATTGTTTCGCCCATCATGTGCGAACTTACGTACCAACCGCCGAGGGTGGGACTGAGAAGGTTTTGCTTCAGGTCGGCACCAATGCCGTCGCGTTGGGTCTTAGTGATACGACCCGCCGAAAAACCGGCCGCGTAACCCCGTAAGAAGTTTGTTTCCTGTTTGAACACATTGCGGAAGCGCGGAATATACGGGCTGTTGGGCCGTCGGCCGTCAGTTGTGGAGTCGAGGTTGCCGTCGTACTCGCCCGAGACACCAGCCCGGTAATTGTGGAACGCTGCATACTTGCCAAGCACACCACTATCATTGCCTAATCCGTTGGGGAAGCGGTTAGACGTAGAATTGAGCAGGACAAGGTTCGAATTGAGGGCAGCCGCGTTCAGAAAAATGATGCGGGCGTAGAACTCCGTCATTTGCTTGGTGTTCGTGTCGATTACCCGAACACCCGTAGCCTTACCGAGCGTCGGCCCGGCCTTCGCTTCGTCGTAGATAATCGAGTGCACAACCGAGTTGGGCCGCAGCGTCATTTTGCCTGTTTTTGCTGCCCATGGTATCGTCGATGAGTTGCTGCTAAAATAAGCGCCAAATGGACAACCCCGTTCGCAAATGGTTCGGTGCTGGCACTGCGCCCGGCCCTGATCGTAATGAATTTGCTTGGGCTGTGTAAGGTGAGCCGCCCGGCCCATAATCACGTGCCGGTCTTTATAGCGGCTGGCCACTTGTTTTTGAAAATGACTCTCCACGCAGTTCCACTCGTGCGGGGGCAAAAATTCGCCGTCGGGCAGGGTTGCCAGACCATCTTTATTACCAGTAATACCAACAAACCGCTCCACGTAGCTGTACCACGGTGCAAGGTCAGCGTAGCGAATGGGCCAGTCGACAGCAAACCCATCGCGGGCGGGGCCGTCAAAATCGAAGTCGCTCCAGCGCTGCGTTTGCCGCGCCCACATCAGAGACTTGCCGCCCACCTGGTAGCCGCGAATCCAGTCAAATGGCTTCTCCTGGATGTAGGGGTGCTCGGCGTCTTTCACAAAAAACTGTTCCGTCCCTTCGTAGAAAGCGTAGCATTTGCTAATGATTGGGTTAGCGTCGCGAACGGTGCTGGTTAGCTGTCCCCGATGCTCAAACTCCCACGGCTGCTTGTTGGTGGTTGGGTAGTCGGTTACGTGCCGGACGTCGCGTCCCCGCTCTAACACGAGCGTTCGGAGACCTTTACCGGTTAATTCTTTCGCGGCCCACCCTCCGCTGATGCCGGAGCCAATTACGATGGCGTCGTATGTGTTTTGGGCTTGAGCGTCTATATTCAGGTATGCCATAGTAAACGAGTTTAGCATTTGTGCGGCTCTCCTATACCGCGCCACCAGCCGGTAGCAAAGTAGTTCAGGAGACCGCACAAACCGCACAGACTATTTGATTGGAGCTGGGGTAACGGCTTTCGCCACAACAGGTACGCAGCCGTGATACCGGCCGGGAATGAACTCAAAATGAATGAGATTGGTCATGACGTATTCAGAATTCATATAGCCCCGAATCGTCAAATTTTTCACCATCGAGTAAAAGTCTTTCTGGGCTGAATTGGCAGACTGGCTCATTTGGGTTAGCAAGGCCGTGCGTTGCGTAACGTCGCCCTCACCGAAGGGCTTACCAAACGATTTTTTGGACAGTTCATCCATCAGACCAAGTCCTTTCGTGAATAGTTCCTGAGCGGATTTGTCGAAACAGTCCGTCACCATTTTCTGAACGAACTGATGAACGTTCAGGGCCTTCGCTCCTGGGGTGTCGGTCGCAGGAATAATCGTCTCGACAATGTCGGCCAGTAAATCGTTCTGATTACTGGGGGATAGATAGCGGGGCGGCCCAACGGTTTCGGATGTCCAGCCACTGGCCCAAGTGGGTAGACTAATGAGACCGCCAACGGCCCCGGCTAAGGTAATAAGCGCACTGCGTCGTTCCACAAACAGAGAGGTTATTATAGAGTTTTGTTTACCTTTTCAAAGATACAAACGAAAGCGTTGTACATTGATATATAATCGCTAAGGCCATTTGAGCTTCTTTCTCCAGTTGATTCTGCCTGAACACAGCACCACCAGAACCAGTCAACAAAGCAAAGCCGGGCAGAGTGGTGAACGTATGCCTAAAGAACAAAAACTAACGGTGCTCAGTTGATTTACACGTACCCTATTTTATGATTAGAATCGGCATTATCAACGTCTCGGACCGGGCCAGCGCGGGCGTTTACGAAGACATTCCCGGCAAAGCCGTTGTCAAGTTGTTAACCGACTGGCTCACGTGCGATTGGCAACCGGTCTACCGCGTCATTCCCGACGAACAAGACCAACTCGAAGCAACGATGGTTGAATTAGCCGATGGGGAGGGCTGCTGTTTAGTGGTGACAACGGGTGGCACCGGACCCGCCCTGCGCGACGTAACGCCCGAAGCAACCGAAGCCGTTTGTCAGAAAATGCTGCCCGGCTTCGGCGAACTCATGCGGCAGGAAAGTCTTAAATACGTGCCAACGGCCATCCTCTCACGGCAAACGGCGGGCATTCGTAACCAAACACTATTGTTAAATTTACCCGGCAAGCCTACGGCTATTGGACAGTGTCTATCGGTTGTGTTCCCTGCTATACCTTACTGCATCGACCTCATTGGCGGCCCGTTTCTAACCACAAACGAGGCCGTAATGAAGGTGTTTCGGCCGAAGGTGTGATTTGTCATTCTAACCGGTCCGCCGGTGCGGCAGGAGGAATGACAAAAACCTTACCTCGGAAAACTAATTTTACCCATCGACACCGTTGGTACGCCCTGCCGGTTTCCAAACGAAGTGGTTCCACCCATCAGGCATTCATTCGCCAACACAGTAAATAGAACCGCTTCTTTGGCGTCGCCGTCAATGCCAAGTGCATCGGTGCGGCCAAACGTACAGTTGGGTAACTGTTTCTGAATAGCGCCTGTCAGTACGGGGTTGTGCATTCCTCCGCCACTCATGTAGATGCTATATGGCTGATCTGACCGCATTACACGACCAATGGCCCCGGCAATGGTGTCGGCGCTGAACTGAACGAGCGTAGCCATGAGGTCGGCGGCTCCAACATCCGTCGTTTCACTTACCACCTGTGCCCCCTCCACGTAAGCTGCGTTGAACACTTCCGGGCCGGTGGTTTTGGGGAAAGATGCGCTGAAGAAGGAGTTATTCTTGAGCGCGTTGAGTAGATCGACGTTTACCTGACCACCGGCAGCAAGCTGTCCGTTTTCATCGTACGGCCTGTTCAGCAACCGCCGGGCGTAGGCATCGAGCAACGTATTACCCGGTCCGGTATCCGTTGTGAAAACAGCTCCAGCATCCTGGTCGGCGGGTAGGTACGTGAAATTAGCGATACCGCCCATGTTTAGCAGAATACGGTTCTCACCGGCCTTGGAGAACATAAAATAGTCTCCATAAACCGCTAATGGAGCACCTTCTCCCCCCAATGCAATGTGTTTCTGCCGAAAATCGCTGAGCGTAATAATTCCGGTTGTGGCCGCTACGTGGTCACCGTCGCCGATCTGGAGCGTGGCGTTGGGAAACTTATCCTTTCCGTGCTGACGTTGCGGAGCGTGATAAACGGTCTGACCATGACTGGCCACAATGTCTACATCGGTGGTTTGGATGTCCCACAGTTCTAAGCTATCGCGTACCATTTGGCCATGAAGCCGCCCGATATAAGGATTCAGCAAACAAAGCTGCTCGAATTCGATTTCCTTTTTGGCAAAGATCATCCGAATTTCGGCTTTCAGGCCTTCGTCGTAAGGTACAGTAGTGAAGCGTTCGATCACCACGCTTGTAGCAGGTCCACTACCCGACAGGCGGCAGAGTGCCACATCGAGACCGTCGAGTGAGGTGCCCGACATCAGGCCAATAATCCGGCGTTCGGATTTGCAGGCAATATTATAAAGCTGTTGAATTTGCTGATTCATGGCAAAAAAGTATGGAATTCTGGGGCGACGAGCAATTTTCTTTTTTTGAGAGCATTCTCTTTCTGGCACTGGGTCAAACCGTTGAGGTCATCGAAACGCAGTTTCTCGCCGGGGGCGACATCAGCACAGCGGCTCAGGTGTTTTCATCGGAGGGTGTTTTTTTTGTGAAATGGAACCACGCCGGGCACTATTCAACGGAAAACATCGACATGTTCGAGGCCGAAGCCCGTGGCCTCGACCTGCTCCGACAAACTGACGCGCTTTATGTGCCGCCTGTTATCGGCTATGGCCAACACCTGGATAAATCATATTTGATTCTCGATTACATTGACCCCGGTCAACCCAATCAACATTACTGGGAAACCCTCGGCCAGT
The DNA here is from genome assembly GCF_054779955.1 of Spirosoma arcticum. Lineage (NCBI taxonomy): Bacteria > Pseudomonadati > Bacteroidota > Cytophagia > Cytophagales > Cytophagaceae > Spirosoma > Spirosoma arcticum. The sequence continues at coordinate 26,742 of NZ_BAAGXG010000011.1, forward strand.
CGCTGGCGGTGCTGCATTCTCATACGCAACCCACGTTTGGACTGAGTTTCCCAAACTACATCGGTTCATTACAGCAAAAAAACACGCCGACGCCGAGTGGAATCGATTTTTTCTTTGAACACCGGCTACTGCCTCAGGCAGGCATGGCTTTTTACAAAGGGCTGCTCTCAAAAACAGCTTACGATGCCCTGTTTCGGCTCCGCGACCGCTTACCCGACCTCATTCCAAATGAACGCCCCGCATTGCTCCACGGCGATTTATGGGCGGGCAATGTACTGGTTACTGAACAAGGACAACCCGCCCTGATTGATCCGGCTGTATATTATGGCTTCCGCGAAGCCGACCTCGCTCACACGCATTTGTTTGGTGGTTTCGACCAGCGATTTTATGACGCTTACGACGAAGCCTTTCCCCTACACGACGGCTTTGCGGAGCGCATAGCTATCTATAACTTATACCCGCTACTGGTCCATGTGAATCTGTTTGGCTCCGGCTACGTTACTGGCGTGGAACGGGTGTTAAAACGGTTCTAAAACAATAGTCGTAGCAGTCGTAAGTCGTAGTAGTCATAAGTGCGGTTCCCCGCCGGGACCGGCCAGCACTACACCTGCGTCAGTCCCGGCGGGGAACCGCACTTATGACTACTACGACTTACGACTGCTACGACTTCTACAACTATTTTCATGGAAATTACGTCTTTCGAGCAGTTCGATCTGAATCGGCAGTTGCTCAATGCCATAGCCGATGCCGGATACACCGAACCGACGCCCATTCAGCAGAAAACTATTCCTTTGAGCCTGAGTAACCACGATGTGCTGGGTATCGCGCAGACGGGCACGGGCAAAACGGCGGCTTATCTGCTTCCCCTGCTGATGAAAGTCAAATATGCGCAGGGACATAACCCGCGTGCCCTGATCCTGGCACCAACGCGCGAGCTGGTTATGCAAATCAATGAAGCAATCAGTCAGTTAGTTAAATATACCGATCTGCGGCACCTCGCGCTCTATGGCGGACTCGGTCCCAAAACTCAGATCGAAACGCTGCGCCAGGGCGTCGATATTCTTGTGGCTACACCCGGTCGGCTGATGGACCTCTACCGGACGGGCGAGGTGGTGATGAAAGAAATACGCACGTTGATTATAGACGAAGCCGACAAGATGATGGACATGGGATTTATGCCCCAGATCCGGTCTATCCTCGAAGTCATCCCCTCAAAACGGCAAAACCTGTTGTTCTCCGCAACCTTCGGCGGGCGGGTTGAGCGGCTGTCGGGGGAATTTCTGGAAGCGCCCATTAAAATTGAGGTAACACCACAGGCGTCAACCGCCGACATGGTGAATCAAATTCTTTATGAAGTACCCAATTTCCGAACCAAGATCAACCTGCTCGACTACTTAGTTAGTAAGGACGAGTTCCAGCGGGTTATCGTGTTCGCCCGCACGAAGGGCACCGCCGACAACATCTATAAATTTCTGGCCCGGAAGGTGATCGAGTCGACGAAGATTCGGGTTATCCATGCCAACAAGGGCCAGAACACCCGGATCAATGCGATGGAGGCTTTCCGTGAAGGCAATATCAAAGTGCTGGTATCGACCGACGTAGCCGCACGGGGCATTGATATCAACGAAGTTAGTCACGTTATCAACTTCGACGTACCACTAATTTATGAGGATTACGTCCACCGCATTGGCCGCACGGGCCGCGCCAACCACACCGGCGAGGCCATTACGTTTATGACCATGGCGGAGGCATACCATATCCAAAAGATTGAGCGAATCATTCGCATGACCATCCCGCGTGAACCAATTCCGAGGGTCGTGGAACAAACGGAGACACCCGTTGACGAGCAGCAGACGATGCTCCGTGAAATTGATGACCAGCGCCGGAAAGATGATCCGACGTTTTTGGGCGCGTTTCACGAAAAGAAAGGGCGAACCGCCGTGGTTGGTAAAGACCGTTTGAAGGCGAGGTCGAAAATGACAACAGCTAAAAAACCAGCCTCCCCGGCTGTAGGCCCCCGTTCGGGTGTGAGTCGGCCTAAGTCAGGCTCGTCGGTGAGATCGAAAAGCGGTGCTCCGAAACGATCAGGAACCCGTGGGGGCCGTCGGTAATTCCCGGTTTATGTACTAACTTGGATTCCTGCTTCGTTTTACCGGAACGTAGACCCAACAGATATTAATTGCTATGAGCGTTCGGATAAATCTGATGCAATTGAGTTTGGTTGTTTTACCGCTTCTGGCGGTAGCGCAGCCTAAGCAATTAATTACGTCAGCGCGTTCGGGCGACTCAGTGCGGCAGTCCAGCAACACCCGCCCGGCTGCGGGTCAGCGTACACCAACTGCTGAAGAGGCCCGCGTTACCGATGCATCTGATGCGCCCGTTGGAGGGTCAGTCAACACACTGCCACTTTTTGGCGAACGACCTAAAACGGCGGCTCAGATTGACGAGGAGATTCATTTTCTCAATGACTGCGACCGCAACTTTCCCAGCCGTTCCGAAGCCAGTGAATTCTTTGCAGCCCGTGGCTGGGATTACGTTGCCGATGGCCAGTTGGATACGGCTACCCATCGATTCAACCTGTCGTGGCTGCTCAACGACCGCAACGCCGACGCCTACTGGGGGCTGGGCGTTGTTAGCTACCAGAAGAACAACCTGCCGGGAGCCATAAATCTGTTGAAGAAGGGATTAGTTGTTGCCGACACAAACGTGGTGCTAATGGCCGATCTGGCAACGCTCCAGATCAAAAACTACCAGGAGAAGCAGGACCCGACCGATTTGTCCGAAGCGGAGAATTTATTGCTTAAAACGGTATCGCTTAGCCCCGGTTCAGCCGCTTCTTACCAAAAGCTCGCCGTAGTTAATTTCCTGAAAGCCGACTATGAGAAATCCTGGTCCTACTTTCATCAGGCTCGTACGCTGGACTTATCTGTTCTGGACTTGAGCTTCCTGAACGAATTACTCGCCAAATCACCCGACCCGAAAGAGGTGTTTAAGTAAAATAGTCGAAAGTCGTAGTAGTCATAATTCGAAAGTGGCTGACGCGAGCGTATTGCTATTGCGTCAGCCACTTTCGACTTATGACTACTACGACTTTCGACTATTTTACTCAGTTATCCGTCTCTTCGTCCTGCACGACCTTCTCCTTCGCCCGCTCGTAGGTGATCTTGCCTTTTTCATCCCACTCGCTGATCGTGTAGGGTTCAAATGCCATATCCCACTGATCGCTGGCGTACTGGGTTAGTTTTCGGCGCATCCGGCGTCCACTCGGACTGATTGGGTAAAACTCGGTCCAGCGCCCGACTTTCACGCCGTTGTCATATTTGCCTTCTTCGGCCAGCAAACCGCTCTCGTGAAAGGCGGAGTAGGTTCCCTTCACCTTACCATACTCAATGGGAATGATCTCTTTAATTTTCCGATGCGTCGAATCGTAATAGGTCAGCTTCGACTCGGCCGGAACGCCCCGATACCAGTTCGTTTTGTCTACGAGCATGAAGTTGGCATCGTACCGCTCCCAACGCCCGTCTTTCATGCCTGCGTAGTAGAATCCTTCCTCAACAAGTTCACCGTTCTGATACCGTTTATACGGACCGTGTAGCAGTAACCCCTTGTCTTCGTCTTTCACGATTGAACTGGTTACCCGACCACTCCGCTGATAATATCGGAATATTTCACGGACATAAGGAAACGGCTTAGCGGCATCGTTGTCCTTCAGGATATGAAACTCCTCCACAATGGTCCGGTCGCCACTGCCTATTTTGGTATAGGCTTTAATCATAGACAATTCCTCATATTCAGTTTTAGACACTTTTGACTTTGTCTTTTTGTCGGCTTTCAGCTTCTTCAACTGCTTCATTTTCAAACCTAAATCGGGCATAATGCCCGACAGGTAGGCATCTTTCTGTTCTTTGAGTGAGGCCACGCTGGGGAGACCAAGCGTGGTGAGTGATGACGCCATTGATGAAAACGGAGAAGCTGGCGCACCCGACGGAGCCAGTACAGGTGCCGAAGCCGTTGTCAGTGCAGCGGGTTCAGTGGTTTGTGCCCATGCGTAAGCGGTGGATAAACCACAAAGTAAGATAAGCCGAAATGCCGTTTTTAAGCTGAGAGTAAACATAATGCGGGCAAACGATTGATGCCTGAAGTTTGTTAGTTTTGCGACGTTCCGTCTACAACTTTAAGTAAGTTTGCAACGCTGTACGAAGCGCTATTATTTTGTCAATCTGCCCGCCGGTCACATTCGCTGGGTCATTATTTAACAACTGTCGTGGAAAAACAGGCCCGTATTTACGTTGCCGGACACCGGGGAATGGTCGGGTCGGCCATTGTTCGCAAACTACAAGCCGAGGGCTACACCCAAATTATCACCCGCACCTCGTCGGAACTGGATTTGCGCGATCAACGTGCGGTAGCCAACTTTTTTGCTGATGAGCAGCCAGAGTTTGTTTTCTTAGCCGCAGCTAAGGTTGGTGGTATCCTGGCGAATAACATCTATCGTGCCGAATTTCTGTACGATAATCTGATGATCGAATCGAACATCATTCACAGCGCTCACAAAACGGGCGTTCGGAAGCTGCTGTTCCTCGGTTCGTCCTGCATTTACCCGAAAATGGCACCGCAGCCGCTCAAAGAAGAGTATCTGCTTAGTGGCTTTCTCGAAGAGACAAACGAACCGTACGCCATCGCTAAAATTACGGGCATCAAACTCTGCGAATCCTATCGGAGTCAGTACGGGAGTAATTTTATCTCCGCCATGCCAACTAACCTATACGGTCCTAATGATAACTACGACTTGCAGGGATCACACGTGCTGCCCGCTTTAATTCGGAAGTTCCATGAGGCAAAAGTGAACGGTCAGCCATCGGTGGAAGTGTGGGGAAGTGGCTCACCGATGCGCGAGTTTCTGCACGCCGACGATTTGGCCGATGCTTGTTTTTTCCTGATGGAACACTACAACGACGACCTCTTCGTGAACGTCGGCACCGGCGAAGATGTCACCATTCGCCAGTTAGCGGAGATGGTTAAGGAAACGGTAGGGTTCGATGGGGATATTCGCTGGAACACGGATAAACCAGACGGCACTCCCCGCAAGCTGATGGACGTGTCGCGGCTCCACGCGATGGGCTGGAAACACACCACCGAACTGAAACAGGGTCTGGAGCAAACGTATCAGGACTTTCTGGCCAACGAAGTGCTGTATGTTGAGTAGAGACGCAATACTTTGCGTCTCTACAGTTTCTTCGCTGGGTTGCCGAACACCGTTGCGCCAGCATCAACGTTTTCGACAACTACCGATCCAGCGCCAACGCGGGCGTTTTTGCCGATTGTAACTCCGGCAACGATGGTTGCGCCGGTACCAATAAAAGCGCCTTCTTCAATTACGGCACTGCTGTTAATCAGGCATCCGGTTCCAACATGGACATAATCACCCAGTTTGGCTTGGCTTTCAATTATCGCTCCCGCCTGAACAATGCAGTGTTGCCCTACTTCAGCGTATGGATTCACCACAACGCGGGCGGCAAGTAGGTTACCGTGCCCCAGCGTTGCCAGTGTGGACACAACGGCGGTATCGTGAATTGCGTTGACGGGCTGCACTTTACGTCGTTCGTTGAGCATCTTTACTAATCTTTTGCGTACTCGCCCGTCGGCAATGGCAACAAACGCTTCGCACTTCTGACCAACTAATTTCAGAAAGCCGTCATCATCGGTTTCGCCTAACACAGACACGTCGCCAAACTCAGTACCGTGTAAGTTCTTGTCGTCGTCCAGAAGCCCATAAACCACTACATTATTTCGTTGGAATAGGTCCAAAGCAGTTAGACCAAGGCTTCCTGCCCCGAAAATCAACACCGGATTCTCCATCTATCGTATCTTGTTAAATCAATGTGAACAATTGTTCCTTAAAGACCCAATTGTTTCTAATTTGGTAACCGTTTATTAAATTCCAATTCATGTATGAAACGTATTTTCGTCCATGAAATCAAGTACACAGTTCAGAACGATTGTATTGTCAGATATTCATCTGGGCACGGCCGGGTCGAAAGCAAAAGAGGCTACTGAGTTTCTACAAAATTATTCCTGTCAGAAGCTCATCCTCAACGGCGACATTATCGACGGCTGGCAGTTGAAGCAATACGGCACCTGGAAAAAAAAGCACACTGCCTTTTTTAAAACGGTTTTAAAGCAAATCGTTCATTACGATACCAAAGTTGTTTATCTGCGCGGCAACCACGACGATTTTTTGGATCAGGTAATGCCCATGAAGGTTGGTAAAAACTTCTCAATCCGTAAAGACTACACCCTAACGTCTGGCACTAAGAAGTTTTACGTAACCCACGGCGACGTGTTCGATTCAATCACGTCGCAACTGAAGTGGCTGGCGTATTTAGGCGATATGGGGTATACATTTTTGCTGTGGGTCAACAAGTTTTATAACCAGTACCGAACCTGGCGGGGACTTCCCTATTACTCACTTTCGCAGCAGATCAAAGGGCGCATTAAGCAGGCAGTTAGTTATATTTCTGACTACGAGCAAAAACTTACCGAACTGGCCCGTGCCCGTAACTGCGATGGTGTAATTTGCGGCCACATTCACCAACCCGCCATTCACGAGCTGGATGGCATCATTTACATGAACTCCGGCGACTGGGTTGAATCGCTGAGTGCGCTGGTCGAAGACCATGACGGTCACTGGAGCTTGCTCTATTACACAGCCGATTCATCGGACGAGGATGCGGAGGAGAAAGCAGCAAAAAAAGCGGTTAAGCAGGCCCGGCAGATTCTCGAAACCGACGGATCCATCCTACGGGCGGATTAATCTCAACGATTATGCGTGTTTTATTTTTAGTACAGGGAGAAGGGCGGGGCCATTTGACACAGGCACTGTCACTGGCGCAGATTCTAAAAACGGCCGGTCATGATGTTATTGGTGCTCTGGTTGGTGTAACAGATGAGCGAGGTGTTCCGGCGTTTTTCAGTGAGAAATTTGCTGCACCGATCACACCCGTATTCAGCCCCGGACTGGTTTATAACGCAGGAACCAACGAGCTGCAACCCGTTAAAACAACGGTAAATGCCATCCGGTATGCCCGGCCGTTCTGGCGCAGTTTGAAACAGGTCAGTGCCAGTATTGACGCACAGCGGCCCGACGTTGTGGTTAATTTTTTTGAGATGCTCGGTGGTCTGACGTATGCGCTCATGAAGCCGACCGTACCGATGGTGTGCATCGCACATCAGTACATGGCTTTCCACCCTAATTTTCAGCGACCACGAAGGCAGTGGCTCTACCGGCTGGCATTCAGGATAAACACCCGGATTACCTGTATGGGTGCGCATGAATTATTGGCCCTCTCGTTCGATAAGCAACCCGATGAACCAACGCAGCGGCTGCGCATTGTGCCCCCGCTGCTGCGTCAGGAAATTACTGAACTGAAGCCCTTTTCCGGCGATTTTTTGCTGGCCTACGTTACGCAGCCGGGCCTGAACGTCGACATACGTAAAGCGCATGAGCAGCGCCCTGATGTGCGGATTGACGGTTTTCACGCGGGCGTCAGCGTTCCCAACGAGGTGATTGATGAAACACTGACCTACCACGCCATTGACGGTAAACGGTTCCTGGAATTTATGGCCCGTTGCAAAGCGATCATCACCACGGCGGGTTTTGAATCGGTATGTGAAGCCGCTTACTTAGGTAAACCTGCGCTGATGATTCCGCAGCCAAACCACTACGAACAAGCTTGCAACGCCATCGATGGGCAGCGGGCGGGCGTTGGTCTGGCATCAGATCGGTTTGATTTGAATCGGTTGCTCGACTACATCCCTCAACATGACGCCCAGGTGAGCGAACGGTTTCGGACGTGGCACGGACAAGGATACTTTCTTTTTCTGGCCGCACTCAACCGGGCCGTTGCGTCCCGACCCAAGTCAACGGGCGGCTTTTTTCGCACCCGCGTCCGACAGTTGCTGCGCTCGTAGTTATCGATTGATCACGCCGTACGGAAACGCCAGCGGGTCAGGGTATCGAAAGCGATAATTAGTCGCCTGAATCAGTTTGTCAGGACTAACAACTTTGTAGGCTACCGGCTCCGCTGGTTCAACAAACTGGGGTAGTTCGTACCCAAAATCAACACAGCTTTTTCGGTAGATAGCTTCCCGCGTTGGGTGTTCGGGCGCAACCGCGTTAAACACGTGCGAACGGACGTACTTGATGAGGTTGAGTAAGATGCCAACGGCGTCATCGCGGTGGAGGTAGTTCACCGGCACGGCCCCACTATCGACCGTGCGCCCGGCAACGTATTTACCGGGAATCCGGTCGTAGCCCATCAGTCCTCCGCACCGCAGAATCGTTACCGCCCGGTCGGGTCTAAGTTTCTGGACGAACGCTTCGGCCCGGAGCAGCGCAGGAGCGGCTGCCTGTTCGGGCGATGTGACATCCTCTTCAATAACTACGCGACGGTATTCGGGGTAGACCGACGTTGAGCTGACGTATATGATGTGCTTCACCGGAGAATGTCGCACGGCTTCAACCAGATGCTGAATCTGTTGAGGGTGAAAATCGTCGCCCATTTTCCCCGCTTTCGGAGGCACGTCGATAAGAAGCGTATCCGCTTGTAACAGGCCGATCAGGTCGCCGATGGGTTCAGGATTCAGGTGGAGCAAATATGCGTCGATGCCAACATTGCGCAACAAAGACAGTTTATCGGCCGACGTCGTGCTTCCTCTAACCGTGTACTCTTCCGCAACCAGCCGTTCGGCCAAGGGCAATCCCAGCCAGCCACAACCAATGATGGAAACAGTATTGTTGGTCATTACAACGTGATTCCAAAACTTAACGCCCGAACATCCGGTCTTTTGCCAGCCTGGAAAACGGGATTCAGGTCATATTTCACGAACAAGTTAGTTTTAACGATACCCAAGTGACCGACCAATCCGTAGCGGAAGTCGTTCAGGTAAAAGTTGCTGTGCTCGCGAGACTTGTCATCGTTCTCGCGTTTGATTTTTGTGTAGCTATCTAACCGGTAGCCAACAAAGCCACCCAGACCAATGTGAAACACTTTCCGGCCGGATGCGCTGTAAAAAGCTAATCGGGGTACAACTGGAAGCTGCAACGCGAATGTAGTAAGTTTGCTTTTCTTCAACGACTCCGACGCGGCCTCAAAATCAACAGCAGCCGGGCCTTTTCGCACCAAGATATCCTCCTCGAACATAAAGTTATTCCACGATGCTTCGGCCGCATAATACAAACTCAATTTGGTCCGCTTTCCGTTGATCAATGTTGGCCGCTGGCTGAAGGCAACAGCGAAGTAGCGCGATCCCAACGGACGCAAATCGGGTGGTGTGTCTCCTGCTGATGGCACATCAGCAGGCTTTATCCACGCGTTTAACCCAATCTGGAAATCAATGCTTCGCTTCCATGAGTTGACCCCTCTCCGGACGGAAGAGCGGGTGTAGTCCCGTCGGTTGCGCGTCGAGTCCGTTTTCGTCGTGTCGCCCGATCCGCCAATAGTAATCCTGACGCCCCCTTTCTTCTTCGTCACCACCAGCACCGTATCTTTCAAGTACTGATCGCCGTCCCGCGAAATAGCGGCCTGACCACCCGGCAGGGAGTCGAGTTGCATGCCCATTTCACGCACGATTTTATTTAAATCGTAATTGGACAGTGCCTGAATACCGGCTTTGTCAGGTGCGTAAATGACCAGCCGGGTACGATTGGCGAACCGAATTACTAACGAATCGGCTGGGTCAGTGAATGCCATTACCGATACAATTGACGTTAGGCCTACAAGTACTGTAGTGGTCAGTCGACGTATAGTGTTCATTGTTTTATTGATTTGTCTTTGTCAAACGTTTGTTTCAGGCCAGTATAAGCCCGGCCCAATAAGCCGCCCTCATCTTCACCAGCATCCTTACGGGCAAAAATCTCACCCTGTTTTACGCGTTTCACTTGCTGCCAAAGGCTGGCCACTTTGGAGTCCTTTTCCGATTTATCAGTAGCCGCTGCTACGTCTTCCAGAGATGGCTGCCGAGTAAGTTGGCGGGCAGCGATCAGCGATTTTGGTTCAGCGATTGTCACGATCAATACCCGTTCGGCAACCGGCGTGGGCTTGTCTGTAGTAGCAGGCATCTGTCTTTCAATCGTCGGCTCAACCGATGGTGAATTTACCTCCGCTTTTGCGAGCTCCCCCATTGACGTTGGTATTACGGCCGGTACGCCCTGAGGTGCCGTTTCATTTACCCGCGTGGCGGCAGTAATAATTCTACGGTTGTTCGTTGAACGGCTAACGATGAGTTTGCTGCGCTCAATTATAGACGGATTTGTCGCTCCAGAATCAGTTAGGCTGGGTACTTCACGGTCCGAATTCGGGTTGGCCGTTGCTACTTCATTTCCTGATTTCTCCGGCTCATAACGCGGTTTCTTCTCTATCGTCGTGACCGATTTGTTCACCGCGACCGTCGTTTCATTTCCCCGTGGCGTTTCAGTCGTCAGATAAAGCCAGCCAAACAGACACGTCAGCAGCAGGCAAGCCGCAACGGCCATGTAACGGTGGGCGGTGGGGTTTTGCCAGAATACCACTCGCCGTTCCGGTTCGCTCTGACCCATTCGGGCCTGCAACCGTGCGAAGCCATTCGGGCTGGGCGGCAACGACATATTTTTTAGCCTGCGGGCAAACAGATCGTCAACCGGCTGTTTTTCGGTGCGTTTTTTCATTTCTATGAGTTTGGTTGGTTTCGCGTACTTGTTGTTGCGATTCCTGTTCCAGTTTCTTTAAATTCAGTTGCAGCATTGTCCGGGCGCGGCTCAACTGCGATTTCGACGTACCCTCTGTTATGCCCAGCATGTCGGCAATCTCAGCATGAGCGTATCCTTCAATGGCGTACAGATTGAACACAGTTCGGTAGCCGTCCGGTAATTGATTGACCATGCGTAGCAGGTCATTTTCGTGGATGGCAGTGTCAGCCCATTCATAATCCGGCTCAACCAGTACATCGTCCATTGGGACCTCCTGACGCCACTGTTTGTTTTTCCGCAAAAACATGAGTGATTCGGTAACCATCACCCGCCGAACCCATCCTTCAAAACTACCGTCTTCCCGAAACTGCCCAATCTTCTCGAACACCCGCATAAAGCCATCAAGCATTACTTCCTCAGCGTCGGCGCGGTTGGCGCAGTAGCGTGTGCAAACGGCCAGCATCTTTCCCGCAAACCGTTCATACACAACTTTGTGAGCGCGGCCCTCGCCCCGCTTCAGCGCAGCAATTAACTGCGTTTCGGTCGTGAAAAACGGTATAAGTCGAAGCATTCGTGTTTAGGTTCGAGGAGAAGATGCAAGGTAAGTAGGAGGAGGTTGCACGACCATCAAAAAAAATGTGCAATGACTCGGTATCCCGATTCACTGCACACCAAAAAAGGGCTTATTACAGCCCTTTCACGTATTTAATACCTGCCACATAATATAACCAGATTACGCGTGACACTCGAAAGTTGACCGGGGCAATGACGACCATCACCGGGGCGACAACGGCTGCATAGACCCAGCCGTCCGGGTCGCCCCCCAAATAAAACAGCATGAACCCTAATACCAGCGCCACGCCACCCGAGATCGCATAGCTAACGTACATGGCCCCGATGAAATAGCCCGGCTCGACTTCGTAGCGCAGTCCACAATGCGGACAGAACTCATACATTTCATCGAAGTGCTTCGGTGAGTAGAAGGGTTTACTGAAAATTTTACCCTTTCTACATCTGGGACATAGCCCGCTTAACGCGCCCTGCAATTTCGAGACGTCTTCCATGTTCCTGTTTGCTGTTGCGGTACCACAAGTAGCCAATCGTAGCCACGATCAGGTATGGAATTACTAACAAGTATAAGATGCCAAAGTTTAACTCCGACGCAATTACGCTTCGTCCATCACTGACGGTGCTCTCGACCGTTCCCCGGCACATTGCGCACTGAGCCATCAGATCCGGTGCAACAGTCAGCAGCACCATGATGAATAACACTATTCTTAGATTCTTCATTGCTTCGTCTGTTTAATGAAGGTAATACGGTCTGATCAGTAAATACACAATCACGCCCGTCACGCTGACGTAGAGCCAAATCGGAAATGTGTATTTTACTGTTTGCTTGTGCCGGGCAATTTGCCCGCTCAGCGCGAAATACACAGCCCGCAATACAAACCAAACCACTACAACAGAAAGCACTATGTGAGACACCAGCAGGAAGTAATAAACGGGACGAATCCAGCCCTGACCACCGAACGATGTCGATTCATGCGTAACGTGATAAAGAATGTAGCACACCAAAAAAGCCGAACCCAGCGCAAAAGCCATTAGCATAGTTCGCTTGTGAGCCAGCACGTTTTTCTGCCGGATGAAGTACAAACCCATCAGCAATAACACGGACGTAACTGAATTAATAACGCCATTAACGTGCGGTAAGTAAGAGGTCCAGCTACCCAGATCGACCTTCTGCCGGATACCCAGCATCACGGCAACAGCGACGGGTATAGCTATCGACAGAACGTTGATAATCCGGCTGACCTTCTGCTCCTGAACCGGTTTTTGTAGGGTTTCCATAATGATAATTATTCTTTGCTGTAGATGTCAAGTAACACTCTGATTTCGAGTACTAAACGATCTACGTCTGTCTTGTCGGTGCCATCATAAAAACCCCTGACGATACCCTTCTTATCTACTAATACCAACTTTTCGCTATGAATAAAAGTTTCGTCAGGATTACCGTCCTTCACACCTGCGTCAACGGCAGGAAGGTAGTACCCCCGCATTGCCAGCTTGTAAATGTCAGCCTTACTACCAGTAAGAAAATACCATTTTCCGGGGATGGCCTCGTACTTCTGAGCGTAGGCTTTCAGCTGAGCGGGGCGATCATGTTCAGGGTCAACCGAGTGCGACAGAAAAACGAGATCAGGAATATTTCGGAAGATATCCTGCACCCGTGTTAGCTGGGACGAGATGCGTGGGCAAACTGTGCCGCAACGAGTGAAGAAGAAGCTGGCAACGTAGACTTTACCTTTGACGATTGACTGATTGACTGCTTTACCATCCTGATCAATCAAATTGAACGGCGGTATCTGGTTATAAATCGTATCGACGATTTCCCGACCATCGGCAAGTTTCACTTTACTCATCAATGGTTCGCCCCGCGTCGAATCAATCTTGGGCAGATACCGAGGGAGAACGTAATGATTTTCGGTAAAAAACCGGAGGAATACATACAGCAAAGCCGGAACCAGCAGCGTAGTGAGCAGGATCCCGGCTTTTTGAGTTTTGGTCATATTACCTAAGTTCGAATATCGAACCGCCTTCGGTCATTAGTGCAATTAACAACCAGACAATGAATAGCACAGGAATAGTGATGGCCCAAATCAGGCTTTTTACTTCGTGCTTCAAGTGCATAAATTCACCAACTATATAGAATGCCTTGACCAAGGTCATCCCAACAAAGATTGACGTCCGCAACGTACCGGCCTTCATCAGGTAAGCCAAGGCAAACTCAAAAGCGGTTATTACCGAGAGAATGATGAACGTGCGCCAGATTATAGCTGTATTAGCTTTCGGTATTTCGGTGCCACCGTGACCGTCGTGATTATGTGTGTTGTCAGCCATATTTATATCAGCCTTGTCAGACTAAGTAGAAAAAGGTGAATACGAATACCCAAACCAGATCGACAAAGTGCCAGTATAGGCCTACTTTTTCAACCATTTCGTAATGCCCCCGGCGTTCGTAGAGACCCGTTGCCGAGCGGTAGAAGATCAGTACGTTTAACACGACCCCGCTCAATACGTGAGTTCCGTGAAAGCCCGTAATAAAAAAGAACAGGTCAGCGAAAGCGGGTGGTCCGTACTGATTTTCGACTAAGTTAGCTCCGAATATTGTTCGCTGAATAGTCTGTCCATTAATGATCTCGTTGATGATGGTACCCTGCTCAGTGCCATGAATAAAGTGACTCCACTCCCATGCCTGACTGCCCAAGAAAGTGAATCCACCCAAGATAGTCCACAGCATGTATTTATCCACCTCTTTCCGGTCCATACGATGACCAGCCTCTACGGCTAATACCATCGTTACGCTACTGAAAATGAGGATAAATGTCATAATCCCCACAAAAATCAGCGGTAGGTCTACACCATGTAAGAATGGCAATGAGTTGTAAACTTTTTCTGGAGTAGGCCAATATAGATTAGAAAATTTAAATACTTCGCCATAAATAGCGGGGTCCCATGACGGGTAGCTGTACCGGATCAGACCGTACGTCACCAGCAACGCCGAGAACGTAAACGTATCTGAAATCAGGAAAAACCACATCATCAGCTTGCCATAACTGACATTCATCGGTTCAACTCCACCCATCCAGGCTTTTTTGTCGAACGTTTGTGCTGGATTTGTCGCTGCAGGGTTAGTTGTCGCAGTAGCCGCCATGCGTCTAATCAATTATCAATGAAAATAGACTAAAAAGAAAAACAAGTACAACCACAAAATGTCCAAGAAATGCCAGTATGTGGTTGCAATCTCCATTTGGTTCAGGCTTTTGGCATGAACCTTAAGTCGAAAAGCAGCTACCAATGCAAACACCAGCACGATTAGGCCCGAAATCAGATGGAAACCGTGTAATCCAGTGAATATATACATGAATGAACCAGCCGGATTGCCGACAAAAAAAACGTTTTGGTCAACCAACTGCACCCATCCCTGAAACTGCATATAGAGGAAAGCCATTCCAAGTGCAAAAGTAATGGTAATTGCTATCCTGAGACTTCTAAAATTGTCTTTTTTTGCGGCTATATAGGCCCAATGCATAGTTACACTACTGAGCACTAACGCAACGGAACTGTAAGAAAACACTGCCGGAATGGTGTATTCCAGCCAGTTACCCTCGGCTCGTCGTACAAGGTAGGCGCTGGTCATAGCGGCAAAAAGCATGATGATACTAACAATGAACAACCAAAGAATAAACTTCTTAGGGTTCATTGAGAGCGTTTCTTCCGGCTCCTCAAGTATTGCTATATCTTTAACTAACTCATTCATGGTCCGTTCGTTATACTTTATCGATTAAGTAAACGATCTGCACGATTGGTAAGTACAACAGCGATCCAAACATCATTTGTAATGCTGCCTTATCGGTACAGGTCTTCATTAAATGAAACGTTTGTGCTAAGAACAAGATTCCACCAACCATTGCTACTAATGCCGAATTGATCCCAGTCATACCGAGCATGTATGGCAACCAGCCTACCGGTATCAGAAATAGCGTATAGACCATGATGCGAAACGCCGTTTTTGTATTTTTACCATCGCCAGGCATCATTTGAATACCAGCCTTCTTATACTCGTCGAACGCCAGCCAACCGATAGCCCAAAAGTGTGGAAACTGCCAGAAAAACTGAATGGCAAACAAAATTCCAGGTGCCCATCCAAAATGATTCGTTGCCGCTACCCAGCCAATCATCGGCGGGAAAGCACCAGGCAACGCCCCAACCCACACCGCGACCTGACCTTTCGTTTTAAGGGGAGTATAAACAAAACCGTACAGCAACAACGACAGCACGGCTAATGCAGCCGCCCGAACGTTGAACACGCCAACGAAGAGAACACAAGAAATAGCAAAAAGAACGAAGGCGAACAGAGCCGCTTCCCGTACTGTTAACCGGCCTGTTGGCAAAGGACGACCCGCTGTGCGCTTCATCACCTTGTCGGACTCTTTTTCGATAATCTGGTTTATCGTATTTGCTGCTCCGGTAATGCCAATAGAAGCAATTATGAGCACAGCTAATTTCCACCAGACTACCGTATCAACTGCAAGACAGTATCCAAATACGCCGGAAAACACAACCGCTAAAGTTAGCTTCAACTTGACTAACTCAATATATGGTTTTGCCTTCGCGTGAATAGCACTCAAACCAAGTATATTTTCCATGTTAAATCTTCTGTAAACGAGCGGTGTCTGAAACTCGTCTTAATGAAATCAACGCTGGGTGTAGCAACAACCACAGCACGAATTGTAATCCGATAATCACTACAGCTAAAAACAAATGGATAGGCTGAGCGGCTGCGGGTACAGCGAAATAAGCCATAATAACCCCGGTTAGTATCTCCGCTACTACCAGCGCAACCAGTGCGTTTGTCAGTTGCGCAATTACACCCGATCTGGCAACTTTATGTAGTTGATAGATGAATGCTATGTGTAACGCAAGAACGACTATCGAAAAAGACCTGTGCACATAAAAGCGCCAATCCAAATTGTCGATCCAATTATCACGTTGTGTGTATCCAATTCGCTGTACCACTTCGTTAAGAGCGTCGCGTACCTGAGCACCCAGCACAATTTGACCCAGTGACACTACAATAATTGCCAGTAGCAACCAGTTAACTGTCGTATTGCTTTGACTACGAGTTGGTAACTTTTGATTGGCAATTCCAGAACGTATCAGTACGAATAACAGAGAAAACACAACGAGAATAGCCAGCAACAAATGCAGAGTAATCATATACTGTGCTAATTCGGTGGCCACAACCCGAGAGCCAAGCCAGCCATTTGCTCCAATGAGCAACAAAGCAGTAAGACTACCCCAGAAGACAGGTTTGTCTTTACGTAAATAAGGGAGGGATGCCACGAAAGTAGCTAAAACGAGAAAGCCAGTGAATGCCCCGAGTAATCTATTGACGTACTCAATCCAAGTTTTGACTGCATTAAACTCAACTTCTCCCTTCAACTTAGCGCCGTAAACTTCCTGGTAGTTTGTTGGTAACTGGGAGATTTCGGTCGGGGGAATCCAGCGACCAAAGCACTTGGGCCAATCGGGACAACCCATTCCGGAGCCTGTACCTCTGACGATACCCCCTGCCAAAATAAGCAGGTAGACTGTAATTATTGTCAAAAGTACTAAGCTCCGAAATCGTTGCGACTGCTTATCAGTGAGGTTGTTTGAACTGGTCATTCAGGTTTTGTGCCTCAATCTCTTTCTCCAGCCCAATCAATTCATTCTCATGCGGGAGATTGGATTCAGGTGTTTGCGAATAAGGAACGTTTTGGGGAATGAAATCATCCTTAGCTCCTGGTTTGCTGTAATCATACGGCCAACGGTACACAGCAGGGATTTCGCCCGGCCAGTTACCATGACCCGGACTGATCGGCGCCGTCCATTCCAACGTATTCGACTTCCACGGATTTTGTGGGGCCTTCTTGCCTTTGAATAGACTATAAACAAAATTCCACATAAAAACCCACTGAGCCGTGAAAGTAAATACAGCAGCCAAGCTGATAAAGCTATTCATATCGGCAAAGATGTTCTTTGTGAAATCGTAGCTCGTAAATGCATAATACCGACGTGGGAAACCTGCAATACCAACGTAGTGCATTGGGAAGAAAACGAGGTAGATACCGATGAACGTAAGCCAAAAGTGGATATAGCCAAGTTTCTCGTTCATCATCCGACCAAACATTTTTGGGAACCAGTGATATACCCCCGCTAACAAGCCAAAAGCCGACGCTGCCCCCATGACAAGGTGGAAGTGAGCAACCACAAAGTAAGTATCGTGCAGTTGAATATCCAGAGCTGAATTACCCAGAATAAGACCCGTTAGCCCACCGGAGATAAAGAACGATACCAGACCAATAGAGAATAGCATAGCGGGCGTGAACCGAATGTTGCCACGCCACAGCGTCGTGATGTAGTTAAACGCTTTTACAGCTGAAGGCACCGCGATAATGAGTGTTAAAAACATGAATATTGATCCAAGAAACGGATTCATGCCCGTTACAAACATATGGTGCGCCCACACAATGAAGGCCAGAAAAGCAATACCCATCATTGACGCGATCATGGCCCGATAACCAAAAATTGGCTTACGAGCATTAGTCGCTATAATTTCTGATGTCATGCCCAGTGCTGGCAACAACACTATATATACCTCCGGGTGGCCCAAGAACCAAAACAAATGCTGAAACAAAATTGGGCTACCGCCTACGTTCGGCAGGGCTTCGCCATTTACATAGATTTCAGACAGATAAAAACTCGTGCCAAAACTCCGGTCGAAAATCAGCAATAAAGAGGCTGACAACAATACGGGGAACGAGATCAGGCCTAAAACAGCCGTCAGAAAGAAAGCCCATATAGTCAAAGGTAACTTGCTAAACGACATGCCCCGAGTCCGCAAGTTGATGACCGTAGTGATGTAGTTGATACCCCCCAATAACTGGGACACGATGAACAAAGCCATACTAATCAGCCACATCGTCATTCCTCCCTGACCACCCGGACTTGCCTGAGGTAATGCACTCAGTGGAGGATAAACTACCCAACCACCACCAGCAGGACCTGTCTCTATAAACAACGAGGCAAACATAACTACACTGGCCACAAAGAAGAACCAGTAAGACAGCATATTCAAAAATCCCGATGCCATATCACGAGCACCTACCTGTAGTGGAATTAAGAAGTTGGAAAATGTTCCGCTCAAACCAGCTGTCAGCACAAAGAACACCATAATTGTGCCGTGCATCGTCACCAAAGCAATGTAGAAGTTCGGATCTAACTTGTTAGACTCATTTATCCAGTTGCCGAGAATGGGACGCAAAAATCCCATGTTCATATCAGGAAAGCCCAACTGAAGACGGAAAATGACTGACAAGCTGATGCCCACGACAGACCACAGAATGCCCGATATCAAATATTGCTTGGCAATCGTTTTGTGGTCTTCAGAAAAAATATACCTGCGCCAAAAACTCTGCGGTTCGTGATGCTCATGCTCAGCTACGTGAGCCACAGTCGCCGGATTGGCTGTTAAAGTTGCCATAGTATTTGGTTTATTGTGTTTTTATAGTTCTATCGGATTGTTGTGCGCATTGCAGCAAGACCACCTGATTTCTGAACTGAAGCGGTCGAACTGTCAGCCGGTGTTGAATTTTCTTCAGCCGGTAAATACTTAGCAGCTTTAGCTTTCAGGTTGTCAGGAATACGCGATGCCAACTGGGGTGTTGAACTCAGTAATGGCTTTTGCTCCTTACACCAGGCCTGCCAGGATGCTTCATCCTCAACAATCAGCCGCAAGCGCATTGAGAAGTGCCCACGACCACATACCTCAGTGCAGGCAATCTCATAACCAAAATTTTGATTACCCGTTTGGTTGCGCATCTCGTCTGTTGTTTTGTCAGCTACAAACCAGAACCGTGTTGGCATACCAGGAACTGCATCCATTTTCACGCGCATGTGCGGAATAAACACGCTGTGCAATACGTCACGAGCACGGATCTTCAACAAGATTGGCTTGTTAACCGGTATGTGCAACTCAGTTGTTGACACAAAATCATCAAATGACGCTGGATCCGTATAGTCAATACCCGTTTCGTTGTCGTTATCAATCAGCTTGTAGTTGTAAGCTCCAAGCTTGTTGTTATCAACACCTGGATAGCGGGCAAACCAGTTGAATTGTTTACCAATCAGTTCAAACACCTGCGCATCCTTGGGTGCCTCTGACATAATATCACGCCAGGCCCTCCAACCCGTAAATACCAGTACGGCCATTACTACCGCCGGTATAACGGTCCATATTAACTCAAGCTTGTGATTTTCCGGGTAATAAGATGCCCGACGACCCTCCTTATGCTGATAACGCCAAGCGAAGTAGAACAGCAGTATATTAGTGATCACAAACGCAAGTGTGATAATTCCCATCGAGATCCAAAACAACGTATCAGTTCGCCGACCGTGGGGCGATGACGCTTCAGGTAAGAAAAACTGACGGGCGTATAAAAACGACCATACTGCACCAATAAGCCCAAGTACCAGAAAAGCCAGAAACAAAGCGCCATTCACCTTGTTGCTTGTACCAATACGACCCTCGTCAACTGGCCCACTTGCACTTTTTACGATGCCAGCCATTCTTGAAACAACTAATGCAGCAAGTCCCAGAAAAACTACTGCCAACAATGCAATTATGTAAACCATAATTCAAATTGTTTATGAAATTAAATATCGTGATGCAACGTCTCCTCCAGCATCGGATGGTTCTTCGGAATAAGATTTGCCTTTGCTAATTGTGAAGAAAGCGACCACATAAAACCACAAGCAAAAATTAAAATCATTCCAAACTCAATTGGTCCGAAACCCGCATGTTCGCCAACCGTTCCCGGCATAATATTGCCGTAAAAGTCAAAATAGTGACCAACAATAATTCCCCACGCTGCAATCTTCAAAAAGATGTACGTTCGCTTAGCATCCCTTGTCATTAGAACAAGGAATGGAAAGACAAAGTTTAGCAGGATGTTTATAAAAAACGGAGCCATATAGATTCCACCGTATCCACTAAAACGCTCCCGAAAATAGATTGTCTCTTCGGGTAAATTTGCATAATAGATTAACATAAACTGCGAGAACCAGACGTAAGTCCAAAATATGCTGAAGGCAAACATAAACTTGCCTAAATCATGCAAATGACTCTCGTTTACTATTTGCAAGTATCCCCGCTCCTTCAACGTAACCACCGTCAGTGTAATGATGGCAAGACCCGTCACGTGCCAACTCGCCAGGGTGTACCAACCAAACATGGTGCTGAACCAATGGGTGTCAATCGACATAACAAAATCCCAGGCCGAAGTTGACGATGTAACAGCGAAAACCACTAAGAAAGCAGTGCCATACTTAATGCTCTTCTCATAATACTCGGTTCCACCGTATAAATCTTCCTGCAAAGAAAAATTGCGCAGCATACGCCATAATATATACCAGGATCCGATGTAAATTGCTAAGCGGATCAGATAAAAAGGCGTATTCAAAAAACCTGCTTTGCCCGCAATAATTGGATCGTAACTCTTACTTGTTGTATCGAACAACTCCGGGTTAGTCCAATGAAACAAATCATGACCTGCCAGAAAAAAAACGGCAACAATTACGATACCCATTGGCAACACATACGCGGGCATTGCTTCGGGGATACGTTTGAACGCTGACGACCATCCTGCTTGCGCCAAGTAATTATACGATATGAAGAACATGCCGATAACCGACGCACCAATGAAATAAATCGCATTTAACCAAATGTTGGCGTATAATCTATTGGTCCATTTGTACGCATGACCGCCGTCATGTCCTTCACTTGCACCCGTTCCCCGAACAACCTCGTGTGTTCCATGTTCGCCAACTCCAGACGCCAAAAGAAAGGAGCCAATTGCTACCATTGCGACGCCGATAGCCATGCCAATGAGAAGCCGACGTTTGGATTCTGCAGTAAATACAAATTGTTCGTCCAATGACGGTATTGCGTGGGCCGTTGCCATTCGTAGATTGATTACTTAAAACTTAAGATAGTGGAAGAACAACCCCCACTAGCTTAAATCTGAACTTAATATGATTTAAAGTTACCCCTGCTGTAGTTTGTGAACGAATTGCACAATCTTCCACCGCTCTTCAGGAGTCATTTGTGAACCATGAGGCCACATGCGCCCTTTCCCGTGTGTGATTACGTGGAAAATATGGCCGTCATTCATTGTCTTGTAAGCGTCTGCCGAATAGCTGGGAACACCTTTATACTCTTTGCCCACTAACCCATCGCCTTTACCACCTTCGCCGTGGCAGTGAATACAATAGCGACCGTATAATACCTTACCTTCTTCGAGCGTCTTTGCCGTTTCAGGGATGGGGTTAATAAGTATCCGTTCGGCAAGTCCAACGCTGTCCTTCGGGATGTTATAAATCATCAGATCGGTAGTTGCGCTATCACCACTGCCAAACGTAGTGTGGTAGTTCGGGCGGGATACAGTTCCCTGGGCCGGGTCACGCATGTTCAAGCCGTACGGGTTGACCGTATTTGGGCGAATCTGCCGATACGGTTCATAGCCAACAGCATCGTACATCTGTGGTGCATACTCGCGGCCCGTATCGTTGTGGTCATCTTCGCAGGCGGTTCCTACAAAAAGCAAACCGACGATGGCCAACGTAGCAACACCTCTATGTTTAATTGTCATGCTCATAGTAGTAGTCAAAACTGCTTCACGTTAACTTCAGCAGCTCCTGAATTTTTTAAAATCCGCTCGACATCAATCTCCTCTAAGTTGTTTTTGCTCATGTCAATAGCCATTGCAAACTTATTGTCAGTTGTGCGAAGGTCATACATCAACGGTTTAACCGTTGGTCCAAGTCCATTCGACACAATGAATGTACCAACCATCCCCAATGCACAGAACAGAACAGTCAACTCGAATATGACAGGCACATATACTATGATGGAGAAAGAATCCTTACCACCAACAATCATGGGCCAATCGAAGCTTTCCATATACGATGTCAATAACAACGCGGTAGTCGTTCCTGACAAGGCGAACAAAAAGGCAGCGATGCCTAACCGGCTGCGCGGGTGACCCAAAGCAACGTCTAAACCGTGAATGGGAAAAGGCGTATAGACTTCATGGATCCGAACCCCCGCTTCCTTCACATCTCTAACGGCCTTCAGCACAACATCATCATCATCGTAGATGCCGACCAAAAACTTACCGTTACCATTTGTATCTGACATGTCAGTGATTTATTAGTTTCTAAGCTTGCCGAAAGAGGTTATTTAAAACGGTTGAATTAATAATTCGATTCAACTGCATATAATACTACTCTATTGCGCATCTTTATTAAACGTTGGATTAGTGACTCGTTCCCCCTTTGCCACGCCCGATACCGACACAGGTAGTTTTTCCGAAGAAGACTTTATGATTGCTTTCACTTCAGCCATGTTAACAACAGGCAGAAACTTAGCAAACAAAAGGAACAAGGTGAAAAACAGACCAAACGAGAAAATGTAATCACTAATGTCGAACAGCGTTGGGTGGAACATTGCCCAGCTTGATGGCAAATAGTCCCGGTGGAGTGACGTAACAATAATTACAAACCGCTCAAACCACATCCCAATATTCACAATCACCGACAGCACAAATGTCCAGACAATGCTCCGGCGAATTGCTCTCGACCAGAACAACTGGGGCGAGATTACGTTACAAGCCATCATCGTTGCATATGCCCACCAGTAGGGTCCGGTGGCCCGGTTGATGAAAGCGTATGTTTCAAACTCAACACCTGAGTACCAAGCAATGAAAAATTCGGTCAAATACGCTACGCCTACAATAGATCCTGTCAGCGTAATTACTTTGTTCATCGACTCGATGTGCTCAATTGTAATGTAGTCCTCCAGCTTGAAAACTACCCGGATGATTAGCACCAAGTTCTGCACCATAGCAAAACCCGAGAAAATAGCACCAGCTACGAAGTATGGGGGGAAGATTGTAGTATGCCATCCCGGTATAACTGACGTAGCAAAGTCCATACTCACAATCGTGTGAACTGATAATACGAGCGGAGTTGACAGACCAGCTAAAATCAAGCTCATATACTCATACCGTGCCCACGTCTTAGCAGAACCGTTCCAACCCAGCGAGAACGCGCCGTAGATGTAACGCGATACTTTACTCCTAGCCCGGTCACGAATCGTGGCTAAATCAGGTAATAAACCCATGTACCAGAACACCAGCGACACGGTAAAATAGGTGCTGATAGCAAACACGTCCCACACAAGTGGCGATTTGAAGTTCACCCACAGCGACCCAAACGTATTCGGTAAAGGAAGCGCCCAATAAGCCAGCCACGGCCGTCCCATGTGCATAATAATGAAGCTTGCTGCACATAGCACGGCGAATATTGTCATTGCTTCAGCCGCCCGGTTCACTGCTGTCCGCCACTTTTGACGAAACAACAACAGAATAGCCGAAATTAACGTACCCGCGTGGCCGATGCCTACCCACCACACGAAGTTGGTAATATCCCATGCCCAGCCAACGGTTTTATTTAACCCCCATACGCCCAACCCTTCCCACCAGGTCCAGCATACGCAGGCAAATCCGTAAATGAGTACAACCACTGAGATAGTGAAGGCAATTGTCCACTCGCGGGTGGGGCGGCCCTCAACCTGTCTGCTGATATCCTCCGTCACGTCGGCATAGGTCTTACCACCGGTGACAAGGGGAGTTCTTACGGCTGATGTTACATGCGACATATCTCTACTCAATTAATAGTTCTGCAATTGACATTTACGCTTTACAGTCTGTGCTGTACAATTGTTTCACCAGCGTCAACCGACATGGTTTACAACGTACACCATTTATTACACTTGCGACTCCTGACGGGTTTCCTGTTTAGGCACCTCGTCTTTATTACGAATCTTGGTCAGATACGAAATTTGTGGTCTGACGTTAATTTCCTCCAGCACGTGAAAGGCGCGACCTGTTGTTTCGGTCTCCAATGTTTTGGAAATTGTGCTTTCCGGGTTATTCATATCGCCAAAAATTATGGCATTAGTCGGACAAGCTTGTGCACAAGCTACCTGAATCTCATCTGGCAACGGCCGACGACGCTCTTTCTTGGCAGTCAGCTTACCTTCCTGAATTCGTTGTACGCAGAATGAACACTTTTCAATTACCCCACGCGACCGGACGGTCACGTCTGGATTGATGACCATTTTGCCGAGGTCATTGTTGAAGTGATAATCGAAATTGTCATTGTCGAAATACTTCCACCAGTTGAAGCGACGCACTTTGTATGGGCAGTTGTTCGCGCAGTAACGCGTTCCAATGCACCGGTTGTACGTCATCTGGTTGAGACCTTCGGTGCTATGGGTTGTCGCTAAAACGGGACAAACTGTTTCGCACGGAGCGTTACTGCAATGCTGGCAAAGCATTGGCTGGAACACAACCTCCGGGTTATCCGAAGCTACCTCCAGGGCTTTGTAGTCTTCGGCCTCAGCATCACTGCTGTAGTAGCGGTCAATGCGAATCCAGTGCATTTCGCGCCGATTGATGACTTCCTGCCGACCAACGACCTGAATATTGTTCTCCGACTGGCAACCCACTACACAAGCATTACAGCCAATGCAGGAGTTCAGGTCAATAATCATTCCCCAGGAGTGGTTCGGTTTACCGTAGCCATGCCAGAGTGTGATATCCGTCGGGTCCGTTGGCCCTTCAGACGTTTCAACCTTCGGGGTATAACGTCCGGCCATTGGGTTTTTCTGGTAGTCGGCGAGCTTAGCTTCCTGCACCACCGCCCGACGTCCCATAACCGTATCGTGAGTCTGAGTTTGAGCAATTTCCCGTTTACCGTCTGCTTTTTCTACTTTAGCATTAACCGCACTAAAGGTTACGTTTCCGTTGACCACCGTCACGAATGGAAAAGCATTTTTACCGACGCCGTTAGCGGCCTTTCCTGCTTTCTGACGGCCGTAGCCAATAGCAACAGAGACTGTATTATCGGCCTGACCCGGCTGAATGAGCGCTGGCAACTCCATTGACTTACCGCCAACGGATACGGTGACTAAATCATTTTGAGCAACACCCAGCTCATTGGCAGTTTTGTAAGACAGAGCAGCGTAGTTATCCCAGCACGCTTTAGTAACGGGGTCAGGCAGTTCTTGCAGCCAAGGGTTGTTAGCCGTTGTTCCGGTACCAATGCTCACCTTTTCGTACAAAGCCAGCTCCATACCCGTCGTGGGTTTATAACGTTGAGCAATGCCAGTGGCGGCCTGTGTCAGATTACCAGCAAAAACCCCTCCTCCGACAACCGCCTGAGCCGGTGTTGGTTCAAACACCCCATCATGCAGGCACTTAATCCAGAACGCATCAAACGAATCAAACCCAGTAGCCTGCGGGTAATAGGTAGTGCGCCAGAAGTTTTTCAAGTACGTCTGGAAGTCATTTGGCTTACCAACCCACGTCAGCAGACTTGACTGAAACTGACGGGTTTTGAAAATATGCGTAATAGCGGGCTGAGTAAGACTATAGAAACCTTGTTTTGGCTCGGCATCATTCCAACATTCCAGAAAGTGCGGAGCTGGTGTAATGTATTTTGAAAGCGAAGCGGTCTCATCGGCACGGTCAGCAAATGAAACCGATAAAGCCATCTTCGGTAGCGCTTCTGCTAATTCAATGCCACGAGGATGATCATAAACCGGGTTCGCGCCAAAGAACAGCACCGCACCAACCCGGCCTGTTTTGGCTTCGTTGATGAATGCGTTCATCTGCTGATCATTCCCCTGACGATAATTAACTGGGGTATTCAGGTCAATAGTCGTTCCGTAACTACCCAGTAATCCATTAAGCGCGTTAACGATGATCTGTACATTCGAATCGTTGGAGCCCGACACAACCAGTGCTCTACCACGCGAACGAACCAGATCAGTAGCCGCTTTATCTAAATTACCCACGGTGACAGACGGTACGCTAATAGCAGTTCCCCCCAATTTAGCAGCTACTTTGTTGTATAAATTAGCCACTACCAAACCTTCCTGCGACGGTTTGATGGCAGTGCGGTAATCAGCATTAGCACCCGTCATCGACATACCGGTTTCAAATTGGTAATGCCGTGACATTGTCTTTTTACCATTACCTACTGCACCAATCTTACGTCCCTGCGCGTAGGGACGCATGAATTCGATTGGTGCTACCCACGTACCAAGAAAGTCAGCATTGATACTGACGATTGTGCTGGCTTTACTAAAGTCGTAAGACGGAATGATCGCCTTTCCGAAAGACGCCTGATTCGCCTGCACCATGCCAAACGATGAGTTAGCGTCGTACATAATGTGGCGAGTACTGGGGTATTTAGCCACAAAGTCGGTCACAACAGCCTTTGTGGCTGGACTGAGGATAGTTGATGTAATGATGCGAATGGCACCACCCCGCGACGAAATCGAGTTTAACAGATTAGCAATTTCACGGTCAGCCGTAGCCCAGTCGATGACCGTCTCACCCCGACGGGGACCATTCAGCTTATCAATATCGTACAGCGACAGCAAGGACGCCTGAACCCGAGCGGTTGTACCTCCTTTCGAGATAGCCGACAGCGGGTTACCCTCAATCTTAATCGGTCTCCCTTCGCGAGTTTCGACTAATATGGCTGCATAATCGCCCCCATCGGTGTAAGTCGACGCGTAGTAATCAGAGATTGACGGGTAATTACGTTCCGGTTTGTTTATGTACGTTGTGGCGTGATGAACGGGTGTTTCACAGGCAGCCAGCGAAACAGCGGCCATACCAAAACCTACTGCTTTCAAAAAATCACGGCGCTTGGTGTCCGAACCACCGAGAAGACCATCCAGGTCGCCCAGTGATGCGTTTTCGTCGGGATTGGCAAACTCACTGTTAGCGTTCTTAACAAACACAGCATCATTGCGTAGTTCTTCAACCCCTTTCCAATACCGCTTAGTTGTATTTTCCATGCGTGGCATTTGTAGATAAACAATGACTAATGAATCGCCGGACCTTTACTGATGAATCAATTGCCTACATAGCAACTCACCGCACAGTTGGAGCCATTCAGCATCCGGCAATTCGCAGTCGTCAAATTTAGTAGTGGCACTTAGAACACTCCAAACCACCAATGTTGGCTACCTTGAGGGGTTCCTTGCTTTCTTTCCGGTGCAGTGCGACCAGCTTGTCGTAATACGCGTTGTCTTTAGAGTTTACCTCTGTTTTGCGGTGGCAGTCAATACACCAGCCCATCGTCAATGACGAGCGCTCCTGCACTACTTCCATCTTCTCAATTTCACCGTGGCAGGTTGTACACTGCACATTACCCACGTTTACGTGCTGCGCATGGTTAAAGTAAGCCAAATCAGGTAGGTTGTGAACACGAACCCACTCAATAGGTTTGTTCTGCTCAATAGCCGCGTAAATCTTCTGGATCTCCGGAGATTCCTTCTTAATTACCCCGTGGCAATTCATACAAATGTTAGCCGCCGGTATGTGCGCTGACTTACCCTTATTAACGCCCGTGTGGCAGTAATTACAGTCGATTTTGTACTGGCCTGCGTGAAGTTTGTGCGAGTAAGCAATAGGTTGTTTGGGAGCGTACCCCTGCTGAATACCGATGCTATAGGCTCCATCGAGCGTGGCTTTCGTAGCAACCAGCAGGAAAACCCATATAACCACTGAGCGAAGGGTAGGATTATTAAAAGCACTCGCTAATCCTTCCTTCAAACGCTGTCCGAGCGGAGCAGCCGATTGCGTACCATCCGTCGTGACAGGAATAGGCGTTACTGCTTTCGACAAAATCGTTACGATAACGAGCAGTACGCCGAGTACGAGCAGCATTACTACTAAGAGAGCAACCAGAACGAAAGTGAAGAGTTCTGATGGACCTGAAGCTATAGCACCGCCGTTTTCGGCCGATGCACCCCCGCCCCCACGAGCTTGTGCCTCACCAGCCCCACCAACTACAGCCTGAGCAGGCGCACTGGCCTGATCGATGTACGCCAAAATACCATCAATATCATCATTCGTCAAATTCGTAAAACTTGACATCTGAATCTTCTGGTACTTGTTGTATACCTGTACCGCGTATGGGTCGCCCTTAGCAATTACGGCACTGGAATTACGAATCCAGTCATACAACCATTGTTTACCCGGCGCTCGTTGCTGAATACCCTTCAAACCAGGGCCTACAACGACTTCTTCCGTTACAGCGTGACACTGAGCGCAGTTATTCGTGAAGAGAGCTTTTCCCTTCTCGGCATCTCCCCCACCAGTTGCAGCCGGAGTAGCGGTAGCAGGTCCACCACCACCTACCGAAACAGAGTCCTGCGCTTCAACCTGACCACTGTTCACAAACAGCGCCAGCGACAGAGCTAAAAACCCCCAAAGCTTAGACAAGCGACTCATTTTGTGAAGTTTATTTATCGAGTTAGTCAACATAATTACCGCTGAATTATCATTGGTGCACAAAAGTACGACACGATTGCTGGATAGGCAAAAATCAATGTTTACTAATTTTTAAACCCACTTTCTACTTGTGCCGGTTCCACCTGAGCACGCACTTACCGGCCTATTTTGCCTTTTTAACGATTTGTTTAGCACCTTGTTTACAAAAAAAACTGCCGCCCGATTAATTCTTTTTATAGAATCGTTCAGGCGGCAGTTGAGCCGTAAAACTATTAGCTAAAGTGAGGTTCCGAGCGGATTCGAACCGCTGTACGAGGTTTTGCAGACCTCTGCCTAGCCACTCGGCCACGGAACCTTATTTCATACCTAAATACATGACAGAACACGCTTTTAGGACTGCAAACATACGCTTTAATTCATTGTCAGAAAAAACATGAACCAAAAAAGTACCCCAGGCTTTTCGGCTTGGGGTACTTCACGTTGAGCGCAGAAGCAGACAGGCTTAGTTGCGGCCTTCCATTTGTTCTTTCAAAGCGGCTAAGGCATCGAGGTCGCCAAGAGTAGCACCCCGGTCAGCCTGAGCAGCTGTCGAGGCAGGCTTCGCTGGTGCAGCTTTGGGTGCCTTAACTTCTTTTGACGGGTCGTTCTTTTCACCCCACGTTTTGCTGTGTGAGAGCATAATACGCTTCTCGTCCTTTGAAAATTCAGTCACCTTGAAATCAAGATTTTCGCCTACTTCAGCAAACGTACCATCTTCCTTCCCAAGGTTCTTCAGCGATGAGAAGCCTTCAATGCCATAAGGCAGTTCAAGCGTTGCCATCTTATCGTTCTTGTTCAGGATCGTACACCGGTGAATCGTACCAACAGCAAACACAGTCTCAAAGGTATCCCATGGGTTCTCTTCGAGTTGCTTATGGCCTAATGCTAACCGACGGTTGTCAACGTCCAATTCCAGCACCACCACTTCGAGTTCTTCGCCAACTTTGATAAAGTCCGATGGGTGTTTCACCTTCTTCGTCCACGACAGGTCCGATACGTGGACCAGACCGTCGATGCCTTCTTCCAGTTCGAGGAACAGGCCAAAGTTGGTCAGGTTACGCACCAAACCCTTATGGCGGGTACCAATGGCGTATTTCTCACGCAATTCAGGACGCGTCCAAGGATCTTCAGTCAACTGCTTGATGCCAAGCGACATTTTCCGGTCGTTGCGGTCCAACGTCAGCACTTGTGCTTCTACTTCGTCGCCAACCTTCAAAAACTCCTGCGGATTGCGCAGATGCTGCGACCATGACATTTCGGATACGTGGATCAAGCCTTCAACACCGGGCATAATTTCAAGGAACGCACCGTAATCGGCTACGTTCACGATTTTGCCTTTGATTTTCGAACCGATCTGAATATCCTGCGACAGTGCATCCCATGGGTGAGCCTGCAACTGCTTCATGCCAAGCGAAATACGTTTCTTGTCTTCGTCGAAATCGAGCACAACTACGTTGACTTTCTGGTCAAGGCTAAGCACTTCTGACGGATGGCTAATGCGGCCCCACGAGATGTCCGTGATATGTAGCAACCCATCGACACCGCCGAGGTCTATGAATACGCCGAAGTTGGTCATGTTCTTGATAACACCTTCCAGCACTTGGCCCTTCTCGAGGTTGTTCAGGATCTGAGCGCGTTGTGCTTCAAGGTCTTTCTCGATCAGGACTTTGTGCGAAACAACGACGTTATCGTTGGCATAGTTAATCTTGACCACTTTTACTTCCATCTTCTTACCGACAAAAATGTCGAAGTCGCGAATCGGCTTCACGTCAATTTGCGAACCAGGCAAGAAGGCTTCAATGCTAAAAATATCGACAATCAGACCACCTTTCGTCCGGCGCTTCACAAAGCCATCAATCACGAGGTCTTCGTCCAGCGCCCGCTGAATTTTCTGCCAGGCCGTGATTACTTTCGCTTTCTTGCGCGAGAGTACCAACTGACCATTCGGGTCCTCCTGATTTTCTACGTAAACTTCAATTTCATCACCCATCTTCAGTTCCGGCATATCGCGGAACTCAGAAGCTGGCACCAATCCGTCCGATTTGAAGCCGATGTTGAGCAGAACCTCCCGGTCCGTAATACCAACAACAGTCCCCATTACCACTTCTTTCTCTTTGACAACCGCTAAGGTATTGTCATAGAGTTCCATCATCTGGTTGTGTTCATCAACCGAATAGCCGCTTCCAAATCCTTTGTTGTCTGCCCGGTCCCAATCAAATGCCGGTAGTTCGCGTTGCTGCGTTTTGCTCATAAATACTGTTTCCTGACCCGCTCGGTACATCAGTCCGTGGGTCAATGGCGGACTAACTTTAAAATTGTGAAATTTTGTCCTCAAAAAAGGACTGCAAAGATAGCAATAGCTTTGTAAGAAAAGTTTCGGAAGTGGTAAAAGTCTTGACTAAAAGGCAGAAAGGGATAGTGGGGTAAAGTGTAAGTGACCGAATGGACTTACACCTTACCCCACTATCCCTTTCTGCCCTCTGTGCGTTATTGGAACGCCTTTTCCTTTTTGGCTAAGAATGGCATCCAGCTTTCTTCAATTGAACCGGAAAATTCACGCAGGAAAACCAAAAAAGTTGGTTTAAATGGTTTTTGCCGTAGTTTCAAATTGGCCTCATCTGGTGTGTAGTCGCCTTTACGTGAGTTGCACCGTTTGCAGGCTGTAGCTAAATTGTCCCAACTGGTTTTACCCCCGCGCGATTTTGGAATAACGTGGTCAAGCGTTAGGTCATCTGTAGTGCCGCAATACTGGCAGTGGTGACCATCACGCTTGAAGATGTTCTGCCGGGTGAGCATGACGCCCTTATAAGGCAAACTAACGTACCGATGAAGCCGAATGACCGATGGCATTGGAAACTCGGCAGAAACCGTTCGGAGCATAAACTGCTCGGATTCGGCAACGAGTTCGGCTTTGTCTAAATAAACCAGCAAAAATGCTTTAGGAACGGAGCAGATGCTGAGTGCGCTGTAATCTTGGTTTAAGACTAATACTTTCCTGCCCATATCGCGTTTAGTGCCTCTGTACGGTAGCAAGTTACAGAGTTATCCACAAAATGGCAAGTTGTATTGCAAAGTTTAATAGCGTTCGCGTTGCATATCGCGCTCCACCTCACGCTCTTTGATGCTATCCCGCTTATCGTAGAGTTTCTTGCCTTTGGCCAGTGCAATTTCAACCTTGGCAAAACCGCGCTCGTTAGTAAACATTCGGGTCGGAACGATGGTCAGTCCCTGATCCTTCAACTTTTCGCTAATACGCTTAATTTCACGCTTGGTAAGCAGCAGTTTTCGGTCGCGAAGGGGTTCGTGATTATAGTGAGTGCCTTCGTTGTAAAGCGAGATATTCATCTGACGAATGTACAGTTCGTCGTTCAGCATAAGACAATACGCATCCTGAAGATTTACTTTCCCCTGCCGGGCCGACTTGATTTCGGTGCCCGTCAGGACAATACCAGCCGTAAATTTTTCCAGAAATGAATACTCGAAAGAAGCCCGCCGGTTGCGAACGTCGACGTGTTTAACAATAGAAGCAGAAGCCATATACGGGAATCAAAGGCCATAAAGGTAATCGGGTAAGGCCAACAACAACGAAAAATGAATAGTGGTTTGGCACGTAACAAAAAACCGACCGGGCAACGGTTTGTCCCCATTACCCGGTCGGTTCATTTAACAAGCTATAAATGCCTGATGTATGCGTCCGCGCTTATTTCTTCTTTGTCGTCGTCTTTGGTTGGTATTCCTTATTGAGTCCATCTAAAATTGCCTTCGTCTGGTCAGCCGATGGATCAGCAAAAAGGATACCTCCGCCCTTCGTGTAACCCAATACAAACTCGTATTTATTCTGAGTATTAACCTTCTTGAGGTAATCGTAGATCTGGTCGTAGAGTTGTTTGTTCTTCGTCTGCTCCTCAGCGGCTAAATTCTGGGCGGCCCGTTCGCGGTAAGCCAGTATGTCCTGCTGTTCTTTCTGGAGCGACGCTTCCGTAGCCCGGCCCTGCTCCTGCGTCATGGTCGGGGCGCGTTGCTGGAAGAAAGCCACTTTATTTTGCAGGTTACGACCTTTAGTGGCCAACTCGTTTTCGAGCTGAAACCGTTTGCTTTCCAGCACTTTCTGGGTGTCTTTAAAAAAATCGTACTTCGTCAGTAGCGAGTCGACATTGACGTAAACGATAGTCCTTCCTTTTGCTTCAGCAGGCTTCGCCGACATTGGGCTTACGACAGGTTGGCGATCTCTGAAATGTAAGTAGTACAGAACGGCGACGGCGATTGCCAGGATGACGTTCATAATTAACGAGGCATTCTTCACAGGAAACAGATTGGTTAGTGACAAGTTTATCCCACAAAGGTATGGGATTTACGGATTATGAATTATGCACGGCCGGTTGATTTGACACTGCTCGTCGCGTGAAGTACCCCGCCAGCCCGGCAACGCCCCCAACTAAACCACCCGAAACGGCCGTAGCCAGTACAAGGCCAGCGGACGCATCAGCTTTAAACAGCAGTTGACTCATCCGGCCCGTGAAGACTCCATCAGTACGAAAATGAATAAGCAGTGCATAACCTAACCACACCAACGCCACACCCGCGAAACCATATAAAAACGCACGACCAGCACCCAAAATCCGGGAAGCCGTACCCTGGAAAGCTTTATCTCTCCAGAAACAAACGGCAAAAGCGACAATGGCTAAACTCCACCACGGAAGCACCAATTGAGCAAGCAAGCTGAGGCCAGCAATGAGCAAGATCTGAATCATACCGTAATTTATTTTAAGACCATTGTTTGTTTAATACGCGGGCTTTTCTCCTGCGCTGATTGCAGGTATACTAACTCATGAAGCTTGCCCGTGCGCCATGTTTCGATCTGGTCCTGGTAATGCGGACTACCCGGATTACCCGACTGACCACCTGGATAAACGCCGTACGCTTTTGGAGTAGGCCCCAACTCAACAACCATTCGCCACGAAGGGCCGGTCCGTTCCGTAGTAGCGTTCACAATGACGTTCCCCCCGCCCATCTGCACATTCAATACGCTGAACGCATCTAAGCCCGGCACCAAATGTCGAATCGACGTTGCTTTGTGCGGTCCCCACGCCCAGTTCGGACCAACGGGGCCGTGCTTTTTGGTCAATGTGTCGCAGGTCGCGCGAAAACTGTTGCTGAGCACGTCAGTCATGGTTTCGCGAGTTGCTGTCTTTACGTTGTCGAACCAATGGGCGTTGGGTTCGCGCTCAATGAGCCGCATCGTCCGGTCGAAACTGGGTATCTTCGTCATCAGGGTATCACCCCGGTCGAACTCATCCTTCCAGATGGCATCGTAAAGCTGGCGGTTCCACTCGTAAAAAATCGTTGCGCCAACGGCACTGGTATCATTCTGGTACGGCCAGCTTTTCAGGACGGTCAACGCTTTGGCGTATTCTCCTTTCATCCCCGCTGCGTTCAAAATGGGCAGGAGTTTGGGCAGGGCCGTTGCCGCCCGCAGGTTGTAGAGGTCGTTCTGTAACTGGCGCATACTGTCGGTCGTGACGCGTTGCATGGACGTCAGGCGCTGGTTGATGCGCATTCCACGCTCGGCCGGGGCAAATTGCCAGTTGATGTAATAAGGATATGTGGGGTCGGTGGAGAATTGATTGGCTGAGCTGACAAATCCCCTCGGCGGGTTTTTGACGCGCGGATTTTGGTCGGGCGGAATCCAGCCCTGCCAGTCGTGGGTGGGGTTGGTACCATCAAGCAAGTATTTTCCCTGCTCTTTCCATTTCAACGGGTATTTGCCGTTGGGCGAAATTGCAATGTCTTTGTTAACGTCAGCAAACACAAAATTTTGAGCCGGAGCACCGTAGTAAGCCAATGATTTCATATAGTCATTGTAGTTCCTGGCCCGGTTCAGCATATAGTACGCCAGCAGTTCATTGGTCGGTTCATGGGCAATCCAGCGAGCGGCATACCCCGATGGAATGTTGGCCCGAAAGCCTCTCTGCCCAGATTGATTGACAACGGGGCCGTGATGCGTATAATAAACGGTATCAATAACGTCGGGCTTTCCCTTTACCCGAATTACTTCCAACCGACGACGAACCGATTTCCACTGCCCGCCGTGCCAATAAGCTTGTTTACTGGCATCCCGAAACTTGATTTTGTAAAAGTCGAGTACGTCGGCTCCCACGTTCGTAACACCCCAAGCCACGTGCTTATTGAACCCAATTATCACGCCCGGCGATCCCGGCAACGACGCACCACAGGCGTTCATGGTCGGCGAAACCAACTGAATCTGATACCAGATCGACGGTAAACTCAGCGTCAGGTGAGGATCATTGGCCAGAATGGGATAACCCGTCGCTGATTTTTGTGCGCCAACCGCCCAGTTATTGCTGCCGATGGCCGGGTCCTGGTTGGGCCAGTTCAACGCGAGGGGATTGGCAGCGGGCAGCGAATCGGTCGAAGTTGGAACGCGGAGGGGTTTGAAATCCCACTTTGTGCCGGGCGGGATGATGGGGTCTTCGTGGTCAGGGTAATCCGGAAAAAGGTCGTTGGTAACAGCAGATCCAAATATCTGCCGAACGTTACTCATCTGTAAATCGTCAGCTCCGCTGGCCAGCGTACTGGTCATGGCTTTGAGCAACAACGCGCATTTCAGGGGCGTCCATGGTTCGGGGGCGTAGCCCAACAGTTTATATTCTACGGGGTAGTTAGCAGGGCGCAAACTGGAGATCCAGGCATTCACCCCCGCCGAGTAAGCGTCCACAATTTGCTTCGACTTCGGATCGCTCATCATCGCTTTCAGCGCCTGCTCAGCACCGTAAACCATACCAATCTCCCGGTTAAACCGATCCAGCGGCAGTGCCCGCTCCCCAACGAGTTCAGATAGTCGCCCACCAGCCGCGTGGGTCTGGAACTCCATCTGCCAAAGCCGGTCGCGGGCCGTCAGGTAGCCTTGTGCGAAGTAAACATCATGGTCATTTTGAGCGAACACATGCGGCACGGCCTGATCATCGAAAAGAACCGTGACGGGTGCTTCCGTGCCTTCTATATCAATATCCTGGCTCACATCAGCGTTACTCTCCGCATTTTGCCAAAACCCAACGAATGGACTGAGCAATGGGCCAAAAGCCGGAACACTGCCCCAGGGGCGATTCAAGGCGTAAACAAGTGCCAGCGTGAGAAACGAAAACAAAACAGCTTTGATGTATTTCATCGATTATAAAGGCAAAATGTGGGGTTATGGCCTGCAAGTTTACTATTGCACCCAGCAAATAAAAAGTATTGCTTTCCTGATTAGAACAAATCTTTTCTACAGTTAGCATCACAGGGCAGATTAGCCAGCATTTTCAGGCATCTCTTGACCAAACCAGTTTTATGCGAGGTGACACTGCGTAGCGGGACGGTAATTGTATTTTTCTATTTGGACAAAACCGTACTTTTGAGTGCTACTATCACTCAATCACATGAAAATCACTTTTTTGTTGCTTGTTATAAGTTTACTCTACGCGTCGCAACGCCCGGCTCCTCCCACGTTCGATTTGCAGGGCCACCGGGGCTGTCGGGGATTAATACCCGAAAATACGGTACCCGCCTTCAAAAAAGCCCTCGATCTCGGCGTCACGACGCTGGAGTTAGATGTGGTCATCAGCAAGGACCAGCAAGTGGTCGTGTCGCACGAACCCTATTTCAATTCAGCATTCAGCATCAAGCCTGACGGAAAACCTGTTGAGAAAAGTGAAGAAAAAAGCTTGAATTTGTACCAGATGGATTACGCCGAGATCAAACGGTACGACGTTGGATCGAACGGCAACCCGGCTTACCCCGAACAGCAGAAACTTAAAACCTACAAGCCGCTGCTGAGCGAGGTAATCGAGCAGGCCGAAGCACATCGCAAGTCTAAAAACGGACCAGCCTTCTCTTATAACATCGAACTTAAAAGCGAACCCTCCGAATATAATAAGAGCCAGCCCGAACCGGCCGCCTTCTGCAATCTGGTGAAGGCTGTGCTTACCAGCCTGAACACTCAACCCGAACGTATCACCATTCAAAGTTTTGACTTTGCTATTCTCAAACACTGGCAGCAACAGACCGTTTCGGGCAAGTACCCGAAAGTTCGGTTGGCCGCTTTGGTCGAAAACCTGCGCAGTCCGGAAAAAAACTTAGACGAGTTGGGTTTCAAACCGGACATTTATAGCCCGTATTACCGGCTGCTGAGTCAGGATAAAATCGCCCGGCTGCACGAGCAGGGCATTAAGGTTATTCCGTGGACGGTCAACCAGCGCGACGATATGGTTCGGCTTAAAGCGTGGGGCGTCGACGGGTTGATTACAGACTACCCGGACCGGGCAATCGGTTTATGAACCAACCGTCGTTTTGCGAGTTTCTATCACTAAATCAGCCTAACCCGGTTATTTCTTTGCTTTCTTTGGCACCATGACCCTTCTAAACACCACGCTCAAATGGCTCCTGCAACGGCGAATTCCGCGCATCGAGGCCATGATGAAACACCCCGGCGCGGTGCAGCAAACGGTGTTTACGCAGTTGATTCGATCCGGACGACGAACGGAATGGGGTCGGAAGTACGGCTATAAATCGATTCAAACCGTTGCTGATTTTCAGCAGCAGGTGCCGGTGTCGAGTTACGAGGACCTGTTTCCGTACATCGAACGGGTGATGAAGGGTGAGAACAAACTGCTTTGGCCCTCACCGGTGCGGTGGTTTGCCAAATCGTCCGGCACGACCAACGCCCGTAGCAAGTTCATTCCCGTGACGACCGAATCACTGGATGAAAGTCACCTCAGGGGCGGCAAGGACATGATGGCGCTGTACATCGCCAACAATCCCAATAGCCGAACCTTCGAGGGCAAAGGATTGTCCATCGGCGGTAGTCTGCACGCAAATCCGTACGGAGCCAATAGTGCGGCTGGCGACGTGTCGGCGGTGGTGATGAAAAACCTGCCGAGTTGGGCGCAATTTATCCGGACGCCTTCGCTTGAGGTGGCGTTGATGGACGAGTGGGAGACCAAGCTGGAACTCATGGCCGATATTACGTCGCAGGAGAACGTAACGAGTATGCTGGGCGCACCCACTTGGGGCCTTGTTCTGATCGACAAAATTCTGGCCCGGACTGGCAAGGCGAACATTCTGGAGGTTTGGCCAAACTTTGAGTTGCTAGTTCATGGAGCCGTTAATTTCCAGCCCTACCGCGATCTGTTTCAGCAGCAGGTATTGCCGTCTAAAGAAATTCACTATCAAGAAGTTTATAACGCATCGGAAGGCTTCTTTGCTATTCAGGATGACCTCGGGCGCATCGGCGAAATGCTGCTGATGCTCGATTACGGCATCTTTTACGAGTTCATTCCAAGTAACGAGGCTGACCAACTATTTCCAAAAGCACTGACCATTGAAGAGGTCGAGCTGGACAAAAACTACGCCCTCGTCGTGTCGACTAACAGCGGATTGTGGCGCTACAAAATCGGTGATACGGTTCGGTTTACCTCGCTGTATCCACACCGGCTGAAGGTTAGTGGCCGCACCAAACACTTTATCAATGCCTTCGGTGAAGAAGTCATCGTTGAAAACGCCGAAGCGGCCATTACGCGGGCCTGCGAGGAGACGGGCGCTGTTATGGCCGATTATACGGCCGGCCCCGTTTACATGAGCAATGGTGCTAATGGCTGCCACGAGTGGGTCATTGAGTTTACGCACCAACCCGATGACCAAGAGCGTTTTGGTCAGGTGCTGGACGAAACACTCCGGCAAATTAACTCGGACTACGACGCCAAACGTTACAACGACATCGTGCTCAAACGTCCCCTCGTTCATGTGGTGCCACGCGGCACCTTCTACGCCTGGATGAAGCAGCGCGGCAAGTTAGGGGGTCAGCACAAGGTTCCCCGGCTGGCCAACTCGCGGGAGTATCTGGACGATATCTTGAAGGTGATGATGGAATCTTAATCCACTTATCACTAACCACGCACCAACTTCTTTTCTTTCAGAAAATCATTGGTCATTACTACTTTGTCAGGATTCAGCACGATCTGCTTTACGACTTCGCAGATGAACAGTTCGTGGTCCCCGGCATCGGTTGAGTGCAAAACACGGCACTGCGCATAACCAATCGCTTCGGTTAAGTACGGGCAACCGCGCTCGTCGTGAGCATGGGGCAGATTCTTGAACTTATCCTTGTAGCGACCCGATCCGGGGCGGCCCGATTGCTGCCCTAATTTCCGAATCAAACCCGGCTGATCGGTTGCCAGCAGATTCACGTTTAAAATACCACTCTCCTGCACCAGTTCAATCGTATAATCTGCTTTATACAACGCTACAGCCAGCACCTTTCCGCCCATTGCCGTTTGCATCACCCACGTTGCAATATTGGCATTCCGGCGTCCATCCCGCTCCGGCGTACCGGCGGTTACGGTTGTGATGCAGTGAACATCGTAATTTTTATATTTCAGCAGGCGTTTGGACATAAGTCAGTGTGTTTGTGATGGAGCTGTTCGTAGAGTTGATGCGTCCCGCGAACGAAGCAAAATGGATGCTTGTTAGTTAATTGCGGTAACCGTCCGACTGACTAATTTACCGACTGGCTGATGAAATCTTTTGACATTCCTGAATATTACCGCAGTAACATCATCACTCCTCTGAAGGAATTCCGGCGTAAACGCGACAAACTCAAGCGGGATTTCACCCCCACCGTGCTCGATTTTGGTCCAATCCGATTTCACATTGCCCGGCACTTCGGCTTCTGCTACGGCGTCGAAAATGCGGTTGAGATCGCGTACAAAGCCATTGCCGAAAACCCCGACAAACGAATATTCCTGCTCAGCGAAATGATTCATAACCCCGATGTCAACGCTGATTTGCAGGATCGGGGCGTGCGGTTCATCATGGATACGGCCGGTCGCCAGCTAATGCCCTGGTCGGAGCTAACGCCCGACGATGTTGTGATTATTCCGGCGTTCGGCACTACCCTCGAAACGCAGCACCAACTGTCGGCGGCTGGTTTGAATGTGGCCAAGTACGACACGACTTGTCCATTTGTTGAAAAGGTCTGGAATAAAGCGGCTCAGATTGGTCAGAAGCATTATACGGTTGTCGTCCATGGGAAGCCAAGCCATGAAGAAACCCGCGCAACCTTCTCGCACAGCAAAGAAGCGGCTCCCACCGTTGTTGTCAAAGACATGGCACAGGCGCAACGGCTGGCGGGCTACATTACCGGCGAGATGCTCACTAACCAGTTCTACGCGGAGTTTGCCGGTCAGTTTTCCGACGGGTTCGATCCTGTTCGCGACTTACAGCGCATCGGCGTCGTGAATCAGACAACTATGCTGGCCTCCGACACGCAGGGTATTGCCGATTACCTGAAGCGGGTGATGATTCAGCACTACGCCCTTAGTCCCGAACAGGTAGAAACCCATTTTGCCAACACCCGTGACACCCTCTGCTACGCAACCAACGACAATCAAGATGCCACGTATGCTCTGCTCGACTACCCAGCGCATTTCGCCATAGTGGCCGGGGGGTATAATTCATCAAACACCTCACACCTTGTTGAGTTATGCGCCGAAAAACTACCAACGTACTTTATTGAATCGGAACAGAAAATACTCTCCGAAACACTCATCCGGCATTTCGATACTCACACAAAACAAGAGGTTGTCACCGAGAACTACTTTCCCAGTTTGGATGGCCCTCAACCAGGTGATTCGGCGACGCAGCCCATCACGGTCCTGCTGACCTGCGGAGCCTCCTGCCCGGATGCTGTAGTCGAAGGGATTATGCTAAAAATAATTAGTTACTTTCCCAACGCCCGCCCCATCGCCGACGTGATGGCCGACTACCAGTCCTAATTACTGCACCTTCACAATCGTCGGTCGGCTTTCGTTATGCAGCCGATCCACGGCCGTGACGACGTACACGTACTTCTTTTTCGAATCGGCGTTTTTATCCACGAAACTTGTGGACGATTCGCCAAAACAGCGGGCAATAATAAACCGGGGATCATCGAGTGTCAAACGCGGGCGACGCCCCTCAAAGCGGTAGACAACGTAGGAACTGGCCCCGTCACCGTCGAGTGCCTGGGCGGATTGCTGCCAAGACAGGTCAACACCTTCGGATGTCATAGCGCCCTTCAGGTCGCGGGGCGGCAGGGGTGGGATACTGTCTAACCATGTCATTGTCGGCACCAGTGCCGGGTAATTATAAAAATTAGTTCGTAAGGAATCCCGAATAGCTAATGAGTTGTTCTGAAGCGATTTAGCACTAAAAAATACACTACCCAGCACGGCTTTTTGTTGTCGGTTGTAACGCATCTGATCGGGAAACTCGGTTGCCCGCCCCCAACCCGGATCGCGCTCCGAACCACGCCCCACCCGATACGCACCCTGCCCTACGTACAGATGAACCCGTCCCGAATTGCGGGTCCACCAATCCACCAGCGTTCTGTAAGGCGCACGGCCAAACTCCTGACTAAAGTAAACTTGCGGCACAACGTAATCCATGAGTCCGTCGCGCACCCACTTGCGAGTATCGGCGTATAAATCATAGTAAGATTGCCCACCGTTGGTTAAGGAGCCTTCAGGGTCGTTGCGCTGGTTTTTCCAGATACCAAACGGGCTGATACCAAATTTTACCCAAGGCTTATTGGCCCGAATGGAGTCCCGAAGTTCAGTGATGAGTTTCGTGACATTATCGCGTCGCCAGTCAGCTTTAATCATGCCATTGTAATTGGCCTGATAGGTGCTATCGTCGCGCAGGGTTTGACCAGCAACGGCGTAGGGATAAAAATAGTCGTCGAAGTGGATACCATCTACGTCATATTCGCGCACAACGTTGGCCACGATGCTGGCGATGTAAGACCGAACGGCGGGTACGCCAAGGTTGAACAGTTTGCGACCGCCGTAGTTCAGAATCCACTCCGGTTTGCGATAAATAATGTTGGTG
Organism: Spirosoma arcticum; assembly: GCF_054779955.1. NCBI lineage: Bacteria > Pseudomonadati > Bacteroidota > Cytophagia > Cytophagales > Cytophagaceae > Spirosoma > Spirosoma arcticum. The sequence continues at coordinate 68,406 of NZ_BAAGXG010000011.1, forward strand.
GGAGCAACACTGGCCGTTTTGCTGAACGTAGCCCGGTCGAGATTAAACCAGGCATGAAACTCTAAACCGCGCTGATGGGCCTGCTCAATCATAAACTCAAGCGGATCGTAGAATGGCTCCGGGGCCAGACCCTGCTGCCCTGTCAGCCACTCCGACCACGGTTCCGAACTTTTAGCGTAGAACGCATCGGCAGCCGACCGGATTTGGACAACTACGGCGTTTAAGCCCATCTGTTGCTGCTGATCGAACATGGCCACAAGTTCGCGCTGCTGATCGGCGGGAGGTAATCCTTTCTTGCTAGGCCAGTCGAGGTTGTCAATAGTAGCAATCCAAACCGCCCGAAATTCGCGTTTAGGCGGGACCGGGCCGGTCATATCGGGCTGCGGATCAGCAAGCTCATCGAGTTCGGCTGTATCAGTGAGGGGCACTACCACCGTTGGCAGCGTTGCCACAGTTGGTTTGGGTGGAGCAGGCTGGCCAAGAGTGGGCTTCTGCGTCGTTGGCTTACTGACCACGGGTCGACCAGGATTAGCAGCGGGTCGGCGTTGCAATGGGTTTGTGGCAACGGGTCTGGCAGGACGGCAGCCATACCCCAGAACAGCAATGAGCACGAAGCAAAGAAGAGCAGTGAAACGCATTAGACAGGGTGGGTTAACTGCCAAAATTAACGATAGTCGATCACACGGTCGCTGAATAGGCGGTCAATTCTGTTTCTTTCCAGTCGTCCGGCACGCGTCGCTGCAGTAAATAACATTGTCCCAGTCGCGCTCCCACTTCTTGCGCCAGTTGAAAGGCCGATTACAAACAGGACATATTTTGGTGGGCAGATCCGATTTTTTGCGCATTTTCATAGGAATAGTGCTGAGCTGGTTTGGGCAAATGTCAGGACAAAAACACGTAACCTTTATCCGATTCTTCCCGTTACTATCCTTATGAAACTATCCGCAGCAGTAACAGCCCTCAACGACGCCGACATTGACCGGATCATCGAAATGGCCTGGGAGGACCGGACTCCATTCGACGCGATTGAAGGGCAGTTTGGTTTGTCGGAGCAGGAGGTTATTGCCCTGATGCGTCGGGAAATGAAGCCTTCTTCGTGGCGCATGTGGCGGGCGCGGGTGCAGGGACGTTCCACCAAACATGCGGCTCTGTCAGAAGTCGATGACGCACGATTTAAGTCAAATCAACAACGGGCTGTGACGCTCAATAAGATTACCAAACGATAAGTTACTAATTTGGCCTCTTCAGTATTTAACTTACTTTTGTGCCGCTAAAGCAGAGAACGGGCAATATTTCTATTGTTTTTTGAAGAAAACCAATATCTTTTTAGATTATTTGTCGTTAAAGATAGTAGCTTTGCCCTGTTCAGCAACCCAGTTCAATCAGACCGATTCGTTACTATGTCGAGCCAGAAGTTAGATCAGATAGATCGCAACGTTTTAGAGATTCTGCAAGCCAATGCCAAAATTACCAACGCTCAGCTTTCCAAAGAAATTGGCTTGTCTCCTGCCCCCACGTTAGAGCGCGTCAAGAAACTTGAAACGTCAGGAATTATTCAAAGTTATCACGCTCAACTCAACCGCGACAAAGTTGGCCTTGGTGTAACCACGTTTGTAATGGTGACGCTCGTTGGTCACAAGAAAGATACAACAATGTCTTTCGTTGATAAAGCCAACACCATTCCCGAAATCATTGAGTGCCACCACATTACTGGCTCGGGCGATTTTCTGTTGAAGGTAATTGCGAAAGATATTCAGTCTTACCAGGCCCTGATGCTTGACGTGATTAACGAAATTGGCGAAGTGGCCAGTACCCAAACAATGGTCATCATGTCTACCTTTAAAGAAAGCAAAGTGCTGCCGATTCCGTGAGAAGATATAGTGTAAAATGAATAACGGTCAATGGATAATGGAGTAGACAGCCATTGTCCATTGACCGTCATTCATTTTACATTACCTTACTATTTCCTCTTCCGCCGTTCTTCCCTTCTCGATTTTTTGCTGGCATCCAGCGCCTTCTTGGCTTCTTTGAACTGGCTCGACTTCCGCTCAGCTTTGTCCATCACTTCCTTATAGTATCCCTGCGCCTGATCGTACTGCTTCTCATCAGTCGCAATTTTACCCAGCGCCAGCACCGACGACCAATAGTAGCCCGCATTCATTGCGTTAGTCTGCTTAGCAAATTCAATCGACTTCTGGTAATACCTCTTGGCTTCGGGCAGATTTTTGTAGAATAATTGGTTTACGTATCCCAGGATGTAAGCCGCCGTTCGCCCGCTAACGCCTTCGTAACCCGATTGGCTGCGTTCAATTTTAGCCATAATGCTTTTCGATATTCGTTCAGCTTCGGGTAGCCGACCTTGTGCGAATGCTGACCGGGCGTAATAGCGTTCGAAGAACGGATTGTCCGGATACTGCTCCGTCATGTACTTAGCCATCTCGTAAGCCTTCTCGTACTGGTTTTCCATGCTGTAAATCTGAAGCAGGAAATACCGGGCCTCCACGCGGGTGTAAAACGCCGTGTTGGCCGTCTTTTCCAACTGCCGGATGCCACTCTGCTTGTTTCCTTTCGGGAAGAAAGCCAGAATGGGCTTCAACAGCGGATAGTTCTCAGGAATCCATTGCGCGTAATAATTATACATGCCATCGCCAAAAAGCAGTTCGGGACTGAAGTCGGCATTCCCTTTGCATTTGTCAAAATATTTCAGGGCATTCTTACCCGCAAAGGTTGCCTTGGTCCACTTCTTACGCTCCGAGTATAAGCGCCCTTTGAAAGCGTAGGCAGCTGCCAGAAAAAACGCAGGTTCGAGTTTATTCTGGCTTTCATCATATAACTTTTCGGCCAGTGCAATAGTCGAATCCATGTACATCAGGCACTGGTCATCATAGTCAGTGACATCGGTGTTGGGCACGATTTTCCACCACTCGGCCAAACCCAGCATGAAGTAAGGCATCGGGTGTTTTGGGTATCGCGTACGCAACCACCGAAACTCTTTATCCGCTTCGTAGAACTTGTAATTGTACATTTGATTGATAGCCTCCGCCGACTCAATCTGAACGCCGGGATGCTTCAATAAACCGTTATACACCTTGTCGAACGCCGACGGGTCATAGAGTTGGGCCTGTGCTAAAGTAGCCAGTCCCGTCAGCAATACCGTCAACACCAATAGTTTCATCCGTCTCATTTGTCTCTGGCAACGCATACCGTCCAAGTAGTTGCGTTGACCCTGTTTATAAAGCGTTTATTGGTCACTAAAAGGCTTGACGCCCGTGATAGGTATAACGTAAACCAGTAGTAGTACGTTTACCTGGGCTTATTTTTCGGCGAATTTTTGCCCGCATACGTAGCCCCACTGTATCTTTGACCTTCCCTGTCTCTCCCATGCTGCTCATCAACGATAAAGCGTTTGTACCCTTCATTTCTGCTGAAGCCATTCAAACGCGAATTCAGGAACTGGCCGATCAGATCAATCAGGACTATGCCGACAAAAAACCATTGCTCGTCGTTGTGCTTAATGGGGCGTTCCTGTTTGCGGCCGACCTGATGAAAAATCTGACGATTCCCTGCGAAATCACCTTCATTCGGGTGGCATCATACACCGCTACTGAGTCTACCGGGCAGTTGAAACAGATTTTGGGTTTAAGCGAATCCATCGCCAGCCGCAACCTGATCGTTGTTGAAGACATCGTCGATACCGGCTTCACCATCTGTGAGGTATGTGATCAGCTACGCGCTCAAAATCCGGCTTCCATCGCTATTGCTACGTTGCTGTTCAAACCAGCGGCTTTGACAAAGCAGGTGGAACTGCGCTATGTCGGTTTCGAGATCGAAAATCAATTTGTACTGGGCTACGGGCTGGATTATGACGGGTTAGGACGCAACACGAAAGAGATTCTGGTGCTTCTACAGTGAGCGGTTATCAGGGAGCAGCCAATAGTTATCGCTGGTAGTTAGACGAAATTGTTGGCTGCTCCCTGATAACTGCTCACTGTTTCACCGGTCAACTTCTCCCATAACCACGTCGATTGACCCGATAATAGCCACCAAATCTGCCAGCATCGCGCCTTTGCTGATTTCACCAATGACCGACAAGTTATGGAAACAGCACGACCGGGCTTTGCAGCGCACCGGCACGTCGGACCGGCCATCGGTGCGAAAAAAGAACCCTAACTCGCCTTTCGCACTCTCGGCGCGGGCGTAAAAATCCATTGCCTTGGGCCTGATTTTTTTGGGAACAACCGCCTGCGGATCATAGTCGCGGGTGCGTTTGTGGTTGCCGGTTAGCTGATCGAGGCATTGCTCAACGATGTGCAGCGACTCATGACATTCCAGCACCCGAACGTTGTTGCGGTCCCAGCAGTCGCCAACGGTTCCCATCCGCCCCTCGCCAATCGGAATAGCAAAATCCAGTTCCGGATAAACCGAGTAGCCGTCGACCCGGCGGAGGTCGTAGCGCAGGCCCGACCCACGCAGCATGGGGCCGGTGCAGCCGTAACTGATGGCCACCGACAAGGGCAACACGCCTACATTGGCCGTGCGGCCAATGAAAATATCATTTTCGATGACAAGCTGCTGCAACTCGACCAGCTTTGGTTTAAGGTACTTCACAAACTCCCGGCATCGCTCCTCGAAGCCTACGGGTAAGTCATAGAACAAGCCCCCAATCCAGATATAATTGTACAACATTCGGGCACCGCTGACCCATTCGAGCAAGCGCTGAATGTGCTCCCGGTCGCGCATGAGCCACAGAAACGGCGTGTAGGCCCCAATATCGAGGGCATATGTGCCAATACCGACAAAGTGAGCCGCAATCCGGTTCAGTTCGGCCACCAGTACCCGGATGTATTCGGTTCGTTTGGAAATATCATTCTGAATACCCAACATTCGCTCTACGCCCATCACAAACGCGTGTTCGGAGTTCATGGCGGCCAAATAATCGAGTCGATCCACAAACGGAATTGTCTGATTGAAGGGCAGCGACTCCGCGTGTTTTTCAAAACACCGGTGCAGGTAGCCCACGTGCGGCACCACATCCACCACAATCTCGCCATCGGTCACAACCTCCAGCCGCAACACGCCATGCGTCGATGGGTGCTGCGGTCCCATGTTCAGGATCATTTCACCTTCGTTGAGACTGTCCTGCCCATAAACGCCCGGTTCCGACGCCTTAAAGTGGCCAGGGGCGTACTCGTATTGAATTGTTTGCGTAGTCATTCTGACAGCAAAGGTCGACATGGGAGAAACTAAACCCGATAACTCAACGAAATTTTGACGCTAACCAACTACAAATCATCTATTTCCTCGGCAGTTGTTTGCTCAATAAAAGAGATTTCGTACCTTTGCGCTCCTTATCGAGAAAACAGACTTAAGCGATGGCAAAGAAAGGCGCCAATAGAATTCAGGTTATTCTGGAATGCACCGAACAGAAAGACAGCGGTGTTCCCGGCATGTCCCGGTATATAACGACCAAAAATCGGAAAAATACCCCCGCCCGTATCGAGCGGAAGAAATACAATCCGTTTCTGAAAAAAGTTACGTTGCATAAAGAAATTAAATAATTGGTCGTTTAGTTAGCGTGTTGGTCGGTTGATCAGCGTTCGTTAATCAATCGACTGAGAAATTACTTAACAGATACTTGTGCTATGGCAAAAAAGGTAGTTGCAACCCTGAAAACAAAAGATAACGCGAAGGCATTCGCCAAAGTTATCAGAGCCATCAAATCGCCCAAGACGGGTGCTTACACCTTCAAGGAAGAGATGGTGCCGGTTGATGATGTGCAGGCTGCGCTGAAAAGCTGAAGAACTGCACCACTCGTTTTCCGTGTGAATGCCTACAAGAGTCCCACAGCCCGCGCGGCTTGGTGGGACTTTTTTCATTATTGCTTTGTTCCGAACAGTTAGTGAGTCCGAAAGTTGGTCAGTCGACCAGTGTTTCCCAAACCTGCTCATCAACTTATTGACTCGCTAACTTACCGACTCTACAATATGGCTTTATTCGGTTTATTTTCGAAAGAAAAGAAAGAAACGCTCGACAAGGGATTAGAGAAGACAAAAGACAGTTTTTTCTCCAAACTCGGCCGGGCCGTCGTTGGCAAGTCTACCGTTGACGAAGATGTGCTGGACGAACTCGAAAACGTGCTGATCTCGTCGGACGTGGGCGTAGAGACGACGGTCAAGATTATCCGGCAGATAGAAGCCCGCGTTACCCGCGATAAATACATGGGCACCGACGAACTGGACCGCATCCTGCGCGAAGAAATTGCCACGCTCCTGTCAGCCAACAATTCCACCGATGTGCCCGAAGATTTTGGCTTGCCTGCTAACAAAAAGCCGTACGTGATTATGGTCGTGGGCGTCAATGGCGTGGGTAAGACGACGACGATTGGCAAACTGGCGGCTCAGTTTCACAAGCGGGGCATGAAGGTTGTGCTCGGCGCGGGCGACACATTTCGGGCCGCTGCCGTTGACCAACTGAAGCTCTGGGGTGAGCGCGTGGGCGTTCCCGTCATCTCGCACGGCATGAACACCGACCCTTCGGCCGTAGCCTATGACGCCGTCAAGAAAGGTGTTGACATGGGGGCCGACGTTGTCATTATCGACACGGCCGGGCGGCTCCACACCAAGATCAATCTGATGAACGAGTTAACTAAAATTAAACGTGTGATGCAAAAAGTAACGCCCGACGCTCCGCACGAAGTACTGCTGGTACTGGATGGGTCGACGGGGCAAAACGCGTTTATTCAGGCAACCGAGTTCACAAAAGCAACGGAAGTATCGGCATTAGCCATCACGAAATTAGACGGCACAGCCAAAGGTGGGGTAGTCATCGGCATTTCGGATCAGTTCAAAATTCCCGTTAAGTACATCGGTGTTGGCGAGAAAATCGACGACCTACAGACGTTCAACAAAATGGAATTCGTAGATTCGTTCTTTAAAAAATGATGCCTACTCCTTACCTGTTCCTGACACTCTTCCTCAGCGTAGCGCTAACGACCTGCTCCCAAAAATCCCGCTCAACGAAAGATACTAGAGCCGTTGTCACACAGGGCATTTGCGGCACGGTTGTCGAGAAGCGCGGCAATCATATGCCGAGTCCAGATTCGCCCCGGCCCAATCCCGGCGGCACACCGGTCGAACGTGAGGTGCTGATTTTTCCGTTGCTTAATATGACTCAGGTCGACGCGGGCGAAAACGGCTTCATCAACTCTGTTCGGGATGTTAAACCCGTTAAAACAGTGAAATCGGCAACGGATGGGGCGTTTTGCGTGACTTTGCCAGTTGGGCAGTATTCAGTCGTAGTGCGGGAGCCAAAGGGGTTATACGCCAACCTATCCGATAGCCAGAACAACATTTTTCCGGTGCGCGTCGAGAAGGGCAGGAAAGCACAGGTAACGGTCGAAATTACGCATCAGGCCGTATTTTAACTATGGTGAGCATAGGCTCATCCATTGCATAGACAAGCGGGTTTCCATCTGCTTTACCAATGAAAACCAAAGGCATACGTACCAATAAAATTAATATCGTCACGCTCGGTTGTTCGAAAAATCTGGTCGATTCGGAGGTGCTGTTTACGCAGCTCAGGGGCAACGGAATGGCCGTGACGCATGAGTCGAAGAAAGACGACGCCAATATTGTTGTTATCAATACATGCGGCTTCATCGACAACGCGAAAGAAGAGTCCATCAACACAATCCTGCGCTACGTCGATGCCAAAGACGCGGGTATCGTGGACAAAGTATACGTAACGGGCTGTTTGTCGCACCGCTACAAAGACGAACTTGAAATCGAGATGCCGACCGTCGACGCCTGGTTTGGCACCAACGAATTACCGCGGCTGCTAAAAACCCTCCGCGCCGACTACAAGCACGAACTGGTTGGCGAACGGCTGCTGACAACGCCCGCGCACTACGCGTACCTTAAAATTGCTGAAGGCTGCGACCGGCCCTGCTCCTTCTGCGCCATTCCCCTGATGCGCGGCAAACACGTATCGCGGCCGATTGATGAGTTAGTAACCGAGGCCCAGTCGCTGGCCCGGCGAGGTACGAAAGAGCTAATTCTGATTGCGCAGGATTTGACGTATTACGGCTTGGACATCTACAAAAAGCGTAACCTCCATGAACTCATCGACCGGTTGGCGAGTGTTGACGGCATCGAATGGATTCGGCTGCAGTACGCTTATCCGTCGGGCTTTCCAATGGAAATATTGGACGTGATGCTGGAGCGACCAAACGTGTGCAACTACCTCGATATGCCGCTGCAAACCGGCTCGACAGAGCTGCTGAAACTCATGCGCCGGGGTATTACCCGCGAGAAAACCGAAAATCTGATTTACAGCATTCGCGAACGAATCCCAGACATTACCCTGCGTACGACGCTGATTGTGGGGCACCCCGGCGAAACTGACGCCCACTTTGCCGAAACGTATGATTTTGTTGAGCGGATGCGTTTTGACCGGCTGGGCGTGTTCACCTACTCGCACGAGGACGATACGCACTCTTTTTCGATGCCTGATGATATTCCAGCCGACATCAAGCAGGAACGCGCCGACGAGCTGATGGACCTGCAACAGGGCATCTCGCACGAACTAAATCAGCGGAAGGTGGGACAGACGTACAAAGTGCTGTTCGACCGCAAAGAAGGCGGCTATTTCATTGGCCGCACCGAAGCCGACTCACCCGAAGTGGACAACGAAGTGCTGGTTCCGGCGAACGGGTTGGTGCGCTTAGGCGACTTCGCCAATGTGCGCATCAATCGGGCCGAAGAGTTTGATTTGTACGGAGAGGTCACTCCATAAATTCACGAACCGGCAAGGTTCGACTCACAACAGCCCCGAACCTTGCGGGTTTCTCCGTTGTTGCCCTCAGTAAATCCTACCCTGCATGGACTGTCAGTACCTGCCGCTCGCATCCACCGGCCAGTTTTCTTCCCTGTTTCTTGATTACCTCGACCAGAAAGACTCATTACAACCGTTTTACAACCAATTTCCAACGCTACCGGCGTTTCAGCATCAACTTGATGGACGCACGTTCGACGCGCAAAGGCGGTCTGTTTTGGTCGATGCGCTCGAACGACAGTATCGGCACATCACCAAAAAACCCGACGTTTCGGCTCTGCTTCAGCCCAACACATTTACGGTCACGACGGGCCACCAACTGAACATCTTCACGGGGCCGCTCTACATCATTTATAAACTCGTTACGACAATTAAGCTGGCCCGGCAGCTGAAAGCCGCTTACCCAGCTTATAACTTTGTGCCGGTGTACTGGATGGCTTCCGAAGACCATGACTTTGCCGAAATCAATCATTTTTCGCTGTTTGGTAAAAAATACGCCTGGCAAACGGAGCAGCGCGGGGCCGTTGGGCGAATGAATCCGCAAGAGCTAAGGACGTTGTTTGGGCAGATTCCGGAGAAGCTGACCCTGTTTGAGGAAGCCTATTTCAGGCACGATACACTGGCAGACGCTGTTCGGTATTATATCAATGAACTGTTTGGCGCAGAAGGGCTTGTTTGTCTGGACGCCGATGACGCTGCGTTGAAGCGCGTTTTTGCGCCCGTCATGCGCGACGAGCTTATTCATCAAAAATCCGGCAGTTTGGTGCAGGAGCAAACGGAACGGTTGTCCGCTCTTGGTTACAAAACGATCATCACCCCCCGCGACATAAACCTCTTTTATCTGGATGACCAAGTCCGGGAACGCATCGAGTATAAGGATGGAGCGTACAGAGTCGTGCATAACAAACTCCGGTTTTCAGAGAGCGAGTTGCTGAAGCTCCTGGATGAACACCCGGAACGATTCAGCCCAAACGTGGTGCTGCGGCCGCTGTATCAGGAAACGATTCTGCCCAATCTGGCTTACATTGGTGGGCCGTCGGAAGTGCCTTACTGGTTGCAACTTAAGTCGGTGTTCGACCAGTACCATGTACCTTTCCCGATGCTGATGCCGCGCAACTTTGCAACGTATGTGCCCGCCGTAAGTGCCAAACGCATCCGTAAAATGGGCTTGATGCCCGAAGACTTGTTTCAGGATACGATTGCGCTCAAACGTGAGTTTGTGGAGCAGCACACAAGCCACGCGCTGAAGTTCGACAACGAAAACAAAACCGTTAGTAAAGCCCTCGATGCCATTCTTCACAAAGCGCAGATGGTTGATCCGACGCTTGAAAAAGCGGTTCTGGCCGAGACCAAGCGGTTTGCCAATGCCGTAGCCCGGCTCGAAAAGAAAATGCGACGGGCCGAAGAGCGCAATCAGGAAACGGGCGTCCGGCAGTTATTAGCCGTTAAGAATGAGCTATTTCCCAACGGCGGCTTGCAGGAGCGCTCCGAGAACTTCCTGACATTTCACCTCAACGACCGCACTTTCCTCCAAAAAATGTTGTCGGCTTTTGACCCGTTCGACTACCGGATGCAACTTTGTCTGGAGTAAAACAGGCTGTTCCCGGCCACGCTGAAACTATGACCAAGTCAGCACTGCGACAGGCGTTTCTGGCTCAACGGCGGGCTTTGTCGGCGGAGGACGTTATGCACCGAAGCCGGGCAATTACGAATCTACTTTTTGACGAGTTTTTTGATGAATTCGCCGAAAATAAAAGAGTAATTCTGCACACATTTCTGCCCATCGCCCGCCAAAACGAGGTCGATACATGGGCAATCATTCACCGCGTTTGGCAGGAGTTTCCCGGTATTAAAGTCGCGGTTCCGGTAGCAGCCACATTAACAAATCAGCTCACCCATCACCTCATTACGCCCGAAACACCCTTGACGGAGAACCGGTGGGGTATTCCTGAACCGCAGCCGGACACATGCGTCGCTATCAACAGCGAACAAATAGACCTCGTTTTGGTACCGCTGCTGGCCCTCGACAAGCGAGGTCACCGCGTTGGCTACGGTATGGGTTATTACGATCAGTTTTTGGCCGAATGCCGCCCGGATTGCCTTAAAATAGGCGTGTCGCATTTTGAACCAGTCGAGTACATCGCTGATGTGATACCGACGGATGTGCCGCTGAACGCATGTGTTACGCCAAAACAAGTCTGGCGGTTCGACGCCTTGTTTCGTCATAAAAATACCACGTAGATTACAACTATTTGGTATTGGATTGAGTCTTATACGAACAACAAACGCTCATGCCGTCATGAACCGAATTCTGCTATTTCTCCTTCTGTGCCCGTTCATAGCAGAGGCACAGCAAAACGATCTGAAACCAATTGGCAGCGACTTGCTACCAACCAGCCAGTGGACTGGATACTACTGGCAATCAGGCGTTAAAACACAGTACACGTATGATGGCCTTGATATTCGGGCGAAAGATTTAGGTCAGTATATCCTGGCATCCGACAACGCAGACGCGATACGCGCGTACAACGCCTATATTGGCAGTCGGCAGGCCGGAGGATGGCTAATCGCGGGCGGAGTGCTAACGGCGGTTATTGGCGCACCGATTATGCTCTCAAATCGGCCAAATTCTAACGGAAAGTTTGAGACAACCCAGCCTTTTGTATGCCCCAGCGGAATGTACTGTGGAACGCCAGTTGGTAGCGGCAGCAGGCAAATGGTTACCGTTCCCGACGCGCAACGCAGACGCGCACACTTCACAGGGTCGATGTTGTTCATGGGCGGTGCTATTTTGGCGGGTATTGGGTGGGGTTTGAACCTTCCCGGTCAGAATTTACGCCGGTCGGTGCAGTATTATAACCGAGCGCTAAAGGAACGGGGGGTCTCGTGGCGACTAACGCCCTATTCAACAGGTAGCCCTTCTGGCATCGGATTGGTGGGGCGGCTCTGAGTTTTTTGGCTCGCAGCGTCTGTCCATCAACGTTTTTGCCGTATTTTTGCGGGCAATTTATCAACCAATTGCCCGCAAAAATCATGAAAATCGCCGTTGTTGGCGCTACCGGCTTAGTCGGCAGCGAAATCCTGAAAGTACTGGAAGAACGCAACTTCCCCGTATCCGAACTCATTTTGGTTGCCTCCGAGCGGTCGGTTGGTAAACAGATTCTGTTCAAGGGTAAACCGCACACGGTCGTCAGCTTTCAGGATGCCATCGCGGCCCGGCCCGCCGTCGCTATCTTCTCGGCCGGGGGCAGCACTTCACTGGCCCTCGCGCCCCAGTTTGCAGAAGCGGGTATAACGGTTGTCGACAACTCGTCGGCCTGGCGGATGGACCCAACCAAGAAGCTCGTTGTGCCCGAAATCAACGCTGATACGCTGACGCTCGACGATAAAATCATTGCTAATCCTAACTGCTCGACCATTCAGATGGTGGTGGCGCTCAAGCCCCTCCATGATCATTACACCATCAAACGTGTCGTGGTTTCGACCTATCAGTCGGTGACGGGAACTGGCAAAGCCGCCGTCGACCAGCTTTTCGCCGAGCGCGAAGGCCGCGACGATGTGGCTAAAGTGTACCCGCACCCGATTGACCTCAACGTGCTGCCCCACATCGATGTTTTCCTCGATAACGGGTATACGAAAGAGGAAATGAAGATGGTAAATGAAACCAAGAAGATCATGGGCGATGACTCCATCAAAGTCACGGCCACGACAGTGCGAATTCCCACCATTGGCGGCCATTCGGAGGCAGTCAATGTTGAGTTTGAAAACGAGTTTGACCTGAACGAAGTTGTTGCCTTACTGACCAACGCTGAAGGCGTGATTGTGCAGGACGATCCAAAAAACTTCGTTTACCCGATGCCGCTGACGGCGCACGGGAAAGACGAAGTATTCGTAGGCCGTATTCGGCGGGACGAAAGCCAGCCAAAAACACTAAACATGTGGATTGTGGCCGACAATCTTCGCAAAGGAGCCGCTACCAACGCCGTTCAGATTGCCGAATATTTAATGAAACACGATTTAGTAACTGATGTTACGCCAGCTTTTGAGCGGCAGGTTTACTTTTGAGTATGCAGACAAATCTCGACCTCTATACTGATTACTTACTCAGTAGTTTTGGCCAGACCACAGCCACCGGTTTGTCACGGCTGACTGATGGAGCCGTAGGCCACGATGCGGTGACCGATCTGCTCAACCGACTTCAAGGCGATAACCGAACCCTGTGGCAACACGTCAAGCCCCTGATTCGCCAAATCCAAGAGCCGGATGGTGTTTTACTCACCGATGACAGTATCGCTCACAAGCCCCACAGTGACGAAAATGGTTTGGTTACCACCCACTACAACCACACCAGCGGTGATTACGTGCGGGGTATCAATTTCGTCAGTTTAGTCTACCAAACCAGTAAAGGGCAGTGTCCGCTGAGTTTTGAGCCAGTCATTAAAACGCAGCGATCCGAGCTAAAAAACCGCCAAACGGTCTGGCGCTCAGAGCGGACCAAGCACCACATGTTTCAGGATATGGTGCGCCAAGCCCATCAAAACTCCGTGCCTTTTCGCTATGTGCTGGCCGACTCCTGGTACACCAATTCCGACAACATCAACCTGGTCTTAGGCTTGAAACATCACTATCTGGGTGCGGTCAAGTCTAATCTGGAAGTAGCCCGTTCCAAATCCGACCGAGCTAACGGTAAGTTTGTCAAAATCAGCAGCTTAACGCTTCAGCCAGGCACCGTATTGACCGTTTACATTCGCTCGGTGCAAGCACCCGTAGCGATTTGTGGTGACATTCTTCCCAACAAGGATGGGTCGGTTGGTGAACTGCTCTTGCTGATTACCGATGTGACGATGACTTACCAGCAACTCTTGACAACTTACCAAAAACGGTGGGGTATCGAGGAGTATCACAAATCACTCAAGCAGAATGCCTCGCTGGAGAAGTCGCCCACGCGCACCCACCGCACTCAGGCGAACCATCTGTTTGCCAGCATCTGCGCCTATGTCAAACTGGAGCGTTTGCGGCTGGCCGCCCATACAAACCATTTTGCCTTGAAAGGGCGATTGTACCTCAAAGCCCTACAAGCGGCTTTTGCCGAACTATCCGTCCTCAAAAACCAACTTAGCCAATATCCAGAAATGGGATTGGCGTAACATCAGTTAGTAAACGTTGCAGAGAATGTCGCAGCCTGATCGCTATAATGGCATTACTCACTTTGTATGACACCGGAAGAACGAAGAAAGCTAAGGCAGGAATTTGAGGAGATGAGTAAGTTGTTGAAGTTTCATACTGACTACGATGGTAAACTCTCTATGTCGCCATCTGAACATGCTGACTACCGAGACAAGATTCTTGATCTGATGGTTGTCATTCAACGTTGCTTGAACGAGAACAAAGAATAGTGTAAGTTCACTGGTCAAACGACAAACACATGAACAATTTCAAACAACAAATAGCCGACGAATTTGAGCAGTATCAGTTGCTTTCAACGCCTGAGGAACGTCAGGCATTTTGGGGTGATGTCGAGAAGCGGACCAATAGCTTGACTCCTGACCAACGGTTAGCGGCTCAAAAAGATGTTCGTCAAAACGCGGAGCAGATTTTACGTCGGATGGAAACGATTGCCCAACAATTGACTGTCACAGCGAACGCGTAACGCAACGTCTGTAATAGTTAACTCGGATAACCAAAATAGCTCGTTCGGCCTGTCGCCGGGCGAGCTATTTTGGTTATCTTTCGTACTCAACCTGAACGAACGTTTATGTGGAGGAAATGTAAAGAGCAATCATGACGACCGATCAGCCCGTTATTCAACTTCAGAATCTGCATAAATACTACGGCACAATCCACGTGCTGAAAGGCATTGACCTCAGCGTGTCGGCTGGGCAGGTCGTCGGTTATATCGGTCCCAACGGCGCGGGTAAGTCCACGACGCTCAAAATCCTGATCGGGATGCTGCCCGATTACACCGGTGAAGCGCATGTGCTGGGCATGGACGTGAAGACCCACGCGCTCGACATCAAACGCAGGATTGGCTACGTTCCTGAAAATGCGGCCCTTTACGACACGCTCACGCCGATGGAATACCTCCAGTTTGTGGGACAGTTGTATGAATTGGGCAACGACCAGATTGAGCGTAAGGCCCTTGACCTGCTCCGGTTGTTTCAGCTTGCCGACCACGCCAACGCCCGCATGACGACCTTCTCGAAGGGAATGCGCCAGAAAGTGCTGCTCATTTCAGGCCTGCTCCATAACCCCGACGTTATTTTCTTAGACGAGCCACTGTCGGGATTGGACGCCAACGCGGTAGTGCTGGTAAAGGAAATTATTCGTCAGTTAGCCAGCAGCGGCAAAACGATTTTCTATAGCTCGCACATTATGGACGTGGTCGAGAAAATCTCGGATCGGATCATCATTATCGCTCAGGGTCAGATTATCGCCGACGGCACCTTCGCTGAATTGCAGCAACAGCGGCCCGAATCGCTCGAACAACTCTTTGCCGAACTGACCGGCAGTGACGGACAAATCTCGGTAGCCGGCGAATTTATTCAGGCTCTTAACCAATGACCAGCCTTATTCTCTCCCTTCTCGACCGACTGCAACCCCTATTTCGGGCGATGGGTGCCGACTATGGTCAGTTGCGTGCCATCGTTCAGGTTAAGCTAATGATGGATAACCGCCGGAGCATCGTTAGCCTCGGACGCTACGGCAAGCAGTCGGCGGAGAACAACAGCAGTTTCACACGAACTTTAGGCATTTACGCCTTCGTTGGTGGCCTGATTAGTTTAAGTATGCTCTCCAGAAGCGGTAAAGACCTGATGTTTTTCCCGCTGACGTTGCAGTTCGCTTACATTATGGCGCTGTGTGCTATGACACTCATCTCCGACTTCTCATCAGTCATTCTCGACTCATCTGATAATCAAATTATTCTGCCCCGGCCGGTTAGTAGCCGCACCTTGTGGTTAGCCCGGATTGTTCATATTACCAGCTATCTATTCGCCATTGCCCTCTCGCTGTCGGCGGTGGGCGTTTTGGTGATTAGTTACCGGTTTGGGGCATTGGCGGGGTTGCTTTTTCTGGTTATGAGCCTGCTGTCGGCGGTGCTGATGGTGTTTCTGACGAACGTGTTTTACTTAGTGCTGATGCGGTTTATTAGCGAAGAGAAGTTGCGCGAAGTAATCAACTATTTCCAGATCGTGATGGCCGTTCTGTTCTACGGCGGCTACCAGCTACTGCCACGCCTGATGGATACGGAGACGATGCTGAGCGAAGCGCTGACCCACGAATGGTGGCATTATGCCCTGCCGCCGATGTGGATGGCGGGTGCTGTTGAGGTTTTCGTCAGGCCGGTAATTGACCAAACGCACTTAGTATTTTTGACGCTGGCACTCCTGATGCCCTTTGCCGGACTATGGTTTATGAATCGATTCCTGACGCTCGATTTCACGCAGAAATTGAGCAGCATCGATCAGGAAAGTGGTTCCTCGTCACTATCCCAGTCAGACCAATCGGCCCGCCAAACCCAGTCGGCCTGGGTCGACCGGGTGTCGGACTGGATCACGACGACCCCGCTCGAACGGGCCGCCTTTGCCTTTACGTGGCGCGTGACGGGCCGCGACCGGAAATTTAAACTAAAAACGTATCCGCAGTTGGGATTTGGGCTGGCCTACGTTATCGTGATGTCGGTTCAGGGACAAAGCTTAGGCAGAAGCGGCTTTTTTTACCTCTTTGCGCTGTACTTCGCCGGAATTTATGTCATGGTCGCGCAGTATCAGTTGAGCGTCTCCGACAATTACCGGGCCTCGTGGGTATATGGCAGCGCGCCCATTCGCGACCCAGGCGACGTGTTATCGGGGTCGCTGAAAGCGCTCATTGTCAAACTATTGATGCCATTTTACCTCCTACTGGCTGCTTATATACTGTTCAGATACGGTACCGATAAAATCACGGATGTGGTGCTAGCGTTTTTCAACTCGCTGATCATGCTCATGAGTGCGGCTCTGTTGTCGACGCGGCATCTGCCCTTCTCCGTCGAACAGGATGCACTGAAGCAAAACAACACGGCGCGGGGCATATTGGTCAGTGTTGTACTGGGCGTTGTTGGGTTTTCGCATTATGGCCTGACGCTCGTCCCCTACGGCGTTCTGTGCGCTATCCCGGTGTCGGCCGGTCTATTCTGGTTTTTGTTCCGGCAATACCGGCAAACGGGCTGGAGTCAGATTGAGATGAACTGAACCGAAAAGCAAATTCACTACCAAAGCTGAATTGGAGTTAGGCGAACAAGCTGGGGGGGCGGACTACATCTTTATTAGTCTGTCAAGTGCTTAATCGGTTCGGCGCCGTCCACTAACATCCGCATTGTTGTCATTTCATAAACCGCCAGATTAGCGTCGCGCACCCGCAGCATAATTGGTCGGATCTGACAGGTTTCCTCATCGGAGCAGTCGTCGCAACGGACGTAAAAATTGAGTGAAACACAGGGCGTTGGCGCAATGGGACCGTCGATAATCCGAATCACCTGCGCCAGATTGATGCGCTCCGGCTCAACGCGCAACCTATAACCGCCCCCTTTGCCTTTTTGGCTTTGGAGGACGCCGTGGTTTCGTAAATCCAGCAAAATACTTTCCAAAAACTTCTGAGGAATAGATTCCTGCGCAGCAATTTGCGCAATTAACACAGGCCCGTTTCCATAGGCCTGTGTTAAAGCCTTCAGGGCTTTGATGGCGTATTTTGCTTTCTTGGAGATCATACATCAGCTTAGTTAACGTGTAAATTCCGTGGACCTACAGAGTTAGTCATTTTGTCCTATAAATTTTGTATAGTAATTTGGTAAATCAAAATTCTGACGTGTTGCACCTTCATCAATCCTGAAGTTCCCCGGCAATGCGTTACCCAAGCCGTACCCCATCGCTGATAGTACCTCATTGGTTCGTTTGCTAAAAATACTGCCTTATCTTAGGGGTAACTAAGTTGGTCAGGATTTTATGAACACAATGAAAAAACGTCTTGCGCTCTTGATCTGTGCCGGTCTGATTCAGTCGGTTTCGGCCCAACCTGTTCCCACTGCAATCCCCGCTGAAGCGCAGAAAGCCGCCCGGAGCGTGCGTCCCGACGCCGTTGAAGCACACATGCGGTACTTAGCCGACGACAAACTGGCGGGCCGCAAACCTGGTACGCCGGGCTATGAGTTGGCCGCTCAGTATGTAGAGAAACAATTTAAAACGCTTGGCTTTAATCCAATGGGACAGCGCGGCACCTACCGGCAGGCAGTGCCGTTACGGAAAGCGCAGGTCCGCGAAGAAGCCAGTTCACTCGCGCTGGTTGATGGGGGTCAGGAGCGGTTGCTAACCTACGGCAAGAATTTTATCGTCAGTCCAAATTTCGGTCAGCCGGTGAGTGACGTATCGGCACCCGTGGTCTTTGTGGGATTTGGCGTGTCGGCTCCGGAGTTAGATTACGACGATTACGCCGGGATTGACGTGCGGGGCAAAATTGTGGCCTGTTTCAACGGTGCTCCGGCCACCTTTCCGTCAAATCAACGGGCTTACTCAGGGTCGGCGAAGCAGGAAGTAGCGGCTATGCGCGGGGCGGTAGGGTTAATCACGTTCAGCCTGCCCACCGACGTTCGCGCCCGTATTGAATCCAACGCGCCCCGCAACCGGCAGGCTACCTACCGCTGGACTGATCCGCAGGGACGCGCACAACGCACATTTCCGCAGCTACGCGTCATAGCCTCGCTGGGCGACTCCACCGCCCGGCTGCTATTTGGAAAAGCACCCAGGACTTTTGAGGAAGCTCGTTTGGCCGCCAATCAGAGTAAACCGCAGGCGTTTCCACTAAACGTGTCGGTCCGTGCCCACACCCAAACCGACCTAAGCGACGGTCTGGTGGGCGAAAACATTGTAGGCCTGCTTCCCGGTACTGACCCAAAACTAAAAGACGAATACGTCGTCTACGTCTCGCACCTCGATCACCTCGGCATTACCCCGGCACGGCCGGGCGGTCCCATGAAAGGCGAGTCCACGCCGGGCGATTCGATTAATAATGGAGCGCACGACAATGCGTCGGGCGTGGCCATCAACCTTGAAGCAGCCCGGCTGTTTGCGTCGTTACCCAAAAAACCGCGTCGGTCTATCCTGTTCGTAGCCGTAACGGGCGAAGAAATGGGACTGCTCGGCTCCGATTATTTCGCCAGCTACCCAACCATCCCCAAGGCGAGTATTGTGGCAAACCTGTGCCTCGACATGCCGTTCTTCTTTCATCCGCTATTAGACATTGTTCCTTACGGCTCCGAGCACTCAAGCATGAAGGGGGCGGTGGAGGCAGCAGCCGGGTTTGTAGGGGTGCAGATAGCCAAAGATCCCATTCCCGAACAGTCCGTGTTTATGCGCTCCGACCATTTCAGTTTTGTGCGGCAGGGCATCCCGGCGATCTACATCAAAAGTGGCTCCACCACCGGCGATGACCGCGACGGCACCAAACTCAACCTCGACTGGCGGGCGACCACCTACCACACGCCAGGGGACGACATGAACCAACCCTTCGACTGGAACGCAGCCTCCCGGCATGTCCAATTGCAGTTCCTGATCGGCTACCTCACCGCTCAGGCCGACGCCCGTCCTATGTGGAACGCGGGTGACTTTTTCGGAACTAAGTTTGGAAAGAAGACGGAGAATTAAGCTTAGACTGTATCCTGTGACGTCCTAATCAACACACCATTTTGGCGATAGCGATTCTATTTCTATTCTGATAATATCGATGAACGAGCCGGGTATGGAGGATAGGATCAGAAACAAAAAGCCTGTCAGCGATTGCTGACAGGCTCCGGTGCCGAAGGCGAGACTCGAACTCGCATGTCCGTGAAGACACACGCCCCTGAAACGTGCGTGTCTACCAATTTCACCACTTCGGCGTAGGTATTGCCCCTGTTTGGGATTGCAAAGATAAGCGGCTCGCTTGCAATCGTGCAAGAAGTAGACGAAAAAATTCGGGCTACCGGTTAAACGTTAATCGGCTACCCGCCCGGTCGGTCAGGAAGTTGCCGTCCTGGTAAACCAACTCGCCCGATACGATGGTGTGAGTAATCGTAGCGCCGAAGGTGTGGCCCTCCAAGGGTGACCAGCCGCATTGATACAACAGATTTTGTTTGGAGACCGTCGTCGGCTGGTTCGTATCGACCAGCACCAGATCAGCCCAGTACCCCTCCCGAACGTAGCCGCGCCGGTCGATCTGAAAACAGTCGGCGGGGGCATGGCACATCTTGCGCACGAGCGTTTCGATTGACAGCTTGCCCTGCTGCACAAAGTCGAGCATCATCAGCAGCGGGTGCTGCACCAGCGGTAACCCTGAGGGAGCCTGCCAATACGGTTGCTGCTTCTCAGACCAGGTGTGTGGCGCGTGGTCGGTAGCGATAATGTCTAAGCGGTCATCGAGCAGCGCGGTCAGTAGTGCCTCTTTATGGTGCGCGTCTTTTATGGCCGGATTGCACTTGATCTGATTTCCCAGCCGGGCGTAATCTGCACTATCGTACCAGAGATGATGCACACAGACTTCGGTCGTTATGCGTTTTTCGGCAAGCGGTAACTGATTGCTGAAAAGCGCCAGTTCGTCGGCGGTCGAGATGTGCAGCACGTGCAATCGGGTGTTGTGTCGTCGGGCCAGTTCAACCGCCAGTGATGATGAGATCAGGCAGGCTTCCTCGTTGCGAATTAGCGGGTGTAAGGCTGCGCTTGCCTGACGCGGCCCGGCCGTATCGTCGTACTTAGCACGGTAACGTTCGGTGTTGGCCCGGATAGTGGCTTCGTCTTCGCAGTGGGTGGCAATGAGCATGGGACTTTCCCGGAACAGCTCGTTCAGTACGTGTTCGTCATCAACCAGCATGTTGCCGGTCGATGACCCCATAAACACTTTGACACCACAAACGGAGCGTGGGTCGGTGCGGAGCACTTCGGCGAGGTTGTCGTTTGACGCGCCCATAAAAAATGAGTAATTCGCCATTGACGACCGAGCGGCAATCTCGTATTTATCGGCCAGCAACGCCTGCGTCAGTGCGTTCGGGACGGTGTTGGGCATCTCCATAAATGAGGTAACGCCCCCGGCCACGGCCGCCCGCGACTCTGACCGGATACTCGCCTTGTGCGTTAAACCCGGCTCCCGAAAATGCACCTGATCGTCGATAAAGCCGGGCAGCAAATATTGCCCCTTCGCGTCAATCACCTGATTGGCTGGTTGGCCGGACAAATTGGGCGCAATCTTCTCAATGAAGCCGTCGACAATTAGAATATCCGTTTCAATAGTTTGCTCTTCATTAACTAAACGGGCATTCAGAATCAAAATGGTGCTCATGTGAATAACAGGTCTGAAAAACGAAGATACGTATCGATAGCTACCTTATGGCCGGGAACGTTACGCGTGCCCTTGTCAGCACCGGATTTTCCACATAATACGCGAAACCTTTCCTGCTTTCGTTTTATTTTTGCTAAAAAACAGATTTAACATCCCTAACTACCTATTTATCAACAGGTAATGTATTTATTCATTACTTTCTACTGTAGTCATACTGAAAGTATTTACTATTTGCCCCCTCCCCGCTACTCACTTAACCAATCAGTACGTACGGCCCGCTCGTTTGCCACCAGCAGTTTTCAGGCTGGGACGCCTTGACCCCCCGGTGAATCCGCAGGTATCGGTTCTGGCCAGCGCCTGCAACTGCAAAGCATAGCTTTCGGCATCGCCCTTGTAAAACCGGTGAAGCTGGGTCCGCTGGGTGTCGCTGATCGGCTGGGTGCTTGTGGCCGACATCTTCTCAACCGGCCCCGTATCGGTAATGTTGACGTTACCCCGCAAAATGTACTCGCTCCAGACCGCGTTACACACGAAGGGGATCAGCGCGTCAAGCCATTGTTTTTGTACATCCGTGTAAACCGGTTCACCCGACTCAACAGGCGCGTCGTGGACCCATTTGATTACCTCATTTACCTTTGCTGTCCCAATTAACTCAGTAAGCCATTTGCGAACTACTTTTTGCTGAATAGCGCTGAGGTGCCGCTCGGTATCAAACGTGACGGGAATATCACCAATGAACATTTGGTAATCAGCACTACTGACCAGCATGTGGGCAGAATCAGCGAACAGCGGGGAGGGCGGTAGCAGGGGTGGCGTTGGGTTCATTGGTAAAGTAGTTTAGGTTTTCCAGGATAAACTTAGGCTCGGGCAACGGCTCATGCCATCTGACCATGACGCGGGAAAGGATTTGGTCAATCCGGCGCTGATCTTTGTTGACCGCCTGTTGCATCATCTGACTGGCCACCTTCATCTCTTCGCCCGTTGGTGCAATGCCGCCTGACTTGCGAATGTTAATCAGTTCATTCGGCACCCGCAAACGCCGGGCTATTCGTTGCATTACCCTATCGCTGGTTGCGTTGTAACGGTCGGCAAGACCCACCCCGGTGGTAGGCACAAAGTCAGCCGCATTCAGTTCGTCAATGTCCTCCGCTTCAAATACCAGCAGCTTACCCCCGTTTTCGCCCCCTTGGTGTTCTTCGAGTTTGGAAACGATGCTGTCATCGTCTTCATCCTGCTGCTGCTGGGAGTCGGCCTTTTTTAATTGCTTCCAAATTCCGGAAATATTGAAGCCGTTTTTAACGATGCTGTCATCGTAGTCAACGAGCTCCTTTTCAATCTCAAGGTTTTTCATTGACCCAAAGAACGAAGGCTGAGCGTAGTACGACGAGGACCGCTTGCCCACTTTCACGTAAAGCACCTGCCCGTAGTAGTTGTGAATGCCGCCGACGGCCGCAATCTGATCGAGCACGACGGTGGGATCGTCGTTAAAGACCGGACAAAGGGTATGAATCTTCTTTTTCTCTTTGTCTTTTTTGTAATCGGAATCCAGATACGGAAAGATGCCGATGTGGGTGATTCTGCCTTTCTCATCAGGCTCAACCAATCGAACCTGCCCCCAGTCGATTGATCGGATAGACACAACCTCGGCCAACATATTGTAACCGATGTGCAGAATAATGGCGCTTCCTTCGGATATGTTCCAGCCAATGCCGTCAACAACGTCGTCCAGGCTTTCGCCGTCTCGGTTGACAATCATATCGGCCAGCGCTTCGTCATCAATGCCGTTACCGACAATGAATTCCTGCCGGGCTCTTATAGCCGCATCGGCCGTGTCTGAATCCTCAATGGCATCTTTGATGTTCTGGGGAAAAACATCGCCCTCACCGAATGGCAAAAAGCCCGACACCGTTGGTTTGGTGTCGGACCTTTTTCGTGCCTTCGGCCGCGTTAAGATTGTAGCCATTCGGCGTCTTACTCTTTAGGTGACTGATTCTCGGGAGCCGATTCGGTTGAGGGGTCCGTAGTCGTATGGGGAACGGGGGTGGTGGCTTCCATATCGGTGACGACTACCGCCCCGCTGGGCTCAACGACCGCAGCCTTGGCCTTGCTCTTGGGTTTCGCTGCGGTTGCTGTCCTTGCCGCTGGTTTAGCAGGGGCATCTGCTGGCTTGCCCGATTTGGCCGAGTCCGGGTTATAGTCCGGGTTTTTGATAATGGTGTCGGCCAAATCGGGCTTTTCCTTCAGCAAATCTTTGGCGATAACGTCGGTCAGGTACTGCGCCGAGGCTGATTCTTTACCGGTACCCTTATTAATGTAGACGTGGGGCAGGCCATGTACCTGCACGTAGGCCGTGTCTTCCCGGATGATGTATTCCTGATTGCTCATATCCATTGATTGATAACCGTTTGCTTTAAGATGAACGCGCAGGGTGTGTAGTACGTCGGACCAGTACGAAGCGCATGTCCGGCAACGTTCGCCCGTATCGCCGGTCAGTTCGGTATATACCCGCTGAACGGCTGGCTTGTCAGACTCGGATAGTAAACCCGTTTCAAACCACGGGTTTACTATCGCAAATAGATCGTCAAGACTCATGGCGGACGCGTCTTAGGCTACTGCCAGGGCTAACCCGTCAAGGTAGATGTCCGTGTCATCGACAATGGGTGGGCCTACCAGTGTGTGCTTAAACGTGTAGAAGGTGGTCTTCTCGTCCGGTGCTGACATCTCAATCGTGTAGGCACCTTTCAGGGTGTCGTCGTTTGAATCAGATCCCAGGTTAGTCATGCGAAGACCGGTTTTCCAACCGACGATTTTGTACACGCCCGGGTTGCCGTTCTTTTTGACAATGGCGAACACGTCCTTGAGGTTGATCAGCGCATCGAGTTCGGCTTCGTCATCGGCATTATTGGAAAACAGGATGTAACGCAGGCCCTGAGGAACGTTGTTACCAAACTCATTGGCCGAAAAACCGCTGGTGATCTGGTTTGAAAAGTTCTGGCCAATGAAGCGAAGCAGTTTCTTGCCCGATTTCAGCGTCAGCGTCTTAATAATCTTCTTGTTGGCCGAGTCAGCGGAGTGCGTATCGAGCCAGGCGAAGCGGCCAATGAACACGGTCTCATCCACCCCTTTTGCCAGCGGATCATCGCAGTTGTTGAGCCCGAGGTTCTTCTTTATATCAGCGGTTGCGCAGGACATAATGCAGTAAGGATAAAGCCGGAACCTGCTTAGGGGTTCCGGCTGGGTGAATGGTGAGGTTAGTAAGCGGTTGAGTTGAGGTTTTCGATAGCGATTTGCGTATCAAGGGCAATCATACCCCGACCGTACCAGCGCTTATCTTTTGGCTCATCCCACGTTTGGAAAGCAAGGACAGCCGTCGGCGTATCAATGGACACCTGAAGGTTATCTTTCACGCTGAGCAGAACCCGGTGCGGGTTGGTGACCGTTTTGTTGGCACCCGTACCGAAGGTGAAGTCAGAAATCAGGTAACGGTCAACCACGTCCATGATTCTCAGTTTAATGCCCATATAGGTCAGCGTTGACTGGCCGTCGGTGAGCATAGCCCGGCTGCTCTCAAGCGCTTTGTTGGATTCAAGTTCACGGTAGTAATTCATGTAGACCGACCGTGTAACCTCAAAAAGCTTGTCCGCGTCGGACATCTGCATCATGACGATGTCCTGCTGGTCGTACACTTCCCGCAGAATCTCCTGCCCCCGGCCGACGGCCAGCTTTTGGCCCGCCGTAGTGGTGGCCGTGTTTTCGGCAATGACGTAACGGGGCGTTTTGCCCGCAACTACGGCCGCTACGTTCTTGGTCCAGATGCCGTCGATTTGGTTATAGTTCTTCACGTCACCAGATCCACCCGTTAATTCTGTGGAGTTGATGGTGTACTTCGATAGGTACACCATGCGCAGCAGGTCGCGGGCAGCGGCTGGAACGGCGGCATCGAGAATGAACTGCTCAATGTCAGTACCTTCTAATTTGGGCCGGTCTGTGCCAGCGCGTAACGATTGTTCAAAGCTTGAGCCGTACACGTCGGTATAGCACTGAGTCAACGTAGCTTCGACGACCTTCGGGTTCCAGAACTTTTCCGTACGGGGAATCTGGAAGTCGTTGTAAACGGGAGTACAACCCGAATCGCGCTGGGTGATTTTGTCGAGTTGCTGAGCAAACGTAACCTGCGTCGTGCTGTTAACGCCGGTTACTACCTTGAAGTGATCCTCAAGGCCAGAGACGGTAAGGGCGGGTAACCAAATGTATTCGGTTGCCTGCTTACCGTTATAGGTGATGCCGTGCGGTGCCTGAATTGCTGACATAGTCTTTAGTTGCCTTTAGCTAGCTTAGTTGGTGGTACAAGTGGTGGTGGGTTACCGGTACTTAAGCCGCTGTTTGTGCAGGCTTCTTGGCGAATTTGGCTACGTGGGCTTTGAGCATTTCATCCCGGTCAGTAGTCGACTCGGTATTACGGGTAGCGGGCTGCACGTTGCTCTGAGTCTGCGGGTCCTGCGAGACCATTGCGGCCAGTACGGGTTTTAGCCGCCGTTCCATTTCAGTTTGCCGGTCGGTGACCTCTTTTAACTGAGCCGTTAGTTTTACATTGTCAGCTTTCAGGGCTGCGACGGTTGCGCTTTCAGCGGGAACGACAGGAGGAACCGAATCGGTAGTCGTTGCGGCCGGTTCAACCACGTTAGTGATTTCGCCATCCTTCACGGTGATGACCACGTCCTTGTCGGTGATGTAATCCCCATCGGGAGCCGGTGTGCCGTCGAGCGTGGCCTTGTCGCCAATCACCGGCACGTCTCCGGTCGAGTCGGTGACCAGTTTACGTCCGTCTTTCAGGGGTACGTCAAGGGCCTTGGTTTCTTCACCATCCGCGAAGGCCAGAAACGACCGGATAGCGGCAAACAAGGATTTCTTTTCCTCTGCCATTGTGGTTTTTTTATTTAGTTGAAATTCGTTGGGAGCGTTGGGGTTGGGCTTGCGGTCCTTCAGGCTCATCAAGTAGGATGGTTTGCGACGGGGCAGCTTATCAATGTCGACATTGGCCGCAGCGCCCGGCTGGTAGATGGCCGTTGAGAAGCCGTGGTCAACGGTCTCCTGGGGGGATAGCTTGAGATCTTCTTCCTGAATCAATGCCGCCAGTTCATCGACAGTCTTACCCGTTGACTTGGCGTAGTGCTCAAAAAGCTTGGTGTTTTCTTTTCTCAGACCAGCGTTGGCCTTGTCAATCTGAAGGTCATTGCCTATCATGAAGTCCCAGGGCCGGTGAATGACGTAGTCGCAGTGGGGAGAGACCTCACGCACTACGCCCATATTGTGAAACACCGTACCAAACGAAGCGCATTGGCCGTAGGCCAGCGTATTGACGGGCTTGCCCAGACTCATCAGATAATCAACAATGGCCCAACCTTCGAGACAGTAGCCGCCGGGGGAGAAAATATTTAAGGTTATCGAATCATATTCGCCAGCGGCTTCGATTTGTTTACGGACCCGGTAGAGGGACGTTCCCTCATCATCCCAGATGTAGCCTTCGGGCAGAATCTCACCATAAATTTGAACGTTGGCAATTTTCGCCACGGCAGAACGGGGGTAAATGTTGAGCCGTGAAGTTACGTAGTGGCTAAAAGTTTATATCTTAGCGTAATGCTTTGTAACGGCATTTGCTATGCGTATAAAACTTTGTTGTATGCCTGAGAATGAGCTACCCGGGGCGGCTTTAGTGCGGATTAAGCACGGCGAGAGCATCACAAGTATGGTCCGGTCAGTCTTCGGCAACGTGCGTCAGTACCGTGCCAAAACCACCGAGATGGAACGGGCTGAGATTAGCCGGGCCCGAACCGAATATTTAGCCGCTAAGCCGATGGAGAAACGAACGGTGAGTGACCCCCGGCTGATTGTTGAAACCAGACCCGAACTTCGCCAACAACTCAATGACCACTGTAAGGCCAATGGCATTAAGGTTTCCACCTTCGTTCGTAAGGCTATCAAAGATGCGTTAAACACGCCCAAGAAGAATTAATAAGCACCCGTTGCCTTTGCCTTCACCATGTCGGCTTTCACGTTGTCAATTTCAGTAACGTTGACAAAGATGTTGAGGTCCTTAATGGCTTGGACTACCTCCATTAAATTACTTTCCTGCGCCTGCGGCACCCCACCGTAGCTGAATTCGCTCATCACCGGCACACTCGTTCCGGCAATGTTAGCGAACGCCCGGCCACCACCCGCCACGTTGAGCGCTGATGCCTGGGCCCTGAGCAACGGGTTTTCGTAC
The DNA here is from genome assembly GCF_054779955.1 of Spirosoma arcticum. Taxonomy (NCBI): domain Bacteria; kingdom Pseudomonadati; phylum Bacteroidota; class Cytophagia; order Cytophagales; family Cytophagaceae; genus Spirosoma; species Spirosoma arcticum. The sequence continues at coordinate 95,842 of NZ_BAAGXG010000011.1, forward strand.
ACCCCTTTGGTCAGGATGATTTCGTTTCCTTCGGCTTCACCGTAGTGATAGCCCGATTTGTTGAACAGTTGAATACCTCCTTTGGCATGGGAGGGGCCGCGCAGGACCGTACCCTTAGCGAACTGCTGAGAATCGATCAACTTCTGGTTAGCGGCTGCTTTCCCTAAAATCAGTAGTTCGCTCAGCGCCCCAAGGATCGGATTCTTGGCGAACAGTTCCAGCGCAGCGGTTCCGGCCTGGGCGGTTTGGATCAAATTTTCAATACTGGCGATCCGCTGGCGCTTGCGGGCTGCCTGCTTTTCGATGGCTTCCCGCTTCTTCTGGTACTGCTCTTCGATCCGGCCGCGCAAATCAGCGTTCGTACCCGCTGACCGAACGGCGGCTTCCTGCTGAACGGTGAGCGCATTCAGGGCCGCTTTACTTTGGGCTTCCAGCGCCGTTGTGATTCCGTCGGTCGCCTGGGATGCGACACCGATAATATCCGACGCCAACTGTTTGAGGAAGTCTTCGTCCAATTCCTTTCGATCAGATCGGTACTTGGCGTCGATTTTCTCTTTCTCGGCTGCCGTCAGCTTGGCGTTGGCGATTTCCTGATCGAACTGTTTTTTGAGCAGTTCTTTACGGGCCTGTAGTTCCCGAACGCTTCCCTTCTGGGTAGCCATGAGCCGGGCTTCGGCAATAGCAATAGCATCGAGCCGTTCGCGTTCGGCTTCCTGTTGGGCCAGTTCAGCCCGTGCGGCCAATGCTTTAGCCTGCGCTTGATTGCGCCGGACGAGTAGTTCTTCCCGTAGCTTGTCGTCCAAAAGCGCCCGTTTTTTGGCCGTCTCTTCTTCAAGGTCCAATAGGGCCAGGGCGTTACTTTCTTCCAGATCGATTTGCTTACGCTGGTTATCAATCTGAACCGCAAACGTTTTAGCACCAAGGTCAATTTCGGTCTGCAACCGGCGCTGGTCGAGGTCGGCTTTGCGGTCGAGCACTCCTTTATTAAAGGCATCCTCCAACTGCTCAGCGGCAACGTCAGCATTGGCGTCGACTTCCCGAAGTTTATCCCGGCGAAGCTTGGCGTCCTCAATAGTGGCGTTAATCGTACTCCGGTCCAGTACGCGCTTATCCTCTAACTGCTGCTTCTGAATATCGTACTCAGCCTGACTCCCCTTGCGGGCCAGAATAAGCCGGGCGCTTAGCTGGGTTTGGGATGCGTCGTAGAGTTTATTAGCCTGCTCAATCGCATTTTTAGTGTTCAGCTCGGCAATATCGGCATTAGCCTTAGCGGTCAGTAGTAGCCGCTGTTTGGAGAGTTTACCAAGACCTAACGCATCCGCAGCAAGCCGCCGACGGATGATCTTTTCTTCAATGGCCAGCGTATTCTCACCCCGCTGGGTAGCCAGTATTAATTCGCGCTCGGCTTCAGCTACAAACTCATCAGCGGCTTTCTTAACGGCTTCCTTTCGTTTGTCGGCAGCGGCTTTGCGGGCCGACGCTTCCTGTTCGATCAGAGCAGCCCGCCGGTTCTGAATTTTCTGCTCAGTCTCTTCGGCTTCGGCACCAGCATTGACGGCAGCGGCTTTGACCTCCAGTAGTTTCTTCCGGTCGGCATCTTCAAGCTGCGTTTTAGATGCCTGGAATTTTATCAATGATTTGAGATCATCTTCCCGAATCTTCAGAACAGCCTTGGCTAATTTGCGCTCACCCGCTTCGGCCACGTCAAGCAGCCGGATGCGTTCTTTTTGGGTTTTTGAACCATCCTTAGCCGCAATCAACGCTTTACCGACGGCGGCATTAACCTGAGCCTGCTGAAGAATTAAGCCGTCCTGAGCGTCTTCCAGATCCTGCTGAGTTTTGGTATACTCAACAGCAGCATTAGCAGCCCGGCCAACGTTCTTGGCAATGTCGTCGGACATCTTTTTAGATGCGGCCCGAACGGCGTTGAATGAGTCGATGGGGTGAAGCAGGGCGTTGCCCAGCTTGGCAATCGAGTCAAGGGGGTGGGTGAATGTATCGACCAGTAATTCACCAATCGGAGCAACGGTTTGAATGAAGGCTTCAAACCCGGCGCTCAGTGCTGCCGTAGCCTGCTCCACTTTATCCATGCCAGCGTCCATCTTGGAGAGGAACGCAATCAGACCCGTTATGGCTGTCAGCAATAGACCAATACCGATGGCTTTGAGTCCGAGCCCCATCGCTACCGATGCTTTCTGAACACCACCCATCCCTTCGGTAGTAGCCCGAAGCCCTTTTATATACTGGCTGGTATTGTCTTTAGCTTCTCTTAGACTGGTAGCAGAATTGCGCAGCGTACTAACGAAGGTCGTGTTACCCGAGATAGCTTTTTCAATGGCTTCGCTGTAGCCGCCGATTGCCCGCCGGTTATCACCGTAGGCTCCTTCCTCTGCCTTCAACTCATCGTTGAGTTCTTTGATCTTATCCTTGAGCACTCCGCCCACTTCGGCGTTCTTGCGTTCTTCTTTGGACAGGGCAACGTAGTCGGCCGTCAACAGGGAGACGTTAGCCCGCATCTGAGTGATCGAACCGGCTGCCGCCTGCTGGGCTTTAGTCGAGTTCTCAAGCGTCCGTTCGTTTTCCCGAATGCTTTTGTTGGCTGCGTTGATAGCCAGGTTGGCTTTGGTTATACCCTTGGCGAATTCATCGGCTCCGATGGCCCCTTCCTTGTTGGCTTTGCGCAGGGCGTCCTTATCGTTTTTTAATCCGATGACTTCTTTCCGGAGCGCAACGATCTTGGTGGTGACCGCTTCCTCGTCAATTTTTGCGGTCAAAAGTATAACGTCATCCTGTTCTCCCATGTGGGTAAAGTTCCGACCACTGGGTCTGCACGGAATTACCGTAATGGTTTTTAGTATGCGTTTATTTTACTTAAATTGGTGCTATGGAAGCAACCCAACTACTTGACAAGGTAAACCCGTTTATGTCTTTTGAAGAGCTCACGGACGAACGGCAGGTGCTGATGTACTTAGGCTTGATTACAGGCCACAAATACGTGATAGCTACGGGCTCCGGTAGAAAGTGGGGTAGCGAAGACAGCCGGGTTGAGCACGGCACGTTTTACCAGATCATGCCCGACTCAGATGATGACGGCTTCTTCGACTGGTACTGCGAACACCGGATGCACAATCAGTTCTTCAAGTCAATTGATACGGCTGTCCTGCACTTCGTTTTTTACCATCACATATGGAAAGCGGAGGTCAAAGAATAGTACTTATCGTCGCGTCGAACATGTCGTAGCAACTGTTTTTAGGCTGGCTTATTTGTCCGGGACACTACTCAGATTGAAATAAACGATTCAACCCGCCTATAGAGGTTAGTGAACTCCGAAACTTATATTTCGTTTCCTAATCGAACATAATTCAGTAAACCATGAAGACCAAATATCACCGAACAGAAGTGTGCAATGACCAGTACGATCTCTACCTTGAAATTGAAGTAGACGAGGAAAAGCGAATTCTTCACCCAGATTCCGAAGAGTACACCTTGACGTCAAGTTTAATTGACAAAAAAGATGGTGACAATATCTTTAGATTTCTCGAAGAACAAGTTGATCACAGCGCCTTAGAAAAAACCATTACTAAGCACATAGAAGTGGCCAAAAATTATATCGAACAGTATTCCGACCCAGAGGGGACGTGGACCGCTCAAACATTAAAAGGACTCGGCTTTGAGCCCGTACCGGAAGACCGTTCTGATTTTTAGATTATCGACTGACCACTACCAGCGGATGGTATCAGTCATAATTAAACCAAAACAGCCCCGTTTATCACTGAACGGGGCTGTTTTGGTTTGGACTGGTGCGATTTTTGCAACAAAACAACAATATGGGTAGTTTCCGAACTTACCTTAGTTTTGTAGCTATGAAGAGGGCAAAGGGAATTTTAACGACGTACGTTGTTTCAAGTAGCCAATACGCATCATACGTGCTGTGCGATAGCATTGACGAAGCAGTACGGCTAATTGAACAGCGAAAGTTGGATGAAGTCATAGCCAGCGAGATACAGGAAGTTGATGTTATGCCTGACTACCGGTCGTTAAATCACTACGAGTTTTTGACCAATCTGCCCGAAATCCTGCATACTACATCGTTCCTAAGCTACTTAGCGCTCCGGTCTCAGACCGTTCACATTGATGATGTATTGGGAGATGAAGGCGTTTTGCATGAACTTACCCATTTAATGACAAAGACCATCTCCATTGACGAAGACAGTCTTTGTTTAATACGCACTAAATTACATCAGTTGCAAAGCCGAACAATTGGGCTTTACTAACCTCTGTAGCCGTTTCGTCTTGCATTATCGACGCAGTCCGAGTAATTACTGTAACCTTGGGAAGACGCGCCAACAATACGCCCGTTGGGGGCAACACGTCTCCAGCGCCACTGTCCCTGCGCATCCTTATAAAACTCAAATTTGTCTTGCATGGCTGTATTTGTTTTAGCCGTTAAAAAACACTAAAAACGCAGTCCAGCTATTGACATTTACATCAAATAGGGTAGTTTTGTACGGACAAAGCGGGGCCATGATGAGCTAATCAAGCCATCGTTTTGCAATTGATCGCCGGGCAAGGAAATCAATTTTCACTGAAACGGGTGCTGGACTGGTCTGCAAACCTCCTGGCACCCGCTTTATTTTATCTCTTTCGCTCGACAGTTCTTCGTTTTAGTTTGAAGATCGGTTTTCCCTCAGCGCTGTCCACCAAAATGTCATAGACTATCTTTTCGGTTTGATAGTCTTCGTTCAACACGTCCATCAGGCTTTTAGCATTGAGGTAATAGTACGGACCGGACTTGGCGACCGTAAAGTACTCCGGCTCTTTCGACTGCACCGGCACCAGCAAAAGGATCTTACTCTCTTGGTAGTTGTCGGCGCTGCCAATTCGGAATGACTTCACGTTCTGCAAATTCAACTGCTTCTCCGCATTGCGACTAAACCCCATCCGTCCCGTGTTATGCACGGTAGCTTTGAGGTTACTAATCTGCGCTGCGTTGAAATAGTTAATGTGCATTTCGCTGTTGGTCTGTAATAGCAAATATAGATAAGATTCCGGCCTTTGCAACCAAATTTCCTAATATTTACACAATACTTTGCCTAAAAACATATTGAATGGTTTTACCGTCTTGCAGAATATGTAGTTATTCCGCGCACCCGCCCGCGCCCGTTCATTAGTATATATACTACAGTCGAGCAAAATAGGCAGTAGCATCCCCATTGTTAACCTCCTAATATTGAAGTCACTACGTGGACACAAAAAGAGAAACGCCAGGCACACCGTCCACCCTCTCAGTACGCAATCAACACCAAGCTACACGGCACTGCCGCCCGGTAGTTGCTGACCTTGTTGAGGTAAAAATAATTGTCGTTGATGTCCAAACTCCCGGCTCGAACTCCCCGAAGGCGAACCGGCGCGTATAGGTTAAGCGCTGCGAATTCTGCGGGTCGCAGGTAAACCGAAACGGTTAATTGGCGAGGCCGACGTAGCACTCGTTTGATTCCACTAAAATAGCGCTGTATAAGCGTCTGCTCCCGACTATCACTACCCGGTGGCGGGTCGAAGGCCAGCGAAAAGCTATTGTCGGGTAGTGCGATTAAGTCCGCCCGCTTGTGCCACCAGCACGGCGTCAGCTCAATGGCAGTAGGCACGGTCGTGAGTTCCGGCGTAACCTTGTTGACGATCACTTTAACTGGAACCGAGGGCTCAGCCAGCAGCAAAACCGGCGGGCTGGCCTTGTAGCTGACCTGAATGTTAGCACCCGACCCGGTCACCGTGCGCGTCTGAACCAGCACCGGCAGCCCGTAGCCCGGCACGTTGACGGTTGAGTCAATGACGGCCGCGAAGGGTAGCTCGAACAGGGTGGTTTCGGGAGGCAGGTTCTGGGCATCACAGCCGATCACTCCATCCCCGTAACCAATCAGGGTCTTGTCTTCTTGGGTTCGCCATTTGAGCGCGTTTTTCTGCCCGTAGGGACTGATAGCGGCTGCAAATTCCGGCTCGGTGTTCTCTTCAACGGCGTGGCTTAGATCGGTTGCATTGGCTTCGTCAGCAATGATGCCGTCAAGCGTTTTTAGTTCAACGGTTTTGCGGGTTTCGTCAATGTCGAGCGTGGCCGAACACATCAGCGCCACGGTCTTTAACAGATCGGCGCAGGTCATATCGGGCAAGTTGGTCGCCACTGGCCATGCGTCGCCTTGATATACCGATGCATCAGGCTCAAAGCTGACCCACAGATCACCGAGTGTACGGGAGAAGTAATAGGCGTAGTCGCTAATCTTGGTCCGGCTGCCACCCGTTAGCCGGATGCGGATTTCGTCACCCGGTCGGCAGTCAATGGTTACGTCGACAGTGAGCGTTTCGCCAAAATCCAACTTGTCAGCATAGCCGCCCTTCGTGTGGTAGGCTTCGCCAACGTTCTGCCCATTCTTTTCCACGATGAGCCTGACGTTAGCTGCGCCGATTCGGACGATGTAAATAAAGTTTACGCTGGATTGCACCTTTAAGCGTATGGCTGTGTCACAGACGTACACGGCCCGGTCTGCTTTGTAGTTGTTGATCCGGCCATCGACAAACCCATCAAGCGGCTGGTTGTCGACCGTAAATGGCAGCAGGATGTTGATGGGTGATTTGTCTTTTAAAACGATGGGGTCTAAGTTGTTGGGCACCGCAACGCGGGCCTGCCGGTCAGTGACCCAATCCTGATCGTGCCCCCTGGGTCGGTCACCAGTGAAGGGCAGAAAGATTCGCTTAAGCAGCGCATCCGTTAGCCAGGCACCAACCGGCCGGTAACCGAATTGTTTAAGCATCTGACGAATCAGGGAACTGGCGTAGATGGCGGGAGAAATGGTATCCTGCGCAAAGACGCCCCCGTCAATAGAACCGTTGTCAATCAGGGGGTAAAGTATACCGTCGGTATTACCCACAAACAGCGCTACACTATCAAGTGTCCACGGATGATCGTACTGGCTCAGGTCGAGGTCGGATAGTTTGAGCGCGGCCAGTTGGTCGATGAGAGAACGCCCACTACCGGCAAAGCTGACTTTCCAGCCAGCCTGAAACGTTTCGAGCGAAACGCTCCCCGAAAAAATCACTTCGCCTTCTTCGATCAGCGTGGCCGGAATGCGCCGGTACGGGTCACGCCCGCCCGAATCAACCTGTTCAGCGTTCTGCAGGAGTGAGCGGATCAGCGTCGTGTCGGGCAACGTGAACAGGTTGGTGTAGTTGAGGTTGAGCGTAGCGGGGCTGCTCAAATCGTTGGCCTGCTTATTGCAGATCACGCTAACCTCCGCTACCCACTGCCCGAAAAGATACAGTCCGTCGATCATTTCTGTTCGTTACGAGGCTTTGAAGGTGGCGGTGGGGGCGTTTGACTGCCTTCCTTAATTGTTCGTCCTGTTGGTGATGCCGGGGGGAGAGGTACAAACCGGTTCGTATCAGGTCGGGACCGGTCGGACTTGCCCCGGTGCATTGACAGTTCGTTAGCAAGATGCTTGATACGCTGACGCAGGAACTCACCTATATCGACATTTTCCCGCTCTTGCCGAGTTAAGTACTGGTACTCCGCCCGAAGTGCTGACGCCTGAGCTTTGAGGTAATCGACCCGTTTTTGTGCGGGTTGCTTTTGTTCCGTAGAATGATGACCAAGGTAGGGTTCAGGCCAAATGATATGGCCGTCGTTATCTCTTGGTACTGGCGCAGGTGGTGGTAGCTTATTTCTAACCGGTGGAGTTGGCGGGTTTCGCATGGGTGGTATAAGTTCTTTGCCAGCTTTGTGCTTTGTTAACCACCCACCTTCAACGATGCGGCCCAGCAAGAAGCCAACACCCAACAAAGCCAGAATCCAGAAGACAATCATTTCGGGCGTGAATTCGTAGGTTGTCATAGTCGCTGCGACCGCCGGGACGGTAGGGTTATACTGATTAGAAAATTGCCGGTGTACGTCTGCGTGTCCCATAACTGAGCGTCTCCGTCAGGAACCTCAACGGGGACGTCGAACACGGTTCCGTCATCATGGTGAATCAGCAGATGTATGCTGATGCTTTCCCGAATGGTGCCAACGGCGTCGGCTTCGTCTTCGGTGAGGTTAGCCGTATGCAGAACCATTGTTGGCGCGGTCTCTTTCTGGGTCGAGCGGTTGACGCCCCCCTGCATGGCTTTGCCCCGGCTGGTCGGGTTCAGGCCCCGCTGAACAGATCCTTCAAACAACCAGTACATCCAACCGCCCTGAAGCGTTAGCCACGTTAGATACACACCTTCGTGACGACAGCCTGCTTGCTGGGGCGGTGGGCCGGGGTTGCTTTGCAGGGGGCGGAAGGTGTGATCAAAGCTGAGGTCGAACGTCGTACTGTTGGTGGCTGGCATAGCGGGTTAGTTGTTTTTTCGCATAATCTCAGTGGCTACCTTATAAGCATCAACTTGCACCTTAGCGTAATCAACAACCTTGCCCGCAATCTCAGTCATCGTTCTTGCCTGTTCTTTAAAGCCGGGGTTATGTTCAACTTCATCGAAAGCCCGTAGCAAACCCTGCATCATCGTATCGGCTATTTCAAACGACTTAAGCTGAGGGACCAGTACGGCCATTTCTTTAGGCGACGTCATTCCCTTTTCCTCTTCTTCCTCAGACATCTCTTCTTCGCTTTCCAGAAACTCATCCAGTTCGGCCAGCACTTCCTTTTGGGGACGCTGAATAATTTGCCGTGTCGTTTCAAGCCTACACATTTCATCGTCAAACGAAAAGTCTATTATCTTGACCAGGAAGCCTTTGTACATGTAGGTCTTCCGGTTCATTGATTGTAGCTTTTCACGAAGGCGGTCGAAAACGGAACGATTACTCATAGTTGCTTAATTTTTTGGGTTAACAATATTCTCGCGCGTTGCAGATTTATGATGCTTGGGTAGTTTAGCAGGTTTCTGCGCTGGTCAGAATTTGTTGTTATGTAACCGGCTACCGAAATGTCAGTTAATGAATCAGGGGATAGAAGAAGTTGCCTTTTTTGTTCGTCGGTTCTTTTTAGTTTCAACTGCGCTACCCTGTCGTCTACACTTCTTCGTTTTCTGTTTAGCTGGCTACCTATCCCAGCGAAACTACGAGTAGCGTAGTTATCACGCAGATACTGGTCTTCCTCCGGCGTCCATTTTCCACGTTTAAATTCACCAGACACTAAGTTTTTAGCCGTCCAGTTCTGTTCTTGAATTCTTGTAATCACACTACACACTGATCGATTCAAAGCTTGAGCAATTTGCTTTTTCGTTTGGGCAGGCCAGTTGTTAAGCAGGTATTCATTTTCTTCTGCCGTCCACGTTCGTATTTTACATTTTTCTCTTTCAGGTAAGCCTTTGATTACCGCCCGGTGGCTAATAGCGTGGAATGTTTTTCTTAATTCGCGGGACAGTTGTGCTTCGGTTTGGCAAAGCCAGTTTTCGATCAGATACTGATCTTGCTGTTCCGACCAAGACCCTGTTCCTAAATAATCTCTATAGGCAGGACCAATTCCAATTTCTCTCGCTTTGTTAGAAACACTGACTATAGTTCGGTTTAAGCTTTTTGCCATTTCAGTTCTGGTACGAGTGCTATAGTGCTGTCGCAAATAGTTAATCTCAGTATCAGTCCAGAGCGTGTATTTTTTGTTTTTATCTCCGTTTTGGCCACTCAGTTCAGTATGCTGGATACCCAGTTGAATCATTATGCTACGAACATCTTCACTGGTTCGGTTCAGGCGTTCGGCCAGCGATGCCACGCTTTTGCTCTCAGCAAATTCATGCAGGTATTCGATTTGCTGATGAGTCCACTTGGTTGTTTTCATCAGAATAATTCAATTTTTAATTTCCCTGACTCGTACCCCGGACCAACACCTTCAGGAAAGTCAATCTGGTAGGTATTGTTGTCAGGAAAGTTTAAGTACAGAACTGTATCAGGATTGCCATTTTTGTCTTGAAACGTAACAAGTAGGTCTTCGATAGGGGCGTTGAGTCCGTGCGTTTGAGGGACGCCAATCATACTGGGGGTAATTTTGGCTTTATAAACCGTGGGAGTCGCCGTGCCGGGCGCCGTTGTTATCACTTCGTAGCAGCCACCAAAATCGGTGCAGGTCAGCAGGATTCCATCTAAGCTAACGGGTTGTTCGTAGCTGAGTTGCAGGCTTTCACGTAAGGCGTCGTAATCCAAATTGGCCTGAACCTGAGCGGCAAGGCCAGGCATGCTGATTTCACAAACCTCTTTGGCCTGGGTAACGGGGTCAAATTCAAATGCCGGAAAGTACTGCGCTGAGGTGAGCCGCCGGGGTGACTTGATTCCGATTGTGTTGGCTCTTAAATAACCTTCGGCCAGTACACTGCCGCCCGCGAAGGCAAACACGTTATCGCCAACCCGGAAGGTTGAACCTGATATGTGGAAGATGCCAAGGCTCCCGTCGGTGAATATGCCGATCTGGCCTTCGGTCACGAATGCGCCGTTTATGAGACGCCCGAACACCATTCCGCCTTGACCGCCCGGATCGCGTAGAAAGACGTACTGCGCCCCGGAAATGGCCGTCAGGTTGTGGCTGAATGCGCCGGACTGGGCGGCTATCTGGTCAAGTGTGCGGTTAAACGCGGTGGGCGGTAGCGATACCGCGCCGTAGATGGGCAGGCCGTCTTCTCCGATTACGAGTGCTCCACTGCCATTTACCTCCGGGCGTCCGGCAAAGATTCGGTCGTTGGGCAGTAAATCGGTTTGAGGTGGTACGTAGCCCCGCCGGTATACCGTATCAAGCTTAGGTTCTACAAAAGTATCCCCAAACAATGTCAATGCATCGACCAGTTGCTTAGGCGTTATGTAGGCATCGTTGACGAGTCCTTGCTTTGCCTCCAGTGCGGTTGACTGCCGGACCTTTCCTTTAGTTACCTCATCAGCGTTCGGCGTAACACCACCTGTATTACCATTACCCAAAATTTGAATTAAGCGTTTGGCAACCGCCGATGCCGCCACCGGCAGATGATTAGTCTCGGTTATCTGCGCCGGATCAACAACGATCTTTTTAGACCACTTGGTGGGGTGTGAATCGGGGGTTTCTTCAGCGTTGGTGTTCACGACCACCTCAGACAATACGCCGTTGTGAATGGCATACTGACCCGCTTCGTACTCGGCGGTGTTGTCAAACGCGCCAATGCCGAAGCGGGCAAGATCTTCCAACAACGCCCCCACTCGCAGGGCTGTATTAGCCAGGCTGGTCGTTTCGTTCTTGACCCCACGGGTGCGGTCGAGTATGTTCTTAAACCACTTAATCACGGTAGAGGATGGTTAGTGGTTTAGTAAGAATAGCGCCATCTGCCGTGACCGATAGTCTGGCCTTGGTGCAGGTTGCCGCCGGGTCAGTATTGAGCCGGATGCGTTGCACATAATCGCTTTCGGTAAGATCAGCGGTCTCGGTAGTCAGGAGGCTTTCTTCGGCGTTGTAGTACGTAGCCGTCAAAACGTAGCTGGCTCCTTCGCCCGTAATGGGGAGCCACAGCATGACGTCCCGGTAGCAGCCGATAAAAGCCAGAACGGGGTCGGCCGGAACAATCCAGGACCGGTCGGTAGCACTGACGTAATCGGAAAGGTCTGTCTGGCCACCAGGCGGCAGGGTGTGGGCAACCAGCCGGGTAAACGAACCATTGATGACGGTCTCGCCTTCGGGATTGATCGAACGAAAGGTTACCTCCACCGAGGTCGAGAAGTCCGTATCGGGTAAGGATAGCGCAGTTCCGCCGACCAGTAGTGGACGAACGCCAAGCTGCACCCGGTTGCGAATGTCGAGCCGGGCCGTGCCCGTGGCCTTGTCGACCGGTGCCTGAATGATCGATGTCTTGTTGTCGGGATGCGTAACGGTAGCCGCAATGATTTCCCAATCAAAGTCGTTGGGCGATTCGACCTCACAAAGAATCGGCACCATGGACGAAAGCGGACCAGCGGGCGGTTCGGTAATGGTGTAATTAGTCTGAGCAGGTTGCTGGGTCAGATTGGCCGTGAACTCTCCGGGTCCGGTAAAGGATGCATTGGTGAAGGCCTGCCATAGCGAATAGCCTGGTGCTGTAACCTGAATGTTATACACCTGGTTAATGGGCACCTGGTTAATGGGCACCCGGCTGGACAAGCCAATGACCTTGGTGTAGAATCCGCTTGAGTCGGTAACGATTTGCCCCCCGCCAAAAAGCGTTGCCGTCACTTCATTGCTATCTGCATCGAACACCCGAATGCGGGCACTCGCAACCCCGGTGCCGTTAGGCCGGAGTGCTTTCAGAACGAAGGAGCCGAAGAGGTTTTGCGTGGGCATTAGCTGAACAGGGTTGAACGGGCCGATTCGATCAGAACTGGACGGATGGCAGTTTTAAGGATGCCTGTTACCCGCTTGGTGTTGAGCACGTCGGAGAGTACACCACCGGGGTTGTGGCTATTGGGGACGGTGATGCCCTGCCGATGGATCTTCATGGCAATGGCATACGCCGGAATAGTAATGCCGCGAATCTTGGTCCACTCCCGGATTGATTCGACCATGGCCCGGCTGGGCTTTTTAGACGAAGGACGACGGCCGTTCTGCTGCTGGTAGAAATAAGCCTTACCCAGTAGCTGAAGGGTGACGACAGCGCCTGACCGGGCAACGGTCTTGCGCAGCGACGCGGCCGAGCGGCCCGATGCCCGCAGGCCTTTCTTTCGCTGGGAGACGACAACGGCTTCGATGAACTCATCGCCTTTTTGCTCCAGCGCCGATTCTATCGCCAGTGTTTGCATATCGAAACAGCGGGGGTTAGCAGCGTGAGCGTTAGTTTGATAGCGTCGAGGTTGCGGCTCGTTAGGTTCAGGCCCATCTGAGCGCGGGCACCGCTGATCTGACCCAGCTTCGTGAGCCGGGCATAGACTTTCTCCATTTCGACCTTAAGGGCCAAAAGGTGTTCGCGCTTTGTATCAGGGGAGTCGCTTACTAAGGAAGGGGCACATACATCAAGAATCAGCAGGTGGCGGTATTCAAGTGCGCCTTGTCCATCCTGATTGAGATTGGCTTCAAAGTAGCCTTCATGAAAAAGCAAATAGCCCTCGGTGTGACTCTGGGCTATGTTATCAAGGTCTACATCCCCCCCGTAGCCGAAGGTATGACCGACCGTATCGGCAAGGGTCTGCAACGCGTCCAGCATAGGGGCAAGTTACGGACCATGCTATTTGGGGAGGGGCGTCGAAAGCTTGTGTAACTGTTTTAGGTATGCGTTTTTCTTCTGCTGAGCCAGCAGCCGGTTCATGGCTTCGTCGTAGATCAGCGTCAAACGGACGTCTTTGTAGGGAATGCCAAAAAGCGCAGCCAGTTGCTCGTCCACGTAAACCGAATCAAACGCTGACAGGCCCGGCGTAAGCGCTGCGGCCAGCTTCTCGTTTGGATTTGGGGGATTGTTTCCACGCTGATCCTGCCAGAAGGTGAGGGTTTGAAAAAACTGCTCAAAAAAAAAGCGGATAGGGCCAGTCCTTCCACGCAATTGATTGCGCCGATGTCTGCCCATAGTGCTTCGGCGGCATGGCGGTTGGTATACACGTCGGTGCGTAGCGAAGACCAAAGGAAAATGGGGAGCAGGACCGGGGCCATAGTGATTACATCAACGGGTTCGCCTTCCTTCTGACGGGAACTGACCACGAACTCAACGTCGCGCATCTGCCCCACAGTAGCCACCGCGCCTAAGTCAGCGGGCAACTTGATGAGCTTGCCGCCGATGGTCACTTTCGTGGGTGGAACGGTAGGCAAAGCAGGCGGTTCGGTAATAAACGATAGGTGCTGATTGATGGTGAAGTCGAGGTCGTACGCCCGTAGCGGCCGGAAGTCATCGCCCGGTATGCCCGTCAGCGTCGTAAGCAGAAACTCCGAAGAGGTGGGCGCGTCGGGGTCGGTGATGGTGATGTACTGATCGAGCGTCACTTCGCCCCAACTCTCGGCCAAGGGGAAGGTCAGGGTGTCAGCTTTAAACCTCTTCATTCTGCGTGGTTTTTTGCTTGAACAAATCTTAATTACTCATTGGAAGTGACCTTTGGTTTTAGTGTCAGATAAAACGAAGTGTAAATTTGACTACCACCGACGTTTGTCATTTCAAGGTCATTATCTTTTAACAAAGCCTTAAATAAACGCATTACATCATCATCTGTTTCGCCAGCATGTTCATAACGGACAGACAGAAATGGGTCTTTGGTTTTTTGGTTTATACTGAGCTTTATTTTCATGTTCTGGTTGCCCGTGCTTTGGATGTGCAGGTATTGCAATTGGTTGGTTAAGAACGGCACAATATAATACTTGATTGCGCTAATGCGTCCTTGCGGGTTTGGATGTGCAGGTATGTGCTTTATTGTACAGGTTATTTATTAATTGGATATATGCCCCATTCAATACATTTGTTGATTGCCTCTCCCATGTAGTAGGGAAATGCAGGACTTCCATCTTCAATGAAAAGTATGTTTCCAGTATCGTATTGAAAAACCACCGAGTATTTGGCCGCATACCCTCCTGAATGCTGACGATTACAATGTACTTCTGCCGCCCCCTTAAACCGATAAACAGTATATCCTCTCGGTAAGAGGTGAACGCCCGAAATCAAAGAATGTAATAAAATCAATTGTTCGTTTGTCAGGTCATTAAATCGTTTCATAATTAATAACAAGATTAGTAAACCCTTCCGGGTTTAGATCGGTAGGTACGAACTCGAGAGTTACCGCCCTGCGGTTTGGCGTACTTAGTAAACACAGCCGACCGGATGCCGTCAAGGGCGTGGTTCCATTCACCAATCGGTTCGTTGGTTGCTTTGCCATTGGCCATCTTCCAGGTATAGTTATTGACCTCCTTTTTGATGTTGCGGCTCCGCTTGGTATAGCAGACCGTGAACTCCTTAAGCTTTAAGATACCCGCGTTGATTGAGCCGGGTCCTTTCTCACATCCCTTGGCATTGATGCCCGTCACCCGGACGCTGCCCTCCTTCCAATAGCCGCGCTTTAGCTCTTCGATGGACTTTGGCTCAGCCTTATCGCAGATCACCTCCCAGGTCAGGGGTAAACCCGTCAGGTGGTAGCTGTCCAAAATATCCTGATTGGTCAGGTTAGTTTCGTAAAACAACTCATCGAGGTACAGGTACTTTCCCACCCGGCCAATGCGGGTGGCAGCCGTCGGGTCATTGGAAAAACCGAAGTCAAGCCCGACGAACTCTTCGTCAACAAAGCCGGGTTGGGGGTACTCATCAACCTCTACCCAATTACTGAAAATGACGGCTTCTTCGGAGGGCTTGGGATCGCCCTGGTAGAGCGCATTGAAGATTAGCGGACTGTCCCGCTTTTTCTTCTCCATCCGCTTCTTGCTGTGCTTCTTCGGCCAGAGCGCTTCCCCTACCAACCGGTCGTCGTAAGGAATCAAATCCGACGTTTTCAGGGCCGCAAAGTTGAGCAGTACCCATCCATCGGGATTGTCTTCGGAGTAGATGCCGTCCTGATCTAAGAAGCGCCCGGCGGGGTCGTCTTCGTGCCAGCGGGTCGTGACGTAAAGAAGTTGGCTGTCATTGTGCAGCCGGGAGTCCACCACCGAGCCGATCCAGCCCCATGCCTGTTCGCGGATGGTGGGCGACTGCGCTTCGATTTCGTCTTTTAACAGGTCGTCAAGTATGCCAATGTCGACCGGATCACCCGTCAGAGCCCCCCGCCTGCCAACGGCTTTGAGCGAACCGCCGGTACCAACGATGTCGAATTCGCGCATCGTGCGGGACATGCCCTCATCGGTGCCGCTGGCCAGCCGGACGTGTGGGAATATCCGGCTGTACTCGGGTGAGGTCAGGACCTGCTGAATTTCGCGGCTGAACTTCTGGGCTTTGTCGGCACCGTAGCTAAGCAGGGCAATCTTAAGGGCCGGGTTTCGCCCCCAGAGGTAAGCCGGAAAGTTGCGGGTTGAGAGTTCGCTTTTGCCGTGCTGAGGGGGGCAGGTAATCATGAGCCGCTTAATCTCCCCCATGGCGAAGCGTTGCAAATGATCAGCCATTACCTCATGAAACGGCTGCATGTCGTAGTCCGCTTTGACCAATGGCACGAAATGCCGGTAGTTGCGCCGGGCCAGTTCGCTTTTGGTTCCCACCACCTGCCGACGGCGCAGTTCGGCCCGGATGATTTCGGGGTTAGTTAGCTCCGCTACCATCGCCTTCCAGTTCGGCCAGCCGCGCCAGCAACTCTTCTTCGGAATAAGCCGACAAATCACCGTTAGCGATAGCGCCCGAGTGTTCGATGTGCTGCGAGGCTTTGCCGTCGATGCGGTCGAAGACCAGCTCAATCATGCGGGCGCTGCCCTTGGCTACACCTTTGGCCACCTGCTTCATGACGTAGGCGTCGTTGACGGTGATTTTCTTCTTGTTGATCTCCACCTCAACGCCTTCTTCGAGCGCTTTGCGGAGCAGCGTCGAATAGTGGCGGGTGCCGGGCTTCATCCCGGCCGGGTTGCCCGACTGACCGGGCTGGAAGGGAGGTCTAAGGTTTTGCTCGTTAGCCATTTGGTTCGGTGCGTTCTCGGTGCGTTACGATGCAGTAGTATAATCATCTTCTTCCTCGTCGTCCTCATCACTACTCAGATTTTCGTCGTAATCAAATTCAATAACGATGGTCTGATCATTGGGACAGAACCTGCGGCCCATAATGATAAAGTAGTCTTCAAACTTGGTAACGAACCGATCACCAGAAACGGGCAAACCGAAAACATCGGCGGTTCTGGTCACATCATTGGCAAACGTCATTACCTCAGTGAGTACTCCTTCCGTGGTTACGTCTCCGGCAATAATTAAATCAACTAAGTCGATGATGCCCGAGTCTGACAAAGAAAAGTCAAGTGTCCATCCGTTGGCTAACTGCGTTTTTATTTCAATGAGTTTGGTAGCCAGATTGGAATACGTGCGAATTCTTGGGTCGTTAGGAGTTCCGTTCATAGCTCTAAGTTACGCAAAAGGATCGTAAGGTAAATTGAGCCGAATTGTGTCAATAATGCGCTGATACTCATCCTGAGCGAAAATCAGAAAGTAATAGGCTCCCTCATCGGTGTTAGCAATCATGAATTCGATTTGTTCAGGCTTCTGCTTATCGTAGCCGACTTTAAACTCAAACAGGTAGAGCTTACCCGATTTGAAGTACTGAAGGTCAGCACGGCCCCGTTTAACGCCAATGGCTTTGTTATGATTACCGTAGCGACCACCGACGGAATTACTGATGTTGGCATGGACTAAGTGCCGGTCTTCGGGGTAGGTGTTGTGGTGCCACTGGTAACAGTCAGCTTGCAGCCGGTCGTGAGTTATGTTGTGGTTAGCAGGGTTCATACTAATTTATTAGTGTAGTTAGCGGCTGTTCTTTAATAAAAATGCTTCCCAAAATCCGGTTTCGTAAGCGAAATTGTAAGGCTTGGTTTCGGTATAATACTGATCAAAACGTAAAACCTGACCAGCATTAATTGCTTCCTCTAAGTCCCCGTCCCATTTATAGAAAAAACCATAACTACCTACCTGTTGAGTTACGCCTTTTGTTACATGAAGCATTAAATTTTCAGAAGACCCAAACAAATGAACAGGACCGTAGACTTTGCCATCTATTGTAATGGCACCATGCCTAAGTACATCGCTTCTGATCTTGGCTGATGCAGTAGCGAAGCTGATCAAGTCAATGAACAAAATCTTGTCAGCATCAAAGAACTCTTGAGCTGACTGTATTCGAGGTAATAGGTCTACGCGAACCACAATTGATAATTCGTTGAAAATGAATGAGTTGTTAATCTGGGCACCTCACACCCCCTACCTAAATCTCACACCTTTTTTGACAGGGTGTGAGGTGATTAATGTATTGTTGATGAGCAAGTTATAGTTAAAACCTCACACCTTACACCCTCACGCCCGTTTTCTTACTATTATATAAGGGGTATGTATATTATTATCTATACCCCCAATGATAATGTAAGCACTCTTCGTAATGTATATTTCACCTATTTAGGTGTGAGGTGTGAGGTTTAAGAAGTAAACCACTGCCCCTCAAAGAGTTAAAGTCAACATGTTACCTCACACCCCCTGTGCGGTAACTGTGAGGGGTGTGAGGTTTTTAAGTGGCTACAGTGCTTCGGTAAACCCAGTACCCACGTTTGCTTTTGCCATCAGGGGGGTACCAAATAGACTTGTCCTGATAAGGATAGCCCAGCGTTTTGAACTCTCGGGTGACCACGTCCTTATCAATATTATTGAAACCCGACATCTGCCGCAGGTAGACTACGGCATCAGCCTGGGAGCATAGCTCAGCATCCTTGATGTTCTCGGGCTTGCGGTAGTACTTTTCAATTAGTTCGTGTTCGAGCGTGTGGTGCTCAAAGCCCCGAACGTTCTTGGCAATGTCGGCAATCTCGTCATTGGTCAGGTGGTGGCGCTCCTCGGCCATGTAGGCGTGATAGGCCTCCATGAGCAGGTCAGTTTTATTAATCCGGTTGTAGGCCTCAAAGTTGATCGAGTTGACGTGAAGACCGAAAATCTTGCGGTTGTTGTCGGGGTCCTTCACGATGCTGCTTCGGTTCGAGGTGCCACACATCACCGCCAGCCGCCTGCGCTTTACGTTGGATGAGCCGTAGGGTTCTCTCAGCGAAAAGACGGCCGCTGACGCGAAGCCCTTAAGTGTTTCGGGATTCTTTACCGTCTCTCCTTTCCATTCGTCGTTAAAGGTGATCAGACTCTCAGCCATCAGAATGTCCGTGTCTTTATGAACCGGCCAGGTCGTTTCGGCAAAGTACTTATGGTGCAGCTCCCTCGGCAGTAGCCGCCGGAACCACTCGGTTTTACCGGTGTTGGGTGGCCCCGTCAGTACCAACACGATGGGGCTGTGTTCATCGAAGACTGACGAAATCAAACCAAGCAGCCACTTGCGGATAATGAACTCGGCATACTGGGGCATGAACGAACCCTCATCGAAGCCAGACGACGTGCTGATGGTTTTCGCCAGTGCCTTAATAACTCCAACGGGCTTACGATCCCGATGTTCGGTAAAGAAATCCTTAATCGGATTGTACGACTTAATGAAAGGTGAATGAATCAACTTGTTGACCATCTTGTCAGACAGCTTATCACCCAGCACCTTATTGGCTTCTACCCAGATGCCGTTGAAGTCAGAGTCAACTAACCCACGTCCTTTATCATCTTCGATGTAGCGCGTAATTTCATTCCGGCGCATGGGGTAGTTCGTCCGAATGTACATCTCAAGCTGACTAAACAGCGTCTCTTCAGTTTTGAATTCCTCCTTCGATTCGTAGACCTGTTTGACAATCGGCTCCGTCTCGGCCGGATCGAAGCCGTTCATCTTTTTTAAGGTGTCCACCGTCCCCCCCACCGTACCGCCCTGCTTTTTGTGAGCTGCAGCAATCGAAGTCACTTCCCGCGTGAAGGGTCTTGAAATATCGAGCCCGGCTTCCTTGGCAAAGTGATAGAACGTAGCAATGGTGGTCTTCTGCGAACCGTAACCCATAGCCGACTTCCACATCCGGGCCGTCTTGCGCTCGTCGTACTCAGCGTGGTTCTGACAAATCCGGTCAAAGTAAGCCTCACCTCCATCGCCGAACTTACTCACGAGGGCAAAGCAGATGGCCAGCCGCTGCTGGTAATGAGGGGTCAGATCAACGCCGGAATCAATGATTTGCCGGAAGACAAAGTCAAAATCATCCTGGGTGTGAATGAACGCCTGAGATACCTTCTTCTCTTTCGGCTTACGCTTGGGCGGGTACTCTTTAAAAATCGGCGGGTCAAGCTCTTTTACCCGAACATCAGGGTCTGAGCCGTTATAGCGTAACCGACTGGCATCTTTACCCGCTGGGTCGAACTTACTAAAGAGTCCATACTTTTTAGTCATGTAGTCCTGAACGCCAAGAAAGGAATCGTCCCACCGGTCGGAGTCTACCCGAACCAGAAAACACAGGCCCTCCCCACCAATCGAATCCCAAACCGCGTACACGTACGGATCAACCGTGAGCAGTTCTTTAACCGCCTGCCGATCAGCGTCAAGGTGGTCGAGGTCGTGAACCTGAAAGCCGGAGTAGGCAATCAGGTTTTCGGGGTGGTCATTGAGCTTCCGGTATTTTAAGGTAGCGCCCGGCGTTGCCCCCCCCCCTTGTCTTTTACGTTTGTCGTATTCTTTTTTGTCGCCCAGCGCGGCCCTTACGTACGCCTGATGCTTACCCCATGTTCCAATCCGAATCCCGTCAATGTATTCCCGAACGCTCATCTGAAGCGTTGAGCTGGGGTCCATGCTGTCGGGATAAAACGAAATCATGACGTCATCAATCGCCATCTTGGTTGTCGTACTCATACGGTTAGTGCGTCAAGTTTATAGGGTACCCGCTTGGCCCAGCCCCGGCGCTTACCGTTCAATAATTCGAGTTGCTTGGTCTGCTGCCGGAAGGCTTCTTCGTCGGCGCTGCGCTCCCGCAGGACGTGCAGAATCCACCCTTCCTGATACTTTCGCATCTCAGCAAGCGTCCAGAGTTCATCGACTGCCAGTTGATTCCAGTCGGCTTTACGGGCATTCTTCAGCCGCTCAAGCCCGTCGGAGACCTTTTCAAATTCAACCTCCTTCAGCTTAGCCGGTGCGGGTTTGGGAAACGCATAGCCGCAGGCCGTGCAGACCTTGGCTGACATCGGCATGATAGCCCCGCAGGTTTCTTCGGGGCAGGTCCTGACCGGTGCTACGTCGAGCTTATCTTTCTTTTTTCGGACTTTACACCACAGCGACTCCCAATCAACGGGGTTTTCCCAGAGGTCCAATTCTTTGTAGTTGTCACCCATATCGAGCAAAACGAAGTGATCCTTGCCCGGATGCGGCCTGCCACCCCGGCCCACCATCTGAAGCCAGAGCGCTTTGGACGTCGTTGCCCGGTTGACAATCACCACCCGAATGGAAGTATCATCGTAGCCGGTGGTCGCTACACCGACATTGCAGAGAATGGGAAACTCACCGCGTTTGTGGGCGGCAAAAAGCGCGTCGCGCTCGGTTTCGTCGGTGTTGCCGTCGACGTGGCGGGCCGCAATGCCTGCGTCGTTGAACGCGGAACAGACTTCGAGCGAGTGTTTGATGTTGACGTTGAAGACGACTGCCTTCAGCGGCTGCCCCTCAGCAGTACCATATTTACGGTACTTATCAATCAGCCCGCCGTACACCTGCCGCGAGGCAAACAGATCCATCTGTGATTCGTCGGTGTATTCGCCCGACTCGTCTGCTTTGAGCTTGGAGCGGTCAACCTTAGCCGCGTAAGTAACGGCGGGAACCAGCCAGCCCTGCTCGATGAGCTCGTTCACCTGCACCGGATTCACCAGCGCATCGTAGTAGTTGCTAAGCGGATCACTGCGTTTGGCAGACAACGGCGTGGCCGTGGCGCCAACGACGTAGGGAGCGTAGCCGAGCGTCTTCCAGAGATTGAAGGTTTTACGAAAATTCCCCTTGTGGGCCTCATCAACCACGATCAGATTGAAGCTCAGCAGCCAGTCACTTTCCGAGGTGCCCAGCTTACGGGCTTTCACCAGCCGGTTATGGTAGGTCTCCACCATGCCGATGTAGCAGCGGGCCGTTTTGCTGATGGCTTTATTACCGGCTATGATGTGCTCGGCGCGGATGCCGAATTTGGAAAGTGAGCCGTTCGCCTGGTCAAGCAGTTCCTTGCGGTCAGTCAGGATCAGCACCCGGCCCGGGTGCTGAACGTTGGTGATTGTCTGAAAGGCCATGTGGGAAAAGCAGGCCGTTTTGCCGCCCCCGGTGGGGAGCACAAAGAGTACCTTCTTATTGCCAGCCCGGAAGTTCGACCGGATGCCCTCAACCCCATCGTGCTGAAACGGACGTAGTTGGATCGCGCTCATTGGGGGATGGGGAATTCTTCCCGCTCTGAGTTGTAGGTCAGCATCTTTACGGGGGCACCCTTCCGGTAGAGGTTCCAGGCTTTAAAGGTGAGCGCCAGCCGTTCGCTGGGTGAGCACGAAACTTTGTTGAGCTTGTACTGCTCCAGCTTTTTGCGGAGCACAAAGACGGGCGAATCAATCGGCAGGTTGGCACCGCTGGCCAGTGAGGTTAAAAACTGCTCAGCCGCCGGGCAATCAATCTGGCAAAGCGTGTAATAGATGAATCCGTATTCCGAACCCGTAAAGACCCGCCACTCTTTGTACCAGGTCATGGCCCGTAGCAGGTAGGGTTGCACGTCTGTCTGTTTTACAAACTCCAGTATTTCGCCGTGGGTAACGGCCGTGTGGCTGACGCGGCCCTGATTCTTAAGCGTAGCGCTGATGTGCCCCCGCTGGTAGGCGATAATCATGCGAACCGTTGAAGCTGCTTTGCGGGCGTTGGGTACGTCGGCTATGTCAAGCACGTCGGCTGCCATCCGCATCCGGCCCGTGTCCATGACGTGAAAGCTTTCTTCGGGTAAATCCCAAATGACCATTGTTTTTTGCGTCGTGCCGCTGGCAATGATCGCCGACAGCCGGTGCTGTCCGTCGAGCAGCCGACCGCTGGTGCTGAACCGGATCGGATCACCTGAGAACTGCCACGCCCCGGCCCGCATCTGAGCGGCCAGAAAGGCGATGTGATTCTGGTTGAGCGGCCGGTTCTTCTGGTTGCGGGTGAGAAACTCCCCGGCCAGTTCCGGCGTAATGTCTTCAACCGTAATGTTGAGCCCGTCTGAGCCGGGAACGCTGAAGGTGTCGGGGGTATAGGCAATCTCAGTCTCGGTAGACGCCAGACGAAGCACATCGGGGTCGATCAATTCTAAAACATTGGTTTCCTGATTCATGCGGGTAAGGCCAGCCAAGGCCCGGTTACGGGTTTTAATTGATTACAAAGGGGTGATTAATTGAAAGCTGACCACCCAGACCCAGTCGTTGGCGGTCCACGCATCAGGACCGTGCACCGCCCGCCACCACTGCTGAAAGGCGGGCCGGGTGCCCAGCACGTACGTCGGGTCTTCGGGACTGCCGCCGGGGTAAACGTCCCCTTTGGTGAAGCGGTCGATGAAAGCGGGGGCGAATCCCTTCAGGTTGCCCTCCGGAAAAGGCGTCGGACCTTCGGCGCGGGCGGCTGCTTTGCTGATTGACTGCACCCGCTCTACGTTCACGCTGGTTACCTTAAGCCAGTATTGCGCGAGGACCTTAGGCATGGTTTCCGGCGGCTGCCAGGGCTTACGGTTGCGGTCGGTGAAGCTGCCTGCTACCGTTTTTGATTTAAGTATAAAGTCCTGACTCCGCTCACCGATGGTGCTCCATTCTTGCTGCACGTAGAGCAGATCATGAGGTTTCCCATACGGACAGTGTACTTCGGGGTATTTGCGAATCTCAGCCCCCGCCCAGTGGTTGTCATCGTAGAATTCAAAGCCTTTGCGGTAGGTCGACGGCGGATAAAACGCGGTCAGGTGCGGGGCAGGCTGGGGTGAAAGGGGTACCCGTAACTGCGTGGCCTGCTGGTGTAGAATGGCATCCAGCTTGAAGGGAGGCAGTACGATTGGAATGTGCTTACCCATTGCCCTGATCGGTTTTAGCTTCCCACGGCGCAAACAGGGCCAGTATCTTGGCTGCGCACTCTTTGGCGTCACCCAATGGGCGGTGCGCTTCGATCAGCGCGAGGGCCTGAGCGTAAAAGTCATTGTAGCCATCTAAGCAGTATTCAACCTCGACGTGCTTGATTTGCCGGTTGATGTCCGATTGATGAATGAATTCTTCGGGCATGTCGGTCGTTGGAACCATGACCTTTTCGCCCGCTTCATCCGTACCGACGTAGTACTTGGTCAATCCGCCGAAGAACTGCTCAAACGCTTCATCCTGCGCCCGCTTGATGGTTGTGAACCCCCTTGCCAGAATGACCAGTTCGGCGTACTGCTCAATGGCTGGGGGCAGGTTGTGAATGTCGTTACTGACAAACGGGAACTGCATGATGTGGAACGGATCGAAGGGGTCGTCTTCGGGGTGGCAGTACTCCAGGTGTTCATCAATGTAGGGCTGAACGTTTCCCGCTGAGAAGTCAGAACATACCTTGTGAACTCGGACCAGTTGCTTTTGCAAATTGCTTCCCTGTTCGTACGTCTTAAGCAGTTGGTAGGTGTGCTGGTCATGGCGATGCTCAGCATCCTGGGGCCAGTTGAAGTAATCCCGGTGATTTGAAAAGCTCAGGTGAAGCGCCTGCATGACCACTTCACTAATTAGAGTGAGATTGATAAGTGCCATTTGATTAGTGATTTTGTTTGGTTGTTTTGCTCAATTCACGTGTGGAGTGAGTTAAGCTGGTCGATCAGCGCCCGGCGCAGGGGTGGCAACAGTTCATCGTACCACCGATTGAGCGCCCAGGTGATCCACTTCTGGTTATCTACTTCGGAGAGTAGCTTGGCTTTGTAGCGTCCGCATTTGATGCGGTAATCATGACCGGTCCAGCCTCGCCGGTAGTTACTCCGCTGGACCGTTCCACAGGCTGAGAATACCCGTTCGGGAGTCAGGAAGTCATCTTCCTCATCGGGCTGCGGGTTCATGCCGTAGCCAGCTCACCAACCTCCATCGCTGAATCACTGACCGGCTCGTAGAACTTCATCGTTGGCGCATCCCAGTAGATGTCCCGGTTAGCGGCCCTATCGCGCAGGACGACAAACAGCTTGTTCTTTTCGGCGGGCGGGATGCCCTGAAGCGTTTTAAGCCAGGTAAAGTGAGCCTGATAGGTGAGGGGCTTATTCCCCCGCTCAGCATCAAAATCAAATTCGTCTAATGCGTTCTGCCACGCCAGTAGCGCCTGATGCGCCTGGCACAATTCCCGCTTGCCAAGGTTGAGCTTGGCCGGTTCGGAGGCTACGGGATCGGGCAGGGTGACAGCCGATGGAGCAATGAACTGGAACACGTTACCGACCACCCGTTCACTGTGCACGTTGGCCGTATACGTTAAGTGATTGAATGTGGCAAACGCTTCAAAGTCGTTGTCATCGGCAGGGTCACCGCCTAAAATGATGGTACCAAAACATCCTTGCTGAAAGACGACCTCAACGTAGAGCGTAACATCACCCGGTACGTCTTCGGCCGGGTTGATGGCCAGCACATCACCCTCGAAAATCTTTACGCCATCGGGATCAATCAGTCCGGTCCACTGCATGAGTTTGCAGTCTTCGCGTCGGAACGCTTCTGTGTATACGTCGGAGGGATAATCGGGGTTTTCGCTCGGTTCAAGTAGTTCGTAAACCCGCGTTGGGGTAAAGGATAGGGCAGAAAATAGCCTTTGCGTTGGCACATGCCACGCACGGAATTCAAGAGATCGCATGAAAGTAGGGAGATTGAAGGAGGTGACAGATCGTTACCCCCTTGGTCAATGATTAGTAAGAGAATTCGCCCCGCAGGACGTCCTGATGGTAGAGAATGACGTGATCGAGCAGGTCATCGAAGTAGCAGAAGGAGATGCCGTGGTCGTAGGCGGAACACTCGTCTGCTTTGTCTTCCCACCGCTGGGGCATCATTCCCCACCAATAGTGAAGTCTGCATTGGACCTCAACTAACTTCTCAATATTGTAGTCTGACTGCCCAAAATGCCATAAAACCTTTTTTGAGAAGCCCTGCAAAAACTTGCCCCCAGATTCCCGTTCGCCATTGGGAACGTCTTCGATAATCAGCCAGTTGATGATGTCCAGCAAACTCTCCCAGAGCACGAAACTTTTGTGCTGTTCGACCGGGCAACGTCCACCAGAGTCCTGTAAATTGAAGTCCTCAACGAAAGCGGCCGTGTACCATGAGCGCAGACAGGACTTAGCCTTTATGAAAATTTCGGACGCCCCGGCGTACGTGTTGAATTGGGTCTGCTTCATGTAGTCAGCAAACCGCTCGTATTCATTGACTGCTTCGACCTCTTTAGGTGAGACGCGGCCATTAGCAGATGTTGGGAAATTGCTCATTGGTGTAAAGGGGTTTGACTCGTTACCGTATTGAGAATAGAGATGTACTTTTCGTGGAAGGCGCTGTGCGCCCGAACCAGAGCGTTTTCGTTGACGTAGCTGACAATCACCTCACCGCACGGGCTCACGCCGTAGGATGCAAAATTCTGGATGCCGTGCCGCCGGGTGAGGGCGTCAAGTTCGGCGGTGAAAGCTCCGACGTCCGTTTCGCCAGCGGCCGCTGGTTGCAGAAGATTTTCCATTATCTTTACATTGTTTAATTGGTTACTGCACTGGCCCCGACGTCCTTCGCCGGGGTTTTGTCTTTTACTGGCCCTTCGGCTTCTGGACCAATCCTAATTTTCTGCCATACCGCTGAATGGCATCCTGCACGGTGATGGCCTGACTCTTCGAGAGCCCCCGGATGCGCCGTGTATGGTCAACCTGGACCTGATAGGATGCTGACCGGTGACCGTGTTCTTCGATTCGTTCCGGGAAGGTGTGCTGGGACAGCGCCTGCCGGTTCCGTCTTGCTGATTTTGCGCTCATGGTATTGCTGCTTATTGATTAGGATACACTTTCCCGCCGGACGCTTCCGGCTTCGCGCCAGGCGTCCAGGTCCTTGCGCCGGTAGGATATGATACGGCCTACTTTTTCGTAGTCCAGCCCCCGGAGCCGGTAGTGATACATCGTCTTTTTCTCCACGCCGAGGTAAGTAGCGGCATCGGCTTCGTAGTAGCGGGCGTTGCCCAGCTGCTCGGTGGCATCCTGCAATGCCTTCGTGTTGGCATCGAGCGTGATTTGAAGCCGACTCAGCACCGCGGGCAGTTCAGCAAAGGCCTGGAGAAGATCCATAGGGCGTTAGGCCGGTACGACCGCATAAGGGTTGTACGATTCCATCCATTCGCATTCACTGATTGTCACGGCGTACCCTTCCTGACCGCAACGCTTTGCCCGAAACGTTTTGTCGGTGATATGATGCGCCTGACAAAACGCGCGGGCGGCAGCAGGTCGAAGGTTCGGCGAAACATCTTTGTAAGCCACCGTCAGTCGTTCACTCAATGAATTGTAAGATTTTGTTATTGGGGCTTGAGTTGTTGTATCCATGTGTTACATTTGCCTTACTATTGTGATAGCAAATGTAATAACATAATCTTACAATGCAAGACTCGGAAAGAAATAAAATATTACACGGCAAAGCATTGGCTAACATTCGCAAGTCGAAAGGATGGTCTCAAGACCGTTTAGCAGAGTTATCTGGGGTGAAAAGAGGGGCCATTGCTCAGATAGAGCTGGGTAATAATTCAGCTTCGCGAGCGACAGCCGAAGCTATAGCCAAGGCCTTCGGAGTTACTCGCGAAGAGTTTGAGATATCAATATTAGAAGAGGTACAACTACTGGACCGGAGGGAGATGCAGCGTTTTCAAGCGAAGGCTTTAGGGTCACTCACTAAAGGAAATGTCCCATTCTATGACGTAGATGTTCTCGCATTTGATTGGACCAACAAAGACTCGTTTGCAGGTACAGCGACCAGTACATTAGCTATTCCAGGCACTGAAGATTGTGATTTCAGTTGCCGTGTGGTGGGCAATTCAACGATTATTAAAATTAAGCCCGGATCTATCATTGTCTGTAAAGAGGCAAAAGACAGAGACTTGATCCAGTTCGGCGACCTGTTTTTAGTTGTTACTGCCGAAAACCGATGGCTGAGATTTGTGCGTAAACACAACCAAGCAGATCATTATCTACTGAAAAGCGATAGTGCAGACTTCGATGATATAGATTGTCCTAAAGAAAAAGTACTTCGATTATTTGCCGTCAAGATGATCGTCAGTCAGGAACAGATTTAAGGATCAAATAAACTCAGAAATAGATGTCAGCTTACAGCAATATAGCACTAACTGAATTGTTAGAATTTTTGAGGAAATCCAGTGCAAATCTTGACGCTATTTGGTATACTGTGCCATTTGAGATAGATAAAGAAAATGACACTATTGTATACAAAATTACTGATTTACAAAAAATTTTAGATAACGTTAGAGAATTAAATATCGATGAGTTCCCAAACGAAATAGCTAATCCAACACTTGGACATAAATTACATGAAGAGATTATAAATAACCTACTGAGTTTTGATAGAGAGTCACAAGAAACATTTTATTATTATAAGTTAATGTCTTTTATGTCTATTCTTGGGGCGATACATTTTAATTTTGGGGAAAGTCATATCTTTTATTTGAAAGTTATGAATTGGGTAGATAAAAATGCTGAAATTCAAACAAGGGAAAGCTTTGAAGAACTTGGTATGAGATATAAGTTTTTTCTTTCAGAAATTGAGTTAATTTACGATTACGTAATATTTATATTAGGGCCTCATGCAACATCACACGAAAAATTTTTACCCGATAGAGGCCCCTATTACGCGACTTTCTTCCCCACGATTGCGGAAAGGATAGCTTCGTCTCATCTAAAATTCATGCCCGACAAACGGCAAGCTGATATTCAGTCTCAGACGGGTTCAATCAAACAAACTGACACAAACGACAATTCTGTCTCCGCAAAGATAATTGGTTTTGATACGTATATTGATGAATCATGTCGAGAGCACTTGATGCCATTTCTCATCAATCGTTATAAAGGCACAAATCCCAAGCAGTTCGTGTATATGCTTTTTGCTTTACTAAGTTTAAAACTGATTAAAAGATTAGCGTTAAATTACACTACACAACTTCATTTGGCACTTACCAAAACATTCGACAGTGTAGGCAGTAGGCAATTTTTAGGTAGCACTATAAATACGTTGAGCGGAGAAAGCGAAGCTGAGAAATTGCAGATTCATCTGCATGCCCAAGAGATCAGTGCGTTTCTAAGTTCTAAGTAAGTTGCGATGTATTTGCTATTTACTTGCAGCAAGTATTGCAAGTAAATCCTTGCCCAAATTTGACCTGTACTAAAAATAGTAGCAGGTCATGAACGTACACGACACTAACATTAAAAAACACTATTTAGATTTACACAACACTATCAATCGGCTCATTGACAGTGGAGATATATCCGGACCGGTTTTGCTAATCAGAGAACTCTTCGACGCTTGGCTGGAGCAGAATATTACTCAAGACGAGTCCGATGAGTATTCCATCGATAAGCACCATACCAACATCATCTATAGCACCACCCGGCTGATGACCGACCTGGTAGCCATCGGTGAGAAGTGGAAGACGATTCAGCTACTCGAAGAGCGTCGTGACCGGGATACTGACCGTGCCCCGGTCACGACCGCCAGGTCAGGCAGTTAGATAAATTTAATATGAACATTTGAGCGACCGTCCGTATCCTGCCATTCAGAACTTTTCGGCTCCTCAATCTCACCAAAACCAAAGCTGGTACTTTCACTGCCGAACGCGTCGCAACACGTCCGGCCTTTCTTTGGGGGCGATTCTTTGAGAGCGAATAGAAGATAGCCACCGTAGTTTCAAAAGTTTCAAGTATCTTACCAGCTGAGCCGTCAGCTAAACACACCTAATTATTTACAACTATGGAATCCGCAACAAACGATGAATTGATCCGGCTATTGAGAGCCGTGCTGGATGATCTCAAGAAGATCAAGGATAAGTTGGGAATTGATCAACCCATTCCGCCCGGCGGAGGGGCTGGTGGCGGGGGTACGGGTGGTGGTAGTGGGGGAACCTCACCAGGCAGTCCACCGCCTCAATAAATAAATTAACAGTACACAAAAAAGCCCACCTTCGGGTGAGGGCGGGTTGTCAATCTAAACCAATTTATTTTATGGAGCCACCTGCGAGCGCTTCAACTAACAATAAGAAAGGCTCTTTTTTAAATAAAGTTTTTCAACTTTTTAAAACAGCATCTGGCTTAGCCTTATTTCTTTTAGGCACTTTTAGTGGCGTAACTGGCTTTACCATTTTTGACTATTTGACACCAAAAGTAGAGTTTGAACAAGTAAATTCAATAAGTCGAACCCGTCCTTTTGAATCTATCTTTGAATTAAGAAACTTAAGCTATTTTCCAATTAAAGATGTTACAATTGATTGTCTAATTGATACGATGTCAATGAGCCAGGGAGGGCATATAGCAAATGCAACAATCAAAAGCATCTTTATTGATGTTGAGAGACTAGGTTCAGAGCAGACTAAATCTATGATTTATGATTTAATGATTAAGCCAGTTAAGGGAGAGATGACTTATGGGAAAATGGCTTTTTTACTTAAATATAAATTTTTGAATGTTAGTAGAAAGCAAGTAATATTTTACGAATGCATTCTAAATGAAGATAAAACTATTATATGGGCAAAAGATGCAGAACAAGATTACGTAAAGACCTATTGGGTTTATCACTACGACACTGAACCGCCAATTAACGGGTCACAGCTAAAGCCCGAAGAAATACCAAAGTAATTCTCATCCTCTATCTTCATTTATCCACACCCTAAACGCCTTTTCCATCCTATCAACTCCTTAGTAACAAATCACGTCCGGCAACTGGTCGATGAAGTGCTCCCGCTGAACAAGATACATAATAATTATTATCAGCGCCAAGGTGAAACGCATCAGCGCCCCAGCCTAAATAAACGAGTTACTTACCTAACCAATCCGTAGCTTATACGTTACCGACTATTAGTACTTAAGCGATATAGTACAAGTTACGGAAGGTAGTCAAACGCCGGATGCACTGCGTCCGGCGTTTCTTTGTGAGTAGGTAGGCAGGGGGGCCTATGCGGTTGACGTCTTCAAACGGGACTCAATTTGTTGAATCACCACCTTTGCGTCATCGGTGATTGCCGGATTCAGGTGGGGCAGATCATTAACCTTTCGCCTGCGGCCAACATCCAGGTATTGGTCAAGAATAAAAAGCGTAGTCAGTAGGCGAATCGTTGCTTTAGTATCGCTCATAACCAGTCAGTAAAACAACTCGAACGTTTGGGCGACGATCAAGCTAAGTGACTACTTATTAATAGAGTAAACTTACAAAACGCACCTTATTCAGGGGGTTTTGAAAAGAAACCCTATTTACTGGATTACGGCCGCAAAAAGGTTGTATTTGTTCGTTAACGGTCAATGCGCGTGTCCGGCGTTTCTTTATCAACGGGTCGCTCTTTGGCACAATTTTCGTTCCTGCTTCAAAGTAACCTAAAACTGCCCCCTTTGAAGCACTGCTACGTTTACTGCCTTTCCATTGCATCCGTAACAATCCAGGTCCAAGCAGTGGATAGCGGCTTGAGTACCATCGGTGATAAAGCGATTTGGATTCTGCTGGTCGTACTGGTTTATCTGCTCTATACATTCCTTGAAAAAAAGAATGCTCACTTGGCCGAAACCAAAAGCCGTATACGGGATATTGAAAATTCGCTGGAGAAACAGAATAAAGAGTTCTTGAAAGGAAACGATAAGGTGGAAGCCCAGACACCGGCTCGTCGTTATTACAGACTTAAACGGCAAGGTGGTGCGTTAACCAACTATGTCGAACGGGGCGCTCGGTAGCGACCTGAGCGCAGTGAAGTAAACTTACCGGCCGAGCCGTCGGCTAAGCACACCTACTTATTAAACCGTACGTAACTCTTCAACTCGCTAACAACCATGGAAGATCAAATACAGGTTGGCAAATCCGTGAAATTGAAGATCGGAAGCCCAGTTATGACAATCAGGTACGTTAATCCCCTAAACAGTACGGTCACGTGTCAGTGGTTTGAAGGTGAGAAACTACAACAAGGCCTCTTTGCAGTGGAATCATTAAAAATTGTAGCCGACAACGCAGATTCTGCAGGAGGCTACACTATGGGCAGTTTAGTGTAGCCTCCTTTCCTCACTCCCCCGATAGCGCATCCATGGCCGAGTCCAGCCACTCCTGATCAATCTCGCCAAAGTACAGCTCCGTCGTCTGAAGCCGTCCGTGGCCAAGTAAATCCTTGGCGTCAAACGTAGTTACGGCCCTGCCCTTCGCATCGGTCTTGCCGTCTTTAATGGCCTGCCGGAGCTTATCGGCAAACGAATGGCGGGCCGTGTGGTTAGTCAGTCGCTTGCCGCCCTGCACGGTAATGCCCATCGCTTTAACCGCTTCGCTAAGGCCCCGGTTGAGTTGGAGCGTGATGCTGCCCAGCCGGGTAGCCAGCGCCCCCGCTTCAGCCATCGGCATAGCCCGGATCTGTTCGTAGCTTCGATAGCGGGCGTACTTGGCTTTGCTGTCGAGAAACGGCAGGACGTAGTTTTCCGGTGGTGACCCCGCCAGCCAGATCAGCCGCAGGTGCGCCCGGATCGGGCTGGCCAAAGGGATGCTGATAAAGCGCCCGTTCTTCTGCATCTGGTAGCGGAGCCGGACGGGGTAGCCTTCGGCGTCTGTCTCGTACCATTCGTAACGGCTGCGGATCAAATCACCAATGCGCATCCCCGCCTGATAATGGCAGGCCAGCCAGCACCAGCGCCCCCAGTCACGGAAGTTAAAGAACGTACGGCCGGGATTGCCCATTTTCCTGCCCCGTCGGTAAAAGCTAAACTCCTCACCCGCCAGGTCCTTGACGCCCGCGCTGCTGAGTCGACCCTTGGCTTTTGGCTTGGTGGTCAAATTCTCCCACTCTAAAAAAGGCGAAGCCGACAGAATCTCGCGTTTGCTAAGGCCCCGCTTTTTCTGGGCCGTCTCGTAGAGAATTCTAAGCCACGAAATATACGTGTTGATGGTGCTGGGCTGCTTACCCTCATCGAGCAGCTTTCGTTTATAGTCGTCAATGAGCTTGGGGGTAATGTGCTCAATGGCCAGGTCCTCCCCGGCCCACCTTAGAAAAGCATTCCATTCATACTGGCGGGCATTCAGCGTTACCCTGGCAAGTTCGGGATTCACCCCGGCGGGCGTCAGGTGCGGGCGAAGGAGCGTTACCGCGCCCGCTTCGTAGCGAATTTTGCACTGCGCAGGCGTCAGATCAGCATTCGTGTCAAGGTAGGATTGAACAATTTCCTTAGTTTTGTTGTACGCATCAACGATTTTTGCGTTTATACTATCGGAATGTGAATGGGAGCTACGCACCCACTTGCTCCAGACTCGGCGGGT
Organism: Spirosoma arcticum; assembly: GCF_054779955.1. Lineage (NCBI taxonomy): Bacteria > Pseudomonadati > Bacteroidota > Cytophagia > Cytophagales > Cytophagaceae > Spirosoma > Spirosoma arcticum. The sequence continues at coordinate 128,791 of NZ_BAAGXG010000011.1, forward strand.
GTTCCAGTGCTTATGTTCGAGTTCGATGCTGGTTTGGATACGGGCCGGTTTATGACCCTTCGCATGAAGACGAATCATGACGTGATGCAGTCCCCGTTTGTCGGGCTTGTCGGTCAGTTCAATATTGTAGGTCATAGCATCCGAAAGCTACGAACTACTGAAACATTACTGAAACGAAACGCTACTTTTAATTACGCTTACCCGTTATTCAAAGTAATCAATAAAGTAACTGAGCCGTGTTTATGAACGCATTAGCCCGATTCAGATAGTGAACGAGTAAGCTGAATGACTTTTGCTAAAAAACAGACAATCCTGGTATGGAAACGCAATCGACCATAAACCCCCACCCTTGGCTTCGCTATTACCCCAAAGGCGTTCCGCACCAAATCAATCCCGACGCTTACCCGTCGCTGGCGGCCATGATGGAGGAAGCCTTCGCCCGGTTCGCCAATCGACCCGCTTATTCGTGCATGGGTAAGCAAATCACGTTCGCCGAAGTCGATCAGTTGTCGCGGCAGTTCGCGTCGTTTCTCCAGAATGACCTGAAGCTGCAAAAAGGCGACCGTATTGCTATTCAGATGCCCAACACGCTCCAATACCCGATTGCTATGTTCGGCGCGTTGCGGGCCGGGTTGGCGGTAGTCAACACGAATCCGCTGTACACACCCCGCGAGATGCAGCATCAATTTAAAGATTCGGGGGCGAAGGCGATTGTAATTCTGACCAACTTTGCGGGAAACTTAGAAAAAATTTTGGCCCGCACCGACATTCAGCACGTCGTTGTTACGGGGCTGGGCGATCTGCTGGGCTTTCCTAAAAAGCAGCTTGTCAACGCCGTTGTCAAATACGTCAAAAAGCTGGTTCCGCCGTATAATCTACCCGATGCCATTTCGTTCGATAGTGCGCTGAGTCGGGGCAGTCAACAGCCGTTTCGACCGGTCGATATCAAGAACACCGATCTGGCCTTCGTGCAATACACCGGCGGCACAACCGGTGTCTCGAAGGGGGCCATGCTCACCCATCGGAACATTATTTCCAACGTGGAGTGTCAGGACGTTTGGATGAAGCCGGGGGGCGTGCCCGATGGTGACGGAATAATTGTGGCGGCCCTGCCCCTCTATCATGTATATGCCTTGACCACCAATGCGTTAGCCGCGTTGAAGAGTGGCGCAATGAACCTGCTTATCACCAACCCCCGTGACCTGAATGCCTTTATCGACGACCTGAAAAAGCATAAGATCACCGCTTTCACTGGCGTCAATACCCTTTACAATGGACTGCTCAATCACCCGCGCATTGGTGAGGTAGACTTTAGCCGGTTGAGCGTTACATCGGCCGGTGGTATGGCACTGCAAACGGCTGTCGCCGACCGCTGGACCAAACTCACCGGCAACACTCCCTGCGAAGGATACGGGCTAACCGAAACCTCACCCGTGCTGTCATCCAACCCCATCGACGGCACCGTCCGGGTGGGCACCATTGGCGTTCCCTGGCCCAGCACCGACATGAAGATCATTCGGGAAGACGGCACCGACGCAGCCACCGGCGAACCGGGCGAAATTGTGGCGCGGGGGCCGCAGGTGTTCAGCGGGTACTACAACCGCCCCGAAGAAACAGCCGCCACAATGCTCGGCGACTGGCTCAAGACCGGCGACGTGGGCGTGATGAACGAAGACGGGTTTTTCAAGATCGTAGACCGCAAAAAGGACATGATCTTAGTGTCGGGCTTCAACGTGTATCCAAACGAAATTGAAGACGTAGTGGCGCAGTGCCCCGGCGTGCTGGAAGTGGCCTGCATCGGCGTTCCCGACCCAAAATCGACCGAGGTTGTGAAGATTTTTGTGGTAAAAAAAGACCCGGCTCTGACACCCGAAACGATCACTGCGTTTTGCCGTGAGAACCTGACGCCTTACAAAGTGCCCCGGATGATTGAGTTCCGCGACGAGCTACCCAAGTCGAACGTTGGCAAGATTCTTCGTCGCCCGCTCCGGGATGAGGAATTGGAAAAGCAAAAGAAATAGCAACCGTTCAACAAAAAGCGCCGACTCTTGCGGGTCGGCACTTTTTGTTGAACGCATAACTTACATTCAGGCCATCATCTATGCCAGCCGAGACTGCGAAGTGTTAAGACTAATCAGTGACTGCTGAAATCCTTTCACCTGCTTCATGAAACCGCTGGCCTTTCGGCGCGACACATCTACCCGATCCCCATTGACAAGGCTGATGCTCATTTGTTGTGGATCGGAGTGAATGCTGGCCAAGTACAGCAGGTTGACGATGTTTTTTTTGTGGGAACGTACAAAGACTTTCGGCGACAACCGGCTTTCCATCTTTTTCAACGTCAGCGACACAATCAACCGGCTGCCATCGGCAAAGTGGAACAGCGTGTAGTTTCCTTCACCCTCCAACCGGACGATCTGGTGCATGGGCATTTTTTTGCGATGCCCCCAGAACGGCAGCAGAAGGTCGGGCATGGCAAACTGGTCGGCAATTTGCGCAACGTGCGCACGGGTAAGCGGCTGCGTCAGCAGAGCTACTTTCATGATCTGGATGTATTAAAGGTGTGAATAAGTAAGCCGAAGCGCAGACCGGAACGTCAGGAACGCTACCCATGTGCGTCAGCAACAGCAAGTTTACACAAAATTCAGTATCAAGCAATTAGCGGCCATCAAAAAATATACGCTGAATATAGACTTGGTGTAGATCCTGTAAAGAATGTTCATATAGCCTTCTGTTACCGCCCTACCGAGGGCGGATACCCACATTGGCGAACTTATTGGGTGGTCTGATCCTTCACAGAAAGAAACAAGAATATCTTCTTTCGCATGGCAACTTTGCTTGATCTGGTCGGCAATACACCATTGGTTGAATTGAATCGTCTGAATACAAATCCCAATGTCAAACTTTACGGTAAACTCGAAGGCAATAATCCGGGAGGCAGTGTAAAAGACCGGGCCGCCGTCAGTATGATCCAGGGCGCTCTGGCGCGGGGCGAGTTGAAGCCGGGCATGACGTTGATCGAAGCCACCAGCGGCAACACAGGCATTGCGCTGGCGATGATTGCGCGGCTCTACGACATCGACATCGAGCTAATCATGCCCGAAAACTCCACCCACGAGCGGGTGCTGACGATGGAAGCCTTCGGCGCGAAGGTGGTCCTGACCGAAACCATCGAAAGTGCCCGCGATTATGCCGATGAGCAGGTGCAAAAGGGCGGCTACCTGATGCTCAACCAGTTTGCCAACCCCGATAACTACTTAGCACATTACCGCACAACCGGTCCCGAAATCTGGCGGGATACGGACGGGCAGGTAACGCATTTCGTTTCGTCAATGGGCACGACCGGCACTATCATGGGTACGTCGCGGTATTTAAAGGAGCAAAACCCAAACGTGCAGATCGTAGGATGCCAGCCCACCGATGGCTCCTCCATACCCGGTATCAGGAAGTGGCCAACGGAGTACTTACCTAAAATTTTTGAGCCGCAGCGTGTCGACCGGATTATTGAGGTGTCGGCGGAGAATGCTACCCAGATGACCCGGAAGTTAGCCAACATAGAAGGCGTATTCGCCGGAATGAGCAGTGGCGGGTCGGTTTGGGCCGCGCTCAAGCTGGCACAGGAATTGGAGTCGGGCGTCATTGTCTGCATCATTTGCGACCGGGGCGACCGGTACCTGTCGTCAGATTTGTTTGGATAGCTTAACCTGCAAGGTCTCGAAGACCTTACAGGTTTGTGATCGTACTTTTGCATCCATGTACAAGCGCATTGTTCTTCCGTTGCTTTTTCGGTTCGACGCCGAGACCATCCACCACGTCGTTACGTCGCTAATGAAGGTTGCCTTCGCCATCCCGGGCGTATCATCCCTGAGCCGTTCTTGGTACGGTGTCAATGACAGTCGGCTGGAGCGCACGGTGTTTGGCCTGACATTTCCCAATCCGATTGGCATGGCGGCTGGCTTCGACAAAAACGCTGAATTAGTCAGCGAACTGAGCGATCTGGGGTTTGGCTTTGTGGAAATCGGTACTGTAACACCCCAACCGCAGTCCGGCAATCCGCGCCCGCGATTGTTCCGGCTGAAAGCGGACAGCGGGTTGATTAACCGAATGGGATTTAACAATGAGGGCGTGGGTCCGGCTGCCGAACGGCTGCGTGCGTTTGCCCGGAATCGCAACGGTCGCCGGGTAATCGTCGGTGGTAACATTGGCAAAAATAAAGATACGCCCAACGAAAACGCCCTCAGCGATTACATGGCGGGCTTCCGGGCCTTGTTCGACGTCGTCGATTATTTTGTAGTTAACGTCAGTTCGCCCAATACGCCGGGCCTGCGCGACTTGCAGGAGCGCGAACCCCTCACCCACCTGCTGACAGCCCTGCAAACTGAAAACCGCCAGCATTCGGTACAGTTCAACGCGTCGGCTAAGCCGATACTGCTCAAAATCGCCCCCGACCTTACCAATGGTCAGTTAGACGACATCATCGCCATTGTCGCCGAAACAGGCATCGCGGGCGTTATTGCCACAAACACCACCATCAGCCGGGCGGACTTGACAACCGACCCAACCGCTGTGGCGGAAATGGGCGCGGGCGGAGTTAGCGGACGGCCCCTTGGCAAACGGGCAACGGAAGTCATTCAGTATCTGCATCAGCAGTCGGGGGGTGCCTTTCCAATCATTGGCGTGGGTGGCATTTTCTCGGTTGAAGATGCGCTGGAGAAGCTGAACGCCGGGGCCAGTTTGGTTCAGGTGTACACCAGCTTCATTTACGAAGGGCCAGGGCTGGCAAAGCACATAAATCAGGCGCTGCTGAAACAGCCCATTCCATCGGCCCTATCAGCGGCTTCCTGACACCGTTGTAGTCAATAATGACCGGATGCTGGTCTTTGTGCTAATTACATGCGGTTGTATGCGGTTTTTCGTTAAAAAATGGGAAATTTACCCCTGCCGCTACAGCCCGACCCCAACGCATGGCACAACCAACGACATCGCCCCGTCAGAATACCCTCCGCCGACCCGCCGAACCTGCCCAAGTCCGTACCCCACGCCCAACCCGCACCGGCCCGGCCGGGCCCCTGTCGGCGGGCCGCATCCGAACGCCCTCCTTCAACTGGGCAGCGTCCCTCGACCGCTGGCTGACTGACCAACGTTCTACCCTGACAACGGGCGTTTTACTCATGCTGCTGGCCGTAGGGCTGATGGTGGCGTTTGTATCCTACCTGCTCAACGGCGCGGCCGATCAGAGCGTGGTGGGGTCGGCGTTGTCGGAGCCACTGGCCGAATCGGGCTCCGAAGTGCGCAATTGGCTTGGATTAGTCGGGGCCGCTGTTGGGCAGGTGTTCGTGTTCCGGTGGTTTGGGATTGGCGCCCTCGCTCTGCCAGTAATCGTATTTCTGGCAGGCTACAAACTCACATTTCGCCATGAGTTGCTGCCCCTCAGCCGAGCCACCGCCACATTGCTGTTTATTGCGCTCTGGAGTAGTTTGCTGCTCGGCTACATTGTGCTCGTGTCTGATTCGGCCGAAACGGCCAGTCTTTGGTGCGGAGGTATTGGCTATGAGGTAAACGTGGCGCTCTACAGTTTGTTTGGCTGGGGTAATCTGGCACTGATCGGTTTTTTGCTGTTTGCCTTCGTGGTTTATTACTTCAATGTCCGAACCCTGAAGCTGCCCAATTTCTCCCGCCCCGACCGGCCTCAGACCGCTCCCCGCCAGGATGATACCCTGCGGGTGTATGACGAAGAAGCGGACGATGACGATACCGCAGAGCCGGCCGATCAGTCAGTGATGACGCAAAATGAGTATGACACGACCGATCTGGTTGATGCCGACCCGCAGGAAATAGCAACCAATAGTCCACCGCGACCCGACGCCATTGCTCCAACGACCGGCGTTACGCTCACCATCAAAAACCGGGATGCCGTAACCGACGACGATTTGTCAGAGGAAGTTGGCGAACTCAGCGCCACCCCCGCGCCCACGTTTGAACCCGATCCGTTTGAGGAGGACGATCTGGTAGCGCTGCACGGCCTGTACGATCCCACGCTCGACCTGCCGCAGTACCAGTACCCAATCAACGATTTGCTGACCGAATATCAAAATAGCCGCAAAGCGTCGGTATCGGACGATGAACTGACGGCCAACAAAATTAAGATCGAGAACACGCTCCGGAATTTTGGCATCGAAATCGACTCCATTCAGGCGTCCATCGGGCCAACCGTCACGCTCTACGAAATCGTACCGGCAAAGGGCATCCGTATTTCCAAAATCAAAAGCCTCGAAGATGACATTGCCCTGAGCTTATCCGCGCTGGGTATCCGTATCATTGCGCCGATGCCGGGCATGGGCACCATTGGTATTGAAGTGCCGAACAAAAACCGCGAGATGGTGTCGATGCGGTCGATGATTACGAGCGAGGTGTTCAGCACCAGTAAATTCGACCTGCCGATTGTGCTGGGCAAGACCATATCCAATGAGATTTACGTGGCCGATCTGGCCAAGATGCCCCACCTGCTTATGGCCGGAGCCACGGGACAGGGAAAGTCGGTGGGTCTGAACGTCCTGCTAACGTCGCTGATTTACAAAAAGCATCCCTCGCAGTTGAAACTCGTGCTGGTCGACCCCAAAAAGGTGGAACTGACGCTATTCAACAAATTAGAGCGGCATTTTCTGGCCAAGCTGCCCGATTCGGAGGAGCCGATCATTACCGATACCAAGAAAGTTGTCAATACGCTCAATTCGCTGTGCATCGAGATGGACAACCGCTACAACCTGCTGAAGGATGGCGGTTGCCGGAACCTGAAAGAATACAACGCCAAGTTTGTAAAACGGCGGCTCAACCCCGAAAAAGGGCACCGTTTTCTGCCGTACATTGTCCTGATTATTGACGAGTTAGCCGACCTGATGATGACGGCCGGCAAAGAGGTTGAGCAGCCCATTGCCCGGTTGGCTCAGTTGGCGCGGGCTATTGGTATTCACCTCGTTGTGGCTACGCAGCGGCCCTCGGTCAACGTCATTACGGGTCTCATTAAGGCCAATTTTCCGGCGCGGCTATCCTTCAAAGTAACGTCTAAAATCGACTCCCGGACCATTTTGGACACGGGCGGGGCCGAACAGTTGGTCGGCATGGGCGACATGCTGCTGTCGTCCAACTCCGACATTATCCGGCTGCAATGTCCGTTTGTCGATACCAACGAAATCGAAGACCTCTGCGAATTTGTTGGCAACCAGCGCGGCTACGAGGATGCCTATGCGCTACCCGAATTTTTGGGCGACGATGGTGGTCAGAGCGACGATAAAGATGTGGACCTTGACAACCGCGACCCGATGTTCGATGAAGCTGCCCGGCTCATTGTCATTCACCAGCAGGGTAGTACGTCGCTCATTCAGCGCAAACTAAAGCTCGGCTACAACCGCGCCGGGCGGCTGGTCGATCAGTTGGAAGCGGCCAAAATCGTCGGTCAGTTTGAGGGTAGCAAGGCTCGCGACGTATTGGTCAATGACTTGCAAACGCTGGAAGAGATGCTAAAACGGCTCAAAGGAGACTGAGACAGTTAAACTTTTTGAGCGGGTTTTCCGTCTAATTACAATACGAGCCGCTTCATCGAGCCGTTCGATTAACCCGTTTATGAGCACTACTAACATGAGAAAAACAACCTGGCTGTTAAGCCTGATACTCTTATTGACGCTTCCCGCCATTGCCCAGAAAGAAAAACGGGCGCAGGTAATTCTGGACGCAATGAGTAAAAATTATAAATCGCTTAAATCATACCAGGCTGTTTTCACTTACGCCAGCGTTGGGGCTGGTGCCAAAGAGGCATACAAAGGTGATTTGACGGTAAAGAATGAAAAATTCCGGCTGGTACTCGGCGGTCAGGAAGTGTTTACCGACGGCAAAACGATGTCGACCTACATTAAGGAGTCGAATGAGGTAAATGTGCAGGATTATGACAAAAACGAGGTTAGTGAACTGAACCCAACCCAGATTTACTCCATCTACAAGCGGGGTTTCGACTACAAGTTTTTGAAGGAGCAGAAGCAGGGAGGACGGACGCTCGAAGTGATCGAGCTGAAGCCAAACCGCCAGAAAAGCCCTATCGCTACCATTCAGATTTCGGTGGATAAAGCGGACCGGTCCGTTCGCAATTGGTTGATTATTAACAAAGACGGCAAGCGTACCACGTACACCATCACCAAGTTTACGCCCAACGCCAACGTCCCCGATTCGTACTTCGTGTTCGATAAGGGCAAGTATCCAGGCGTTGAAGTAGTGGATCTGCGGTAAAGGCAGTCAAAGAAGTTAAGTAGTCGGTCAGTTGGTTAGTGGCTGACGCCGGATAAATGGCTTTCCGTCTACTTCTCATTAACTAACCCACTAACCATACACAAAAAATGCCCCGGTCGCTTCTGGCCGGGGCATTTTTATGTAATCAATCAACGCATTTACAGTCTGGATAGACTGCTATTGCTTGATAACCTTCAGCGTAACCACCTGTTTAGCCGTGCTCACCCGCAGCAGGTACAAACCGGACTGTTGCTGATTAAACCGGAGTTTCTCCCGCTGATCGGATGTCGTCACGTTCACCGACGTGTTGCTCACGGAACGTCCGCTAACATCCGTTAGCACGATCTGCACGGTTTGTCCCTGAGCGCCCCGAATGCCAATGGCAAACTCTTCAGCAACCGGGTTTGGATACAGCGAAACGCTCATTGGCGTCATTGATTCACGGCCCAGACGTGCGCCCCCACTACAGGCGGCTAACCAGTTGTAAGCAAAACTGGCTTCTCCCGCCGTGCCACTCTGAGTTGCCTTCAGGGTGATGGTCGGATTGTCAGTATACAGGTTGAGCGTGTAGGGACCCGGTGCCGTGGTGGGCGACAACTCGCTGACCACCGAGAAACTGATGGGCTGGCTGTTGGCGCCCGCATACTGGGGGGTGAAACTAACCTGCCGCAGACCCGCCGTGATTGGCGTGCAGCTCACCGTCGTCACGCCCGTAATGCTTAACGTACCCGTTGGTGGCGGCACAACGGCCCCGCCACAGGCGGCTAACCAGTTGTAGCCGAAGCTGGCTTCGTCCGCTGAACCACTCTGGGTGGCTTTCAGGGTGATGATGGGGTTGTCGGTAAACAGACTGAGCGTATAAGGACCCGGTGCGGTGGTAGGTGCTAACTCATTGACCACCGAGAAGCTGATGGGTTGCCCGTTAGTGCCTGCGTACTGGGGCGTGAAACTAATTTGACGCCGATCCGATGAAAGCGTCGTACAACTCACCGTCGTGACACCCACAATGCTGAGCGTACCCGTTGGTGGTGGAGGCACAACAACCCCACCACAAGCCGCCAACCAGTTGTAGGCAAAACTGGCTTCGCCCGCCGTCCCGCTCTGAGTCGCTTTCAGGGTGATGGTCGGATTATCGGTGTACAAGTTGAGCGTGTAGGGACCCGGTGCCGTAGTAGGCGACAACTCACTGACCACCGAGAAACTGATGGGCTGACCGTTGGTGCCCGCGTACTGGGGCGTGAAACTAACCTGGCGCAGACCCGCCGAAAGTGTCGTGCAGCTGACCGTCGTCACGCCCGTGATGCTCAGAGGTCCTCCCGTTGGGGGCACCACCACCGAAGCCGGATTGATAGTCAACTGGAAGGTCGTGCTTACCGAGAGACTACCCGGATCGGTGGCCGTCACCGTCACCGTGCTGACGCCCGACGCCGAAGGGGTACCGCTAATGGTGCTGCCTGACGCACTCAGGCCCGGTGGTAGGGGACCTACCGAGATGACTAAACTACCGGGCGTTTCGGCGTCGGTGAAGGTGCCGGGCGGGATGCTAAAGCTAAACGCCTGACCTACCGTGCCCGATTGGGGAGCGATGGTGCTGGCCACCGTTGGAGCGGTGTTGGCCGGGGGCATCACCGGAGCAGCATTGATCGTGATCGTGAAACTTGAGGAAGCGGTGCCGCCATTACCATCGTTGGCCGTTACGGTCACACCCACCGTACCCGATGCAGAGGGCGTCCCCGAAATGGTGCGGGTACCCGCATCGAAGTTCAGCCCGTTGGCGGGTAGGCCCGTCACGGAGTAAGTCAGCGTTTGGCCCGCGTCAGGGTCGGTGAAGGCGGACACCTGATAAGTGAAAGCCGTCCCTACCGTGGCTACCTGGTTGGGAATGCCGCCCGCTGGTGGCGAAGGGGGCGTGTTAGCCGGGGGCACCACTGGGGCCGGGCTGATGGTTAACTGAAACGTTGTGCTAACCGACAAACTGCCCGGATCGGTAGCCGTGACGGTAACCGTGCTCACGCCCGATGCTGATGGGGTACCACTGATGATGCCCCCGGCGAACATCAGACCGGCTGGCAGGCCACTGACTGATACCGTTAAACTACTGGGCGTTTCGGCATCGGTAAACGTGTTGGCCGGAATGGTGAAGCTAAACCCAACACCTACCGTGCCCGACTGAGGAGCGATGGTGTTGGCCACCGTGGGGGCCGTGTTAGCAGCCGGACTTATGGCTGCCAGGGCTGCGTCAGCCTGGATAAAGCCGAAGCCGGTGCCGAAGTCAAAACCCGTTTCAAAGCCCGCAAAAGCTGGGTCGTCCATGTCCAAAGCCGTACTCTGAAGCGTCGACAGGATCGTGGCCGGTGTAATGGTGGGTACTTTCTGTTTCATCAATGCCGCCACAGCCGCAGCGTGAGGAGCAGCCGCTGATGTGCCAAAGAAATTGGGGAAGGCATCTGTATCAACGTTGCTATCCGCAAAGAAGAACGTAGTATTCCCTCCATCGACAGACGTAATCTCGGGTTTTTGCCGAACTGTTCCGACGATACCATTGATCCGTGTGCCCGTAGTCGTGAAAAGAATAGGTGTACCGCCAGCGGAGGAAAAAGGCTCAATAGTCGCGGTCGATTGCCCATTAAAGACCGGCGTAGCAAACCATCCGGCAGCACCGACACTAATAGCCCGAGCCGAGTTGCTATGCCCCCAAGAAGCCGCACTTTTGGTATCGTATTCAATAGTAATGTTACGGCTACCAAAATTTATCCATTTAATCAGACCTGGATCAGGTCCGGAAAACTTGACGATAATAATGTTAATATTGAGCGGAGCACCGCTGGTATTCGTGTATGTGCCTGTAAGTTCTGCCGCATCACCGCCACTACTTTGATCATTAGCACTGCCACCAAGTACAGCTCCGGTTGTACTATTCAGAAAAAGAATATCTAAATCGGTTGTGGCACCAACTCCGCCACTGACCGACTGAAACGGATTATCCCACTGAAAAGCAACCCGCAGACTACCTCCCGTCGGAATGGTTATATTTTGTAAGTTATCAACCCCACCAGAACCAAAATCATGAGTAGGAAAAGGACCCGTTCCGGCACCGTAAAGGGCTGTATTGCTATAAACTCCCCCACTTTTATACGGAGCCTGGTAGGAAGACCTTGCCTGGTTGCCTGCTGCGGAGAAGTAGGATACGCCATTGTTGACCACCTGATCAGCAGCCTGCGCCACAACGCCGTCCTGAAAAAACGGCTCAAATAAATTAATGACATCATCAACAATAACCTGGCAACCGGCCGCTGCCAGATTTATGATACCCTGCGCGAAAGTAGGCTGCCCACCAAAAGCGGTCGTAAAGGCAATAGCCGATCCAGGAGCTACGTCATGGATAATTTCGGCCATGGCCCGGCCTTCGTCAGTACCCCCGGTAGCCAACTCCTGAAGTACTTGTACGCCCTCAGCGGGCAGATCATTTGAGGCAACACCGGCCGCAGCTCCGCCCAGCCTATTATAAGAGTCCGAAAGAACGCCTACCTTCACCCCGGCCCCCGTTACGCTGTAGGTGGTGCGGGCCACGTCAGCTTTCAGCGCAGCATCGCCCTGTGAAGTTACCGAACCCGTGTTGGTTACGGGTTTTTGGTGAGACCGAGCAAAACTCAGTGACGATACGTTTTTTAGCTCCCCAATTTTATCAATGGGCAGGTAGCCAAAGATCATTCGCTGGTAAGCCACTCCATCCGTCAATCCCAGCGCCTTTAGCTGATTGAGCAAACCTTCGCCGTCGTCATTATTGGCAACGGCCTCAATCGCTATCTTGTCGCCCAAAAAAACCTGATTAGTCTCTACCAGAAGCCCGTCGACAACTGCCGGAGCCGACTGACCTCTGTTCTGCATAACCTGATACAGATCAGTCGTGATTTTAGCAGCTTTCGAGGCTGCTTTAATAGACGATTGTGTCCAGCCGACCATCGGCAGACACAGCAGTACGAACACGGCTATCACCCGTGCATTGCACCTACGTAGTAATTCTGACATAATTGGGTTATGGGTTGATGGTGAATTGATCAGCCCGGAGCGAATAGACAAGAGGGGAGCAGTACCTCGAGAGAAATACTCATCAATGGCTACACATCGGGTGTGCCAAATATGAGTTAAAAAATCACGCAATACGCAATTTGGTATAATTTATGGCGGTAGCTTTTTATTAAGCGTGATGTATATAAGTTTACAGATTTACAGGGTATCTCAATTTTTCGTATCGCTAATCTATACCTTCTCACCAAATGCCAGATCCCTTCCATCGCCCAGCCCCGGTACGATGTAAAAATGCTCATTCAGGTAGTCGTCCACAGCGCCAATCCATAGGTGGCACTGCGGCAGTTGGGCCTGCACGTGGCTGATGCCTTCAGGGCTGGCCAGCACGGCGGCAATGTGCGTTTGAGCCGGAATACCGTAGCGTAGCAGGGCATGATACACCTTTTCGAGCGAACGGCCCGTGGCCAGCATCGGGTCGCAGAGGATAAGCGTTTTGCCGCTCAGGTCGGGGCTAACGATATAATCCATCTCGATCTCGAACGTATCCCCTTCCGTCGGCGAATAACCCCGGTAAGCCCCGGCAAAAGCGTTTTCGGCCCGGTCGAAATAATTGGTAAACCCCTGGTGAAATGGCAGGCCCGCCCGCAAAATCGTTGCCAGAACCGGCTGTTGCCGAAGCACTTGCGTTTGAGCCGTCCCGAGCGACGTTTGCACCGCCACGTTCTGGTAGGGCAGCGTGCGCGAAATCTCGTAGGCCATCAGTTCGCCGAGCCGTTCGAGATTCCGGCGGAACCGCAGCCGGTCCTGCTGAAGGGATACGTCGCGGAGTTCGGCTATGTACTGATTAGCCAAAGAAGGTTGCTGGGCAAACACAAACATAGTCGAGGGGTTTCTTTGCCTGTAAATTAGCCGCATGGCTGGCGTATATCCAAACCTATTTCTTAATTTAACCGACTGATAAGTCATCCTTGAATTAATACTTACAGCTCACCAGAGCCGACCAGCCGGTAACTTACATGCGTAGTCTCGTTTACGTTTTCTGTTTTCTACTTAGTCAATTTGTCGCTCAGGCGCAAAGCCCCTTCGTACCACTCAACACCGACTATTATCACCTGATCGACCGGCTGGAAATTCGTCAGAACCGATGGGCCGATGGTTTTCATAGTAGTGTGAAGCCCTACAACCGGCAGAGCATTATTCAACTAACCGACAGTTTAGCCGTCAGTGCTGGCCGCGACTTCTCCGACACGGATTATTTCAACTACGATTACCTGCGCGACGACAGTTGGGAGTGGGTAACGTCTACAGCCGACTCGCTGCGTTCCGACCCGTTTACGCGACACCTGCGTCCGCTGCCCGGTCCGGGCGATAGCCAAAGTTCACCGCTGCTGAAGGTCTTTTACAAGAAAAAAGCCGATTTCTACAGCCTGCAAACGCCCGATCTCGACCTGCACGTCAACCCGGTGTTTTACCTTGGCGCAGGTGCCGAGAATGTGGCTCGCGAAACGGACGCAGCCACGAGTGGCCGACAGACCCTGTTCGTTAACACGCGGGGCCTGGAAGTGCGCGGCACCATTGGCCGAAAGCTGGGCTTCTACTCGTTCTTTTCGGACAATCAGGCAGTTTATCCCGAATACATACAGGCCTACGGACGTACCTACAGCGGCAGCAGCGGTGAGCAAGGCTCGGCACCGGGCGAATCATTTACCAAGCCATTTGGTGAGAATGGAGTCGATTTCCTGTCAGCACGGGGTTACATCACGTTCAATGCGCTGAAAGTCATTAACATTCAGTTTGGCCACGACCGCAACTTCTTCGGTAACGGGTTCAGATCGGTGCTCCTGTCGGACAACAGCCCACCGTCGTTATTCGCGAAATTTTCCACGCGATTAGGACGTCGGATTCAGTACACAAACCTGTTTACGCAACTCCAGAACACGCAGGCACCTTTGGACATACAAAACGGGGAGCGATTGATTCCACCCAAGTTCGCGACGATGCACCACCTGAGTGTCAACATTAATGACCACCTGAATTTTGGCGTTTTTGAAGCCACCGTATTCAGCCGCGACCGCGTCGATCTGAGCTACCTCAACCCGGTCATTTTGTACCGGTACGTCGAGTCGAGCCGGGGCAGTGCCGATAACGCCATGATTGGTTTGGATTTCAAAGGCAACTTTCTATCGCATTTTCTGGTGTATAGTCAACTTATGTTCGATGAATTTTTAATCAGCGAATTACGAGCCGCCCGAGGAAGCTGGACGAATAAGTTTGCGGTGCAAGTCGGGGCTAAATACATTGATGCCTTTGGGGTGCCAAACCTTGATTTGCAGGCCGAATTGAACTTGGCCCGGCCGTACACCTACTCACACGAGCGATCGGCTACGGTGAGCGCAGGCCAAACCAACTACGCCAACTATAGCCAGCCATTGGCGCATCCCCTCGGCGCTAACTTTGTAGAGACGCTGGGTATCGTGCGGTTTCAACGGAAACGATTATCAATCAACGGTATTTTTGGCGTGATGACTTTCGGAGCCGATCAGCCGGGCCGCAACTACGGCGGCAATATCCTGCTCGACTACCGCGACCGCGTTCGCAATGAGGGTAACTTTATCGGGCAGGGCCGCAAAAACATCGTCACTTACGCCGACCTGCGAGGATCGTACATGATTCGGCACAACATCTTTTTTGAAGGTCGCTTCTTCTATCGCTATCAGGATAGTCAGGCGCGGGACGATACGTACACGAATCAGGTTGCCAGCGTGGCCCTGCGCTGGAATCTGCCGTACCGGAATTGGGTGTTTTGAATAAAGTTTGTGGTTCGTGGTTTGTGGTTCGTGGTTTGTAAGGCAGTTTTGTAGAGCAATTCGGTGGTGAACGAACTACAAACCACAAACCACAAACCAAAATGCTCGACATTATCCGCCACGAACTGACCGAAGCGCAGTCGGTATTGGACACCTTCGTTAGCCGTCCCCAACACCTCACGGCTATTGAGCAAGCCGCCCGGCTCATGGCCGACGCGCTCACGAATGGCCGCAAAATCATTTCCTGCGGCAACGGTGGCTCCCACTGCGACGCCATGCACTTTGCCGAGGAACTCTCCGGCCGTTATCGCAACGACCGCCGGTCCTTAGCCGCCATCGCCATTTCGGACTCCAGCCACATTACCTGCGTGGGTAACGATTATGGCTACGACGCCATTTTTTCGCGTTTCATCGAAGGCTTGGGCAATGAGGGCGACGTGTTGATGGGCATTAGCACGAGTGGCAACTCAGCCAACGTAATCCGGGCCGTTGAAGCCGCCCGGCAGCGGAGCATGGGCGTCGTCTTGCTGACGGGTAAGGATGGCGGCAAACTCGCCGGGCAGGCTGACGTCGAGATCCGGGTACCGCATTTTGGCTACGCCGACCGCATTCAGGAAATTCACATTAAGGTGATTCACCTGTTTATTTTGCTGATTGAGAAGATGGTCGTTTAACAATCAGCGTAACTATGCCGGATACGTTAACTTTTGTCCGTTATTTTGGGACATATTTCCAAGTTAGCGTGTTGACGAATAAACTGCGGCAGATATGACAACAACTCAGTTTCGGTACTACAAGCCGTTCATTAAGGATAATATCTCCATTGTGCTTTCATCGCATCATGGAGTTGACGCAATTGCATTTTTCGATTTGGCTGATTTATCCGGCTTCAAACGTGAACAGGTAGCGCAGCTATTTGATACGTCACTTAAAACACTACTCCGCTATCGGGACACAAACCGCAAACTAAGCCCTGCAACGGGCGAACTGGTGCTGAAAATGCTGGCCCTATTCCAGCATGGTGAAGAGATATTCGGGTCAATCAGTGAGTTCAGAGATTGGTTAGGTGTACCCGCTTATGGCTTGGGTAATCAGATTCCATTTGAGTTGATGCAGACATCGGGGGGGATCGACTTAATCGACGATGAACTAAGTCGTATTGAACACGGTGCGCTGGCTTAATGGACGTTTATCGGATCGTCTTGGTCAAGTGGGCTGACAAACTAACCGGTTCAGGCCGGGCCGCCCGGTGGAATTCCATGAATCATTTTGTCGTTTACACGGCGTCTTCGCGAGCATTGGCCTGTTTGGAAAACGTAGTGCACCGCTCTGGACGAGGCTTACAGACCGAGTTTCGCACAATGGTAATCAACATACCGGATTCATTACCCATTACCGACATCCGAATGGAGGCATTGGGGGAAGACTGGACGGCTTTCGAGAATTATGGCATTTGCCAGCAGTACGGCGACGCATGGCTCGATACGAACCAAACCGCCGTGTTACGCGTACCTTCGGCTATAATACCACTTGAATTCAATTATCTGTTGAATCCGCAGCATCCCGATTTCCGGTCGATTCATATCAAACGAACCGAACCGTTTACGTTTGATAGCCGAATCAAGTCTGAGTAGATTTAATTGAAGAAGTCTGGCTTGGATGAAGTAGTTGACTAATTTACTACCAATAATCGATCATCATCAATAGTCGCCCCCGGCACCGCCCCCGCCGAAGCTGCCGCCCCCAAAACCACCGAATCCACCACCGCCCCCACCAAAACCACCTCCACCCGAACTGCCACCCCAGCCGGAGTAGGTTGACGTTGGAAAGAATATAGGCGGGAAAAATCCGCCACCCCGATTGCGGTTATTACCTCCCCCGCCCCCCCGGTTCCGGCGGACGATAAAGAAAATAACAATCAAAATGATGAATAGGATGGGCAGGATGGAACCACCGCCATCACCAGTGTTTGTTTCTGGCTCACCCTTGTATTCGCCACCAGCCCGCTGAAAAATCTCGGTCGTGGCGGCATCCAGTCCCTGATAATATTGCTGTTGCCGGAAAGCAGGGGTAATCAGGTTGGTAATGATGCGCTTGGCAATAGCGTCGGGGATGGCTCCCTCCAGGCCGTAGCCTACCGAAATGTACACCTTGCGCGTTTGCGTAGCCCAGGCAATCACAATCCCGTTGTTTTTGCCCTGCTGCCCCACGCCCCACTTGCGGCCAACCTGAAAAGCAAAGTCGCCAATGGGATACGGCTCGGTCGTTCGGACAATGACGATAGTGACCTGCGACGACGTTGAATCGTTATACCGTCTGAGTTTTTGCTCTAATTGAGCGCGTTCGGTACTGCTCAGCACACCCACAAAGTCATTGACTAAGCGGGGCGGGTTGGGCTTGTTGGGAATAACCGTATCAGCGCTCGAAACGCCGTCGTCCTGCGCCCGCAAGGCCATTGGCAAGGCCAGCAGCAACAGCAGCAGGGCCAGCCGGATGGTTCGGATCGCGTGAAAAATAGAGGTGGGTACGTTCACGGAAGTGTCAATCAGTCGAAATATCGTCGGCGAGTTCGTTGGTATCAGTGGCACCATCGTACGGAAAATACTGCCGCAACTGTTGCCCGGCCCGCTCAATTCCCCGGCTTAGCCCTTCGACGTATTCGCCTTTGGCAAAATGGCCCCGGAGCAACTCTTTAGTGCTTTCCCAAAAGCCGGTCGGCACCTTTGCATCAATTCCCTTGTCGCCCAGTACGGCAAATTTCCGGTCGACATGAGCTACGTAAAACAGGACCCCGTTCTGGGCTTTCGTATTATGCATTCCCAGTTGGGCAAACACCTCAATCGCCCGCTGCACGGGGTCCGCAGCCGCACAGTTCGGCTCGACGTGCACCCGGATTTCGCCCGATGTGGCGGTTTCGGCCTGCCGAATGGCATCTACAATGCGCTGTTGCTCGTCGGGAGTGAAGGGAGACATCCTCAGTTGTCAGTGAACATTTATCAGTGAACAGTTATGCGCAACCAAGTGAATTGGTCACTGATAACTGTCCACTGATAAATGATTTAGAATTGTACCGTTGGGGCGTTTTGGGCGGCTCTTGATGCCTCGAAAAGGCCCTTGCGCTGGAAGCCGAAAACACCAGCGAATATGTTGTTCGGAAAGGACCGGACGGACTGGTTGTAACTGGTGGCAGTACCGTTGAAATCGTTACGGGCCACGGTAATTCGGTTTTCAGTACCTTCCAGTTGAGCTTGCAGCTCCGAGAAGTTCTGCGTTGCACGAAGTTGCGGATAGTTTTCTGCCACCGCCAGCAGGCGCGACAACGAACCACTCAACTGATCCTGAGCGGCCTGAAACTTCTGGATATTTTCGGGCGTCAGTTGGTCAGCATTCAGGTTGATGCCCGTAGCACTGGCCCGCGCCTGAATGACAGCGGTTAATGTACCTTTCTCAAAGTTGGCAGCTCCCTGCACCGTCCGCACAAGGTTCGGAATCAGGTCGGCCCGGCGCTGGTACTGCGTCTGCACGTTAGCCCATGATTTTTCAACTTGAGTGTCTTTGTCGACAAGGCCGTTGTAGGAACTACAGCCGTACATGCCTAATGCGATGGCGATAACGACTACGATGATTAGTGTTCTTGACATGGTTTGTTTGGATGGAAAGAATTGTTGTTGGGGTCAAAGTTGGCTAAAACTATTAGTTTGTCAACGCAAATCTACGTCAGCGGTGTTTTTCGGTCATTGTCCACTTGTTTGGATTGATGACCGGCATGGGGTAATCATCACCCAGCGCGACGCCATACTGCCTCTGCTCGGCAGGCGATAAGTTGGAGACCAAATGCACTTTGTCGGGCGGTACGTCGGCCAGTTCGGGAAGCCAGTGTTTCACATGATTGCCCTGTTCGTCGTAGCGCGTGGCCTGGCTAAGAATATTAAAGTAGCGATCATCGCGGGGGTCGTTGCCCACCCCGGCGACGTAGTTCCAGTTGCCCCAGTTGCTGCACGGATCATAGTCGACGAGCAGGCTTTCGAAGTAAGCCGCTCCCCAGGTCCAGTCGATGCCGAGGTCTTTGACCAGAAAGCTGCCCACATTTTGCCGCCCCCGGTTCGACATAAAACCCGTTTGGTTCAGCTCGCGCATGTTGGCGTCGATAAACGGAATACCCGTTTCGCCTTCGGCCCAGCGCAGAAACAAATCGGTATCGTGCCGCCATTTCTTGTTGAGATCGTGCCGAATACCACTCGGCTTGAAAATTCGCGTTCCGTAGCGCAGGGCCACAAACCGGAAGAAGTCGCGCCAAACTAATTCAAACGTAAGCCAGTAGGTGGAATCGTTTTTAACCCGCTCGGTCTCGTACCGCTTCACCTCAGCGTAAATCAGCCGGGGCGACAGGCAACCCAGCGACAGCCAAGCCGAGAATTTGCTGGAGTAATCTTCGCCCAACATCCCGTTTCGGGTGTCTTTATAGGTTTGGATAAGGTCTCGTTCCCAGATGTAGCGTTCCAACCGAGCTACGGCCGTTGTTTCGCCCCCGTGGAAAGCCACGGCCGCCCGAATGTCCGGGGTCAATTCGGCCGGAAACCCAAAGGTGCTTAACGTCGGCAGGGGGCCAGCCGACACGTTGGGCACGAGCGGAACACGCTCCGGAGTTGGTACCACATCCCGAACGTCGGCGAATTTCTCGACGCGGTTTCTGAACTGCGTAAAAACCTCGGGCAACCGCGCGATCTCGAACGGCAAATCACGGACGTGGTACAGCGTCGACTGCCAGAATAGCTCTAAATCAATGTTGAGTGGCTTCAGGCATTTACTCAAATCTGACTCGGTGTCGGTCTCTTCCTGAGTTACTTCTTTGCTGGCGTATACAGACTCGGCAGCAATGTCCTGCGCGAGCTCGGCCAGCACAACTGCCGGATCACCAACCCGAACAATCAGATCGGCACCTTTGCTTTGCAGCGACCGGCGCAAATCAGTTACCGCTTCAATGAGGAAATTAGCCCGAAACGCACCGGTTTTACGAAACCCGATGTCGGGCAGTTCGGCAAACCAGCGCGGCTCAAACACGAACACGGGCAATACCTCAGCAGCGTCTGTCAATGCCTGACAGAAACCATCGTTATCGTGCAGCCGAAGGTCGTTGCGGAACCAGTAAACAATACGTTTCATCAGTGAGCAATTATCAGCCAACAGCCAGCATGGAGTCATCCGGTTCCGATGGGCACTATTGGCTCTTTAGGAATAACTACTGCTGGCTGATGACTGTTCAGTACTCGTTGCGATCATTGTTCATTCAGAGACCAGTTATAATCCAAAAACGAAATCTGCGTGTCCTTGTTAATTTTCGCTTTTGCGTACTTATTTACCCAATACTCTACCGATTTATTATCTTCCTTCCAGTCTCCTTTATACCAGTCGAAGTACTTAGAGAGGCTGGCTTTTTGGGGAGTGATTGCATTTTTGGCGGGATTATTTAGGAAGTCGCTGCCCTGATCGTCCAACTGGGCAGCGAGCTTAGCGGGTGTGTACGCTTCGTTACGTAGCTTCGGGCAGGATCGAGCCGCGCATACCAGGGCGAAGTGAATCCGCTTATCGTTGAATTTCTTGCGCAGCGTACCATGCTCAATCCGGTTGAGGTCGTAACTATCACCGCCAACCTTAATAAACTTAATGTCCCAGGGTGTATTGACGAACGGAATTTTAATGCTGCTGCCAATGTCCTTGATACTTTTGACCGGGTAATAGTTCAGGATCAACTGGATTGTGTTAGCATTATAGGCATTGATCCAGTAGGCAATCTGCTCATCCTGCGTCCATTTGTCGGTCGGCGGATTCTTAGCCAGCAAATCGAGGTATGTTTTCAGTTGCTTCTCATCGCTCTTGAATCCTTTGTAATTGACCAATCCCTTTCCATCGACGTGCTTCTTTGCCAACTGATCGAAAATAGCGTGACTAACGGGTTCGGCGGCAACAACCGACGTGACGGGTACAAATTGAGGTTCCCGAAAGGCCAGCGTTCCGACCATTGTTGAACCGATTAAAAACAGAGCTATCCCCTTCATAGTGTAGTAGTTCATTGACTGTTCGTTTGCGTACAAATACATACGCCGGATAAACCCAAAAAGTTTATCCGGCGGTCGGCAAGTGTGGTGTTAGCAAATTCTATTTGCCTGTCTTTCATAGCAGCCCATTCTTGAACGCATAGGCGACCATTCCAGCGGTGTTTTTGGTACCGGTTTTTTCCAGTATTCGCAGGCGATGGCCTTCGACCGTCCGGGGGCTGAGGAAAATTTTCTCGCTGATTTCGTTCGTCGATAAGCTTTCGCAAATCAGCATCAGCACCTCTTTCTCGCGCTCGGAAAGTATTATTTTGCTATTGTAGAACGAACCAGCCGGTTTATCGACCCTCGTTTTGTTGGTCATCTTGCGGAGCATCGCCTTCGACACAAATTCGTTCAGATACACCCCTTCGTCCATCACTTTCCGAATGGCTTTCTCCACTTCGTCTGCTTCGGCGTCTTTGAGCAGGTAGCCGCTAACGCCTTTTTCGAGCAGGTGGAGTACCATTCGGTCCTCATCGTGCATGGTGACGACGACAATTTTAATGAGTGGATGGTTTTCGCGCAGGTAGTCGGCCGTGGCCGTGCCATCCATAACGGGCATTTGCAGGTCCAGCAGCACCACGTCAGGCATTTTACGGGGAATGCGGTCGATTAGCTCCTGACCGTTACCGGCTTCAAGAATTAACTCAAAATCGTGAATTTGACCCAATATGCTGGCCATTCCGACCCGAAACAGCGTGTGGTCATCGCAGAGCGCCAGTTTAATCTTCCGCATGAGGAGGGTAGTTAGAGTGTAGCAATGAGTCGTTGAACCAGGCCTGAAAGCAAACAACGTACACGAAGTTAATCGATTGAACACGCAGGAAAAAGCGTACTTATCTGGCAGTCAATCTTTTCCGGCAAAATTTCCATCAGGCCGTCTCCACCAGCGCACTGGGTGCTTTATCGGGCAATCGCACCTGTACGTGAATCTGCGAACCCCGGCCGGGTGCCACGTCAAACGTTGCGTGGCCATTCATCACGCTCAGGCGGCTTTCGATGTTGCGCAGACCCAGCCCGCCCTGCTTGTTTTCCATGACAACGTCGAAGTCAAATCCCACGCCGTCGTCGAGCACCGACATGCGAAATTCAGTATCGAGGCAGTGCAGTTGAATGGTGATGCACCGGGCGCGGGCGTGCCGAATCGCATTGTTGACCAGTTCCTGCGCAATTCGGTAAAGCATGAGCGTGAGGGGGGACGGCAAATCGGCGATGGTTTCGGGGCAGTCCAGATGCACTTCCAGCTCTCCATCAGTGACTCGGTCGGCCAGTTCTTCGAGGGCAGCTACCAGGCCGAAGCGTTCGAGCGTAGTGGGCACCAGATCGCGGCTGATGCGCCGGACGTTGGTCATCGTCTCGTCGATCATGGAGCGCGTTTTCTGAACCTGAAGGCTCGTGCGCATGGTAATCTCACCGTTCATTTGCCGCTCCAACTGATTGAGACTCATCTTCGTCACCGACAGCATGGTACCGATGCCATCGTGGAGGTCTTCGGCGAGTCGTTTCCGTTCTTCCTCCTGTCCCCGGAACGTAGCGGCCATGAGTTCGCGCCGATGCTGTTGCTGCAATTCGTTAAGGGCGAGTTGCTGCTTTGCCTGTTTTTGCTGGTAATAGGCCACGAAGATGATGATGAACACCGCCATCACCAGCAACACGGCCGTTCCAACGGCGATCACAAAGCCAGCATTCATTGGCGCTACGTTTAACTATGGGGCAAACCAACTGCAGTAAAGTTGAACAATATGCGCCCGAATGTCAATTTTAAGCTACACGATTGAGGGAGTGGCAAAAAATAAAGCCGATAGAGAAACCCATTTCAGTTATATCAAATTTTCGCTATCGCATTTGCTAAACCACAAACCGATAGCGGAGAAGATTGTGAACAAGATAAGAAGTAGCTGACTGGAGTTCCAATACTTATCAAATACCTCTATTGGCACTTTGTTAACGTCCTGATACCAATACTCGCTAAGCAATACAATAAAAAACGTACCGGTCGCGTAAATAAGCAACCCAGATGTAAACCAGAACATACTGTGTTTCATCATGCTCTTCACCCGCATATCCATCACCACTTTGCTAAAATAGGCCAGCGAAAGAATAATAGCGAACAGTCTGAACGAGGAGAGACTAACGGATGATACTTCACTACTTTTATAGTAAAACAGAGTAATTAGTGTACAAACGACAGTAAAAGCAGCAATTAATCGACGGTTATAAAATGATTCAAACGAACAATAGAAAACAGCACCAACTAAAACTGTTTGATAAATAGGTTCTACATTCTGTATGTATATGTTATTCTGTGCAGCAAAAATCAGCGTTAGCGAGTACGTATCTTTGATGAAGCTTACGACAAAGAACAACCATACAACTTTAAGATTACTTCTTAGATATTTATAGCGAATTATTCCAATTATGATGGGAAGACTGCTACCCAGATAAGAAATAAAATCTAAGGGAAATCTCTTAGACAAATCCAGCAGTCTGTCCCACCACATACAATTCTACAATTATATTCAGCAATGTTGTGGACAAGTGAAACCGTCACCCACGGTCTGCACATTCCCACTGCCATCATCTTTCAACCCAGCTTTGTCCGATTTAACCGACATATCCTTGCCTTCGGCGTTTACGCCCGTTAGCAACACACGCGGCTTTAGTTGGCCCTTACCCAGCTCGGTCGGGTTACCCTCGGCGTCTTCCCAGCGCTTGGCATGGTGAACGCGCAGACCAATGCAACCGGGTTGGCTGAGCAGTTGCATGACCTGATTGATGCCAAAATATTCGGAGCGGACGTAATCGTCTTCGCTGATGCCAACCGCCACTTTACGTTCGCGGTAGGCACCCGTCATGGATTTGGTTTCTTGCGGAGCCAGAAGTCGTCCGGCATCTTTGGTGAAAACGCTCATAAAAACGAAGGAAAAGGGTTTAAGAAAATTCGTACTGCTCAAGGGTAGTTGTGATGGATATAATCGGAAAGCCAGTCAAACGTACAAAGAAGCAGACTATTTCTTCAATTGCACAAAACCTACCTTTTAACATTAACCAATTGATATTTAATCGCTTAATCCATTTAAGATAGAGTGCTAATACG
Organism: Spirosoma arcticum; assembly: GCF_054779955.1. Taxonomy (NCBI): domain Bacteria; kingdom Pseudomonadati; phylum Bacteroidota; class Cytophagia; order Cytophagales; family Cytophagaceae; genus Spirosoma; species Spirosoma arcticum. The sequence continues at coordinate 153,096 of NZ_BAAGXG010000011.1, forward strand.
TATTTCTACCTAACAAAATACGGGCTTTTGCCTGATTAATGCATCGTCGTTAAATTCGGTGTTTCTGCGCTCAACGGCCACTAACCAGTATGCTACCTTTGTCATGTAGTTGGTGCGTTGCTCACTCGGGCAATCACCACACCAGTTTTTCGCTTCGGGGCGGGAACGCCCGTGCGATCCGATTATCTCATAGGTTAGGTTAATGGAAAACGCCGGGGCAGTTGCCCCGGCGTTTTTTTCTTAGTGCCGCATCAGCAGTCATCTTCTACTTCAGCAGATTGAGCAGATACGCCCCGTAGCCGCTTTTAACTAACGGTTTAGCGATACTGGCTAACTGATCGGCGCTGATGAATTTCATTCGGTAGGCAATCTCTTCGGGGCAACCAATTTTCAGGCCCTGCCGCTCTTCAATAACGTGCACAAACTGCCCCGCCTGCATTAGCGACTCGAACGTTCCCGTATCGAGCCAGGCTGTACCCCTATCCAAAACGCCCACTTTCAGTTTCCCACGCCGGAGGTACTCGCGATTTATGTCGGTGATTTCCAACTCGCCCCTCGGCGACGGTTTTATGTTTTTGGCGATCTCCACAACGGTATTGTCGTAGAAATACAGGCCCGGTACAGCATAGTGTGACTTGGGTTTTTCGGGTTTCTCTTCGATGGAGAGGACATTAAAATCTGCATCGAACTCCACCACACCGTAGCGCTCCGGATCGTGAACCTGATAGGCATAAACCACGCCCCCATCGGGGTCGTTGTTTGCCTGCAACAACTTCGACAGGCCTGAACCGTAGAAAATATTGTCGCCCAGCACCAGGGCTACCTTATCGTCGCCAATGAAATCCTCGCCAATAACAAACGCCTGCGCCAGGCCGTCGGGACTGGGCTGGACGGCGTAGCTAAACCGACACCCCAACTGCGATCCATCGCCGAAGAGCTTCTCAAAATGAGGCAGGTCGTGGGGCGTCGAGATAATTAGAATGTCTTTAATACCCGCCAGCATCAAAATAGACAGCGGGTAATAGATCATCGGCTTATCATAGATGGGCATTAGCTGTTTGCTAACGGCCAGTGTGAGCGGATGAAGGCGGGTGCCGGAGCCTCCGGCGAGGATAATTCCTTTCATGGTCAATGAGTGAATGAGTGAATGCGCGAATGAGTGAATAAATGCTATCCAAACATTCGCTCATTCACTCATTTGTGCATTTGCTAATTTAGCGATTTGCGTACATCCCCTGGTAATAGGTTTGGTAATTGCCCGACGTGACATTATCCAGCCACTCCTGATTGGCCAAAAACCAGTCGACGGTTTTTTCCAGGCCTTCTTCAAACTGGAGCGACGGTTGCCAGCCCAGCTCGTTCATGATCTTGTTGGCATCAATGGCGTAGCGAAGGTCATGCCCGGCGCGGTCAGTAACGTAGGTGATGAGTTGCGCCGAAGTGCCTTCCGGACGGCCAAGTTTGCGGTCCATAATGGAACAGAGCAGATGCACAAGGTCGAGGTTTTTCCATTCGTTGAAGCCGCCGATGTTATAGGTTTCACCTAATTTACCGGTGTGAAAAACGGCGTCGATAGCACGGGCGTGATCGACCACGTAGAGCCAGTCGCGCACGTTCTCGCCCTTGCCATAGACCGGCAGCGGCTTGTTGGTTTGGATGTTGTGAATCATCAGCGGAATCAGCTTCTCCGGGAAGTGATTCGGGCCGTAGTTGTTCGAGCAGTTCGAGAGCACTACCGGCAATTTATAGGTGTTGCCATACGCCCGCACGAAGTGGTCTGAAGCCGCCTTGGAAGCCGAATACGGCGACTGCGGTTCATAGGCCGTTTCTTCAGTGAAAAAATCGGCCGGGTTGTGCAGCGAACCGTACACCTCATCCGTCGATACGTGGTAGAACCGCTTACCATCGAAGTTTCCTACCCAAGCCGTTTTTGCCGCATTGAGCAGGTTCACCGTTCCCACAACGTTGGTCATCACAAACGACATCGGGTCCGTAATGGACCGGTCCACATGCGACTCGGCCGCGAGGTGAATGACACCATCGAACGGAATCTCCGCGAACATATCATCCAGGAATTTGGCGTCGGTGATATCGCCTTTAATGAATGTATAGTTGGGCGCGTTCTCAACATCCGTCAGGTTCGCCAAATTACCGGCATACGTGAGTTTATCGAGGTTATAAATCTGATATTCCGGGTATTTCCTAACGAACAGCCGAACAACGTGCGACCCAATAAAGCCGGCCCCGCCAGTGATGAGAATGGTTTTCATTGATAGTGTGTAGGTGTTTGAGCATTGGGGTGTTTGTGACATTCATCAACAAACGCGCCAACACAAAAAACTTAATTACTCAGTTTTTGCTGCCACCGCCAGGCGTCACGCAGCGACTCGGCCAAGGAGCGACGGGCCGACCAGCCCAGCACGTTTCTGGCTTTGGTAACGTCGGCGTAAACCTGCTCAATATCGCCCGGCCGACGTGGACCAATGGTATAGTTGAGCGCAACGCCCGTTTCCTGCTCGAATGTTTTAATGATATTCAACACGGTGTCGCCCCTTCCCGTACCAATGTTGACAACATCGTAGGACGAATCGGCCGTGACTTCACCCAGTTTTTTGAGTGCCTGCACGTGCGCTTCGGCCAGATCCATAACGTGGATATAATCGCGGACGCAGGTGCCATCGGGCGTGTTGTAATCGCCCCCGTGAACGGTCAGGCTCTGCCGAATACCAGCGGCCGTCTGCGTAATGTACGGTACTAGGTTGGCCGGAACGCCCAAGGGAAGTTCACCTATTTCGGCGGAAGGATGCGCACCAATAGGATTGAAATACCGTAGGGCCAACGCCCGGACGGCCACCTTCGCCTGCACGGCATCGCGGATGATGTCCTCGCTCATGGCCTTTGTGTTTCCGTAAGGCGACTGCGCCGGGAGTCGGGGCGTTTGCTCGGTAACGGGCAGTTGCTCCGGTTGTCCGTAGACCGTGCAGGATGAGGAGAACACGAAGTTGCGCACCCCATACTTGGGCATCAGTTCCAGCAGTAACAAGAGCGAATCGAGGTTATTGCGGTAATACATCAGCGGCTTAGCCACCGACTCCCCCACGGCTTTGTGAGCTGCGAAGTGAATAACCCCGGCAAGACCTTCCTGCTGGAAAATGGCCTCCATCGCAGCTATGTCGTTGCAATTGGCCTGATAAAACGGCACGTCGCGCCCCAAAATAGCCCGAAGTCCATCGAGCGCCGACCGTTGTGAATTAGAAAAATCATCGACTATAACCGGCTCAAAACCGGCTTCGACCAACGAAACTACTGTGTGTGAGCCGATAAACCCCGCCCCACCGGTAACCAGAATCTTGGGAGAATTGCCAGAAGAAGTCAAACTGTTTTTTATAAAGTTTTTGTTACTACTTTAGTACAGCGGCCCGCAGGACCGGACAAAAGTAGCACATTCGATAGGTTTCCGAAAGCAGTTTTTATCATGGGGGCAACCGACAACGCGGCAGAAAGCATGAAAGACAATGAGTTAAAAGCGCTCATCTCTCTCCTCGACGACGACGACCGGGAGGTAGTGGAGCACGTTGAGCAACAAATCCGTCAGATGGGCGGACAAATGATTCCCTTGCTGGAAACCGAATGGGAAGGCAGTTTTAACCCCGACCTACAAAAGCGCATCGAAGAAATTATCCACGATTTACAATACGAATCCGTCCTGGACCGAATTCGGGGCTGGAAAAATGGCGGAAGTATGGACCTCCTCGAAGGCCTCTGGATTGTGGCAACCTACCAGTACCCCGATCTTTCACTCGATAAGCTCCGGCAGGACATTGAACAGTTGTATTATGACGTGTGGGTCGATTTCAAGGCCGACATGCACCCCGATGAGCAGATCAAAGCGATAAACACGGCGTTTTTTACGAAGCTGAAATTTGCGCCCAACAATAAGCATTTCCACTCCCCAGCCAACTCGATGATCAACCAGGTGCTTGAATCGCGCCGGGGCAACCCCATTACCTTATGCATCCTGTACATGCTGATTGCCAAGCGGTTGAATCTGCCTGTTTACGGTGTCAACCTACCCAATCTGTTTGTGTTGACCTACAAAAGCAGCATCGGCGTTCAGTTCTACATTAATGTGTTTAACCGGGGATTGATCTTTACGAAGAAGGACATCGATCAGTACATCGATCAAATGAATCTGAAGCGGTTGGACACGTTTTACCAACCCTGCACCAACGTCGACATTGTCCGGCGCGTACTGCGCAACCTGACACTGGCTTTCGAGAAAAACGGCGACACAGAACGCGTTCGGGAAGTTGAGCAAATTCTCGACGCCGTCAACGACGAAGGCGACGGCATTCCCCTCTCGGATTATACACAACGGTGAAAAAGTCGGTAAGTCAATAAGTCGAAGAGTCGGTAAGTGGCTGACGCGGGCGTGATGCTGGCGTCAGCCACTTACCGGCTCTTCGACTTATTGACTTACCGACTAAAACGCTACCGCCAGCAAGCCCGGCCCTATACGAAAACAACGAATAGTGAGCCGTTCTTCATGGTTTGGCAGGCGCACGTGACCAACGAGTGTATCGGCATCGTCGGCAAATGGCTCCACGTGCAGGTGCTCGCGAAAAGTGAGGTTACGCTTGCCGTATAATTTATAGAGCGCTTCTTTAGCGCACCAGTAAACCGCCAGCCGAGCGGAATCGCCGTTGGCATGGGCAATTTCATCAGTCGATAACACCCTCGGCACCACACGCTGGAATTGGTCACGAACGGGTTCAATGTCGATCCCGACTGGTTTTGACCGGTGCAGCACCGCTGCCGCCCAGCCGCCCGTGTGCGACAGCGAAATTGATCCCGGTAAGCCGACCAAATGGGGTTTACCAAACGCGTCTTTTTGTAAACCCGCATAAGCCAGACCCTGCATCTCGGCCAACTGCTGAACGGCCGCCCGGCACGCCAGCCACTCCACGCGCTGGGCAGGATGACGGATGCCGACCAAATCATCCTCTTCCGACGGTGTCAGTGTCAGACCCGCCCGCAGCATAGGCTCGTCTTCCACAATAGGCTGTAGCAGCACGGTACAGTCGTCGTTAAGTTGCAGAAATGTTGGTGCGGCCATTAATTATTATCCATTTTTGACTGTTGACGATCAACCATTGATCCAGTTAACCACCCGTTCAATCGTCATCGTTCCTCCGTCAATAGTCGACATTTATTATGCAGGTTCAAAAACTCGACACGTTTGGTGGGCACCGCGACTGCGTGTATGCGCTCGAACGCGGCCCGCAGGCCAACCAGTTTTTTTCGGCCGGGGGCGATGGGCAAGTCGTGCGCTGGCAACTGGACCGGCCCGATCTGGGTGAGTTGGTGGCGCAGGTTCCGGCGTCGGTCTACGCACTGGCGCTTCACCCGGTGAGCGGTCTGCTGTGGGTAGGCCAAAACTACGAAGGGCTGCACCTGATTGATACGGTGCAGAAACAGGAAACCGGGTCGCTTAAATTAACATCGGCCGCTATATTCGACATTGCCTTCCATCGAAACGACGCATTCGTAGCGCTGTCTGATGGTGTGGTGGCGGTGTTGGATGCCGAGCAACTTGTGGTGCGAAAGTACCTGAAAGCATCCGATCAGTCGGCGCGATGCATAGCCGTGAACCCCGTTGAGCGCGAACTTGCAGTGGGTTACAGTGATGCCATGGTGCGCATTTTCGATCTGGAAACGTATGAGCTCAAACGAACGATTCCGGCGCACACGAACTCCGTGTTTACCGTGAACTACTCACCCGATTTTCAGTTTCTGCTCACCGCCGGGCGCGATGCTCACCTGAAAGTCTGGGACGTTGAGCAGGGCTACACCCTCCACCAGGATATTGTTGCTCACTTGTTTGCCATCAACCACCTTGCGTTTAGCCCCGACGGCGATCTGTTTGCGACAGCCAGCATGGACAAATCCGTTAAGATTTGGAATGCCAGAACGTACCGGTTGCTGAAGGTAGTTGACCGCGCCCGACATGCCGGACATGGCACGTCGGTCAACAAATTGCTTTGGACTACGTATCATCACCAGTTGCTGTCGGCGAGTGATGATCGGACTATTTCCGTATGGGAATTGGGCAAAAACACAGTATTATGACCGAATAAGTGGATTTCTTATGCTATTTTTTGCTAAATATGTATTATGGATGTTATTTCACCCTGAACAGGTGAGGCCATTGCTACCTAAACCCAACAGACGCCAATGAAAATTACGGCTATCGAAATCCGGCAGCACACCTTTGAAAAAGGGATGCGCGGTTATAAAACTGAAGATGTCGACGCGTTTCTGGTTTCACTTTCTCAGGAATGGGAGCGGGTAACCAACGACTACAAAATGCTGAAAATGCAGCTTGAAATGTCGGACAAGGAATTGGGCAAGCTCAAAGAAGTGGAAATGACCCTATTCCGAACGCTGAAAATGGCCGAAGATACCAGTACGCAAATCACCGATCAAGCGGCCAAAGCAGGCGATCAATACATAGCCGAAGCACAGCAGAAAGCCGATGATCTTTTGGCCGATGCCCGCAAACGCTCAGCGCTGATGGTGCAGGATGCCGAAAATCAGGCTCGTTACCTAAAAGACAATATCCTGAATGACCTCAAGGCGCTGGAATACGATTTCAAAGCACTGGAAGGCTATAAAGAGAATCTGGCAGTACAAATCCGGGCCTTAGCCAGTAACGCCACCGATAGCGTTGACCGGTTTGAGAAAAAGTTTGTCAAGCAAAATCTGATGGGTAAAATTGATGAAGTCGCTGCGCAGATCACTGAAGATTTGAAGCAGTATGACGAACAACATAAGCCCGGTGCCGCCCCCATGCCGGTGGCCGACGCCGTAGCGGAATTGCCCCCGCTGAGTGAACGCGAGAAGGCCATTCCCGAGGCCATTCCAGTCGATGAACCATTAGTCGACAAACTCAACGAAGCCATTGAGCAGACTACCCACGAAAGCCCGGAGCCGACGCTGACTGCTGAAACAATTGATGTAGCGGCTACTGAACACAAATCAGACGCGGAATCGGAAGCGATTGAGGAAAGCGTACCCCAGGTCGTAACAAACGAAGTCCCAGCGGACGGAGCAATGGAATCGGTCGATGAGCGGAAGGAAAAGAAAAGCGGCTCATTCTTCGATCAAATCTGAGGCAGCCTGTGGGAACAATCTCCTTGGAGGGTCTCGAATTCTTCTCTTACCACGGCTTCTACGACGAGGAGCAGAAAATCGGCAATAAGTATTCGGTGGACATTGTCGTAACGGCCGATTTCTCGGAGGCCGCCCGGCGCGACCGTCTGAGTGCAACCGTCAATTATGAAGACCTGTACAGAATTACGGCGAATGTAATGCAGCAGTCGGCTCGGTTATTGGAACACATTGCTCACCGCATCATTCAGGAGATCCGAACGAAATATCCTGATCTTCAAGCGGTTGAAGTTAGTGTTTCGAAATTCAACCCCCCCATTGGGGGCGTATGTCACCGGGCTAAGATTACTCTAAAAGAATAATGAAAATGAACAATGGTTAACACATAATGAAACGTCCAGCGTCATTATGCATTAACCATTGTTCATTTTTCATTACTCCTCACACCGCCTGCTGCAATCCGGCAAACGAGATAGACATGTGTGAAGCATCATAAATGCACTCGCCGTTCCGAATAAGTAGCACCTGGGGTGACTCGTGCTCAACCCCAAATTCACGCTCGATTTTGGTCGAGATTGGTCGATTGGCCAGCAAATCGAGGTAGTATGGTTTCACGCCAAGCATATCGCTCCAGTTGCGTTCCATTCGGCTCAGGGCCATTGCGCTGATCGAGCAGGTAGTACTATGTTTGAAAATCAGCACGGGCTGCCTAGCCGATTCTTCTTTAATAGCGTCGAGTTGAGCGTCGCTCGTTAGTTTGTTCCAATTCATTTTTATGAACGCCTATTCTATTGCTGTAAAAGTATTTTGACCCTTGAAAAGTTCGTCCCTTCATGTTACCGCATAGATAGCTTACCGGCCATTTCCGGCGAAACTGCTTCAGCGTAAGGCCCGTAGGCGTCAACCAGCGTACCACGTTGCCCATTCTTAGCTTCAATTGTATACAGCACGGTTGAGTCGCCGGGGTCGGTCATTCCCTCAAACCGGTACACGTCGACAATGTCGAAATCGGCCGGATGTAATTCAATGGCATTCTGTTGACATTTCAGGCAGTCCTTCTTCAAATTATAATCGAGCGTGTAGCCTTGCTCACGGACAGCGTCGAGGGCTTCAGTAAGTGTATCGTAACTTCCCATAGTTCGTGTAGTTTGAAATGTCACTCAAAGACTTGATTACCTTTGCTGTCAGGTTAACCATCCGACCATCTGCTTGTTTTCGGCGCTCTACAACACAGGCCTGTTTGCCTACAAAACCTTGCTGCACGTAGCGGCTTCATTCAGCCTCAGCCCCAAAGCCCGGCATTGGGTGGACGGCCGACGCGACTGGAGGGCAAATTTAGCTCAACAACTCAGTGGCAATGCGGCATCAATTGCTTGGTTTCACGCGGCTTCGCTGGGTGAATTTGAGCAGGGGCGTCCGGTTATAGAAGCCTACAGAATGCAGTACCCTACTGATAAAATTCTGCTAACGTTCTTCTCGCCATCGGGTTATGAAGTGCGGAAAAACTACGCCGGAGCCGATTATGTGCTGTACCTGCCCGCCGACACATCCGCCAACGCCCGGCAGTTCGTGGCACTCGTGAAGCCCCGAATTGCCTTTTTCATTAAGTATGAGTTCTGGTATAACTACCTGCGTGAACTGAAAGTCGCTAACGTGCCGGTCATTTCGTTCTCAGCTATCTTCCGGCCGAATCAGCTATTTTTCAAGTCCTGGGGTGGTTTTTATAGACACCTGCTTGGCTATTTCGACCACATTTTAGTCCAAAATCAGGAGTCCGTTCAGTTGCTCCAAACAATAGGCATCAAAAATGTAACGCTGGCGGGCGATACGCGCTTTGACCGGGTGGCGCAGGTAGCAGCGGCCAAAAAGGAAGTTTCGGTGGCACAAACGTTTAAGAATAACGAACCGCTGTTGGTTATTGGCAGCGCGTGGCAATCCGATATGGACGTACTGATTCCGTTCATCAATCAATTCGATAAGCCACTAAAAATCATCATTGCCCCACACGATATTCACGAGGACGAAATCGAGCGCTGGCGCGGTCAACTTCGGAATCCGTCGGTGCGCTACTCCCAAATTGTGGCAGACCAAATACCCATTTCCGATAACACACAAACGCTCTTCATCGACAACGTAGGGATGCTCTCTTCGCTGTATCAATACGGCGAGTTTGCCTACGTTGGCGGAGCGTTTGGTAAAGGGCTTCATAACATCCTGGAAGCTGCAACCTTCGGGATGCCCCTGTTTTTCGGGCCGAACTACGGTAAATTTCAGGAAGCACTTGATCTGGTGAGCGAAGGTGCCGCTTTCCCGGTTGGTAGCACGGCAGCGTTTACAGCGGCTTTCGCAAAACAGTACGCCGACCGAACAAAAGCCGCCCGCATTAGCCGCAACTACGTTCAACGGAACATTGGCGCAACGGGTAAGGTTATCAAAGTTGTCAGGCAATTAACGGGTGAAAGAGTGAGCGAATGAACGAGTGGACCGCCGATGCGGTGTGCGCTCAATTCACTCTTTCACTTCTTCACTATTTCACTCTTTGAAAATTGCAAAAAGGCTTAATCATTCGCTCCACCGGTTCCTGGTACGACGTTCGTAACCCGGATGGCCATATTTTTCAGGGTCGGCTGAAGGGCAAATTCAAATTACAGGGACTGAAGGTAACCAACCCGATTGCCGTGGGCGATCATGTGTTGTTCAACGTGGAAGATGAAGCCGAGAACACGGCTATCATATTCGACATTTCCCCCCGCCAAAATTATATTATTCGGCAGTCAGTCCACAAAACGGCACACGGGCACATTCTGGCGGCTAACCTCGATCAGGCCGTGCTACTGGCTACGCTGGCCATGCCCCGCACCTCACTCGGCTTCATCGACCGGTTTTTGGTATCGGCCGAATCGTTCCGGATTCCCACGACAATTGTTTTCAACAAAGCCGATATCCTCAACGACGAAGGGTTGGAATACCAGCAGGAAGTGATTGACCTGTATGAGCGTGTCGGCTATAACTGCCTGATTACATCGGCCACGGAGGGCGAAGGCGTGGATGCATTTCGCCAATTGCTCGATCAGAAAGTAACGTTGGTGGCGGGGCATTCGGGCGTGGGTAAGTCGTCGCTCGTGAACGCCATCGCGCCCGACCTGAACCTGCGCACCAACGAAGTATCGACCTTTGCCAATAAAGGCGTTCACACCACGACCTTCGCCGAGATGTTTGAATTAGCCCCCAACACGTATATTATCGACACGCCGGGCATCAAAGAGTTGGGACTAATGGACACGTCGAAAACCGAGATCGGCCACTATTTTCCCGAAATGCGTGACCGCCTGAATCAATGCCGGTTCAACAACTGCCTGCACTTCAACGAACCTGGCTGCGCCATCAAAGCCGCCGTGGATGCCGAAGAGATCGCCGAAAGCCGGTACATGAGCTACCTGAGCATGATTGAAGGCGGGGATAACCGGCGGTAAAAGTTAATGTAGAATGAAAAATGCACAATGAATAATGGCTAACGAGCGACATTATTCATTGTGCATTTTTCATTCTACATTAACCTTCAATTGGTCATCGCGGCAAGCAAATCAGCCTGGGTTATGATGTGAATCTGTTCTTTCTCATCGCGCACCAGCAGGGCTTTGTTGTCGCGGTCGATGAGCGACGACAGGGCGTCGATGGTGTTATCCAAACCCACAAACTTAAACGGTTTATCCATTACGTCGCTGACGGTATGGTCCTTCACCGACGGGTCCTCAATGAGCCGGTTTAGTACCGTGGAGTCGGTCAGGCTCCCCACGATGTGGCCGTTCTCGTCGGTAACCGGAATCTGCGAAATGCCGTAGCGGTTCAGCACCTGGATTGCCTGGCTCACCGACACGCCCGAACCGATGGTCGTGAGGTCGGAGTGGCCGTTTTTGTTATGCACAATGTCGCGGGCGGTTTTGAAGGCGCGGTCTTCGAGGAAGCCATGATCCTTCATCCACGTATCATTATAAATCTTGCCGAGGTAGCGCGTACCGTGGTCGGGCAGTAGAATCACCATGATGTCATCGTCAGTGAGGTGTTCACGTGCCCACTCCAGCGCCCCGTGCACGGCCGTCCCGCACGACCATCCGATGAACAGCCCTTCCTCCCGCGACAGCCGTCGGGCCATAATCGCCCCGTCTTTGTCGGTTACTTTGATAAACTGGTCGATCACGTTAAAATCGACGTTCTGCGGCAAAATATCTTCACCAATGCCTTCGGTCAGATATGGATACACTTCACCAGGATCAAAAATACCCGTCTCTTTATACTTCTTGAACACCGAACCATAGGTATCCAGACCAATCGTAACCAGGTCGGCGTTCTGCTCCTTCAGGAACCGGCTGGTGCCGCTAATGGTACCCCCCGTGCCGACACTGGCCGCAAAGTGTGTGATGCGCCCATCGGTATCGCGCCAGATTTCAGGGCCGGTGTTTTCGTAGTGCGCGGCCGTGTTCGAAAGGTTATCGTACTGATTGGGATAAAACGAGTTGGGCGTCTCCCGGTTTAGCCGCTTCGCCACGGAATAGTACGAACGCGGATCGTCGGGCGACACATTGGTGGGGCAAACAACGACCTCCGCTCCCACTGCCCGCAGAATGTCGATCTTCTCCTTCGACTGCTTGTCGGCCATAATGAAAATGCACTTGTAACCCTTGACAACGGCTGCCAGAGCCAGGCCAAAACCGGTGTTGCCGCTGGTTCCTTCGATGATGGTGCCGCCGGGTTTCAAATCGCCCCTCTTTTCGGCATCCTCGATCATGCGGACCGCAATCCGGTCTTTCACCGAATTACCGGGGTTGAAATATTCGACCTTCGCCAAGATCGTCCCCCGGATGCCTTTCGTAACGCTATTGAGCTTCACCAACGGCGTATTGCCAATGGTATCGATGATGGAGTTGTAGTAGTTCATGATCATAATGTTTTGTCGTACTGATCGAGGAAGTCGATTAACTGTTTGTGAAAATGTTTAAAGCTTTCAGAACGCTGCTCTAACCAAGAAACATCTAAATCAACCAAAATGTCATTGGCTATTACGACCTGCTTCGCTACAAGTTTCGTGTCAGCATAAATCGCTTGTTTAGCTGAAGTACGCGGCTGCGGTTCTAATGGCGTGTTTCTACCCGGTTCCTCTCGACGACGTTTGATGTACCAAAGCCAATGTTCTACGCACTGTACTGGCAACATCAGCACAACCGGATGGTGACCGATGCATTTCTTTTCAAATTCTTCCCGACGCGTCTTTATTGTTGGCTCGTGCGACGTATCAATATCACGCCCGACGAAGAGCACATCCAACCGGAGAATTACTTTCTGGAGTAACGCTTCGGGCAAGAACGCATCAACTTGGTCTCGGTTTCTGGCTTTAAATCGCCAGCGCTCATTTTCGTCTTCAATAAATGTATTAGGATACTGGTGAGTGAGGTACTTCGTTAAGAAATTTCGCTGAGCAGTGTCTTCACCAAAAAAGCCATACGTGATGATTCTGCTCATTTGGGTACTCCTCCTAAGAATCCAATTGTCCACGAATCACCCAGCGCATCGGTGTAGTGGGGCGGTTCCATACCAAACTCCTTACTCTTTTCAGTGTCTGGCTCAATTACGTCACGTTGCAGGTTTTTTACATGCGTCGCGCCCTCCTCGTCCTTGTCGAAAATGAAAACGCTCTCCGGCATATCGGCAAACATATCCAGCACAACCGGGCTATGCGTCGTCATAATCACTTGAATATCTTTCTCCTCGACTAATCTAAGAATGAACTGAATAACTTCGTATATCCGACGCGGATGAATACCTTTTTCCGGCTCTTCAAGCATTAAAAGTTTCGGTGGATTAGGTTGATTTACAATTGTAAGCAAGGCCAAAAAGTATAGCACACCTTCGGATACGTCTTCAGCCCAAAAGTCTTCATCGTTTTTTCCGAAAAATTTAAGTCCGAGTTTACTTTCGTTTCCTACTTTAACAGGTGGTGTACTTAAACTAATTATATCACCAACGCATTTGGCTAAATCACTCTCGATCTGTAGATAAGCGCGTTTGTAATTGGTATTAAGATAGAACAAGAACTGAATTAAATTAGAACAGTCACCAATAAGTCCAATTGTATCTGCCGAAAAATTAGTTGGCTTGATGAATCTATTTGGGTCTGGTCTGTGTATTATTCCCACTCCCAAGTACCTCCGTAGCAAAGAGATACTTCGCTTAACGTCATAATCATAGTCGCTATGTCTAAATGTATGCAAATCAATTACAGCTTGATTGTTAGTTAATTCGTCTAGCACATACCGATCTCTATTTTGATGCGCGTAAAATAAAAAATGTTCATAAGTATAATTTTTTAAGGCATAATCGAACGATAGCAATACAGTTATTCCTTTGTCCAATTTATTATAAACGTCATTTGCAGAAACTAAGAACTCTCCTTTTTGCTTTTTAGGCTCTATGTCTCTAAAAAGTGGTAGCGAGTTATCTTCTTCAATTATCAAGTCTTGATAAGTTTCGTATGGCAATCTTAACGCCTTCAGAAAATTCGTCTTGCCCGAATTGTTCGGCCCAATCAGCAAATTGACTTTTTGCAGGTCGAGCGTGACGTCTTTCAGGCTTTTGAAGTTCTGGATGGAAACGCGCTTGAGCATAGTTGAAGTTAGTTAGACGCGGCTGGAGCGTCGGTTGGCAAGTTACCCATTTGTGTAGGCCGCATCAACACGGTATTATCGGGGTCGATGACGATGGAGCCGGGTTTGCCCGCCAGTGGAACGGTGAACGTTTGGGTTTGCTCGGTCATGGTCAGTTTGGCGGTGCGCGATAGTTCACGGCCGTTCGTGCCCCGGATGCTGAATGTGAGTGGAATCGTGAAAATCGTGCCGGTTCGCTGCGCCTGCCGAACGTCGATCACCAGGGCTCGCTTGGCCGCGTCGTAGCGCGATCCCCAGACGAGTTCAGGGTAACCGGGCTGATTGAGCCACTGCGTAAAAAACTGGTCCAGCTTTTTGCCTGATATGCCTTCCATCACCGCTTGAAAATCGCTCGTGCGGGCGTTGGCGTTGCGGAACTTCGCGTAGTACTCCCGGATGCCGCGCCAGAACGCATCGTCGCCGATTTCGTGGCGGAGCATGTGCAGCACCCACCCGCCTTTTTGATATGAGAACGGATTCAGTAAATCGTTCAGGTTCGTGGTGGTCGAGTCGATGACAGTGCCCCTTGGTTTAAGGGCCGTATACCGGAAAATCTGTCCTTTGTTCTGATTGAGCACGGCGTTGAGCGTGTCGCGGCCGTAGGCGTGTTCGAGGTAGAGGGCCGAGAAATACGTCGCAAACCCTTCGCTCAGCCACAACTGCGACCAGTCGCTTTCGGTCGCGGAGTTGCCAAACCACTGATGCGCAATCTCGTGCGCCAGCAGGGCCTCCACATCCGAATCCTTCTTGCCAACGATGACTTTTTCGTTATAGAAAATGCAACTGGCGTTCTCCATCCCCCCAAAAACCGTCGTAGACTGCACGTTAGCCAGCTTCTCATAGGAGTACGGACCGATCTTGTCGATGAAGTATTGCAGAATTTGCTTTGCCGGTCGGTAGTCGATGAATCCTTTCTGGCTATCGTTCGGATAGAGCCAGCTTTGCACCGGCACTCCACTCACCGCGCCGACATCCTCCACTGCAAACCGGGCCGCGCCAATTACCATCACCTTCGTTGGAATGGGCGTACTCTCCTGCCAGCGCGTCCGTTTGCGCGGTGCCCCGCCGGGACCGTTCGGCAAATTGCTCTCGTCCAGCAGCTTTCCATTGGCAATGACGCGGTACGTAGCCGGGGCATTAACCGTAAACGCACAGGTGGCCTTGTCCGACGGGTGGTCGACCACCGGAATCCAGTTGCGGGCGTTGTTGGGCCAGTTGTCGCCAAAAAAAGTACGCTCGTTAAATTTATTCCGGCTGATAATCAGGCCCCGCGCCGGAGTACCCTCGTACTTAATCGTCACTTCCGTTGGCTGGCCGGGCGCGGCAGGCAGATTGATAAACACACGATCGTTGCGGTGGCTGAAGGGCGCAGTTTTTCCGTCCGGCAACCGTACCTCCCGAACACGCATTCCGCTCCCTATAGAATCTTTTTTAGCTTCGACCAGGTCGAACCAGACGCTTTGCCGGTCGTCGGCGCGGGTGAACCGGATCGTGGTTTCGCCCTGAATTTGATTGGTTGAATCGCTGAGAGTAAGTGAGAAATTGTAGTTCAGCACGTCAACGCCGGGCTGCGTATAGCGGGCTGCGTTCGTCACGACCTGCGCCTGCGTCACAAACGCCCATAAAGCCAATAATGCAGTCCAAAATCCTTTCTTTCTTATCGTCATTCTCGCTTATTCTTTAATTTCCTGACACAGTTCAATCAACACGCTATTTGTGCCCTTCGGGTGTAAGAAACACACCCATTTATTATCGGCTCCGCGTTTGGGTGTCTCACTCAATAACGTAAATCCCTCAGCGGTTAGCCGTTCCATCTCAGACACAATATTGTCTACCTCAAACGCAAGGTGGTGAATTCCTTCGCCTTTCTTCTCCAAAAATTTCGCAATCGGACTGTCTGGGTTGGTCGCTTCGAGTAGTTCGATCTTGGTTTGGCTTTCGTGCCCCGGATTCACCTGAAAAAACGACGTAGTTACGCCTTCTGCTTCAACCGTCTCGGCTTTGTACGGCAGTACGTTCAACAGTTTTGCAAACAGGGCATTTGATGCGACAATATCGCGAACGGCGATACCGATGTGTTCGACGTTGGTGAGCATACGTAGATAAAGAACTTTTCTGATTAGCCGAAAGTTAGTAGGTTAGTGTTGATTCGCGTCATTATACCCATTTGCAATCATGGTTACCGTCTCAGAAATCGCTAAAAATAAGATTGTTGAACTACGTACAAAAGACGGTCTTGCCGCCGATTACGCCATTCGTGTAGCGGTGCAAGGCGGTGGATGCTCAGGCCTGATGTATGATTTGCAATTCGACGCGGCTCAGCAACCAACCGACCATGTCGTTGAAGATAAAGGCATTAAAATTCTGGTCGACCGGAAAAGTCTACTGTATCTGGCTGGTACTGAACTCGACTTCTCGGATGGTCTGAACGGCAAAGGCTTTCAATTCAAGAATCCAAACGCCAGTCGCACCTGTGGCTGTGGCGAAAGTTTCGCCGTATAAATTCTGATTTTACAGTAAAAAGCACCGCTCGCTACCGACGGTGCTTTTTTCATGTCAACTCACCCAACTATGAATCTCCTACCCAAACCCGTTGATTACTCGCGCACGACGCTGACTGAACTCATGATCCCGGCCTACGCTAATTTCGGTGGGCGCGTCCACGGCGGTACGTTGCTGTCGCTGATGGACAAAGTCGCCTACGCCTGCGCGGCCAAACACGCCGGTCAGTACTGCGTGACGGTCTCGGTCGACGGTGTCAATTTCCGGCAACCGGTTGAAGTGGGCGAGTTAGTATCCATGATGGGGTCGGTCAATTACGTTGGCCGAACGTCCTTAGTGGTGGGCATTAAAGTTATTGCCGAAAACGTGAAAACGGGCGTTGTAAAACACACGAACACGTCCTACTTCACGATGGTAGCCAAAGACGACGCTGACCAGCCGACCGAAGTTCCTCCCCTCCTGCTCGAAACGCCCGACGATGCCCGGCGCTTTCTGGAAGCCATGAAGCGCAAAGAACTCCGTGCGGCCTTCGGCGAGCATTTCGACAATGCCCGGACCCAAATGCTGCTGCACGAAAACGTTGGTCAGTTGACGAATGAGCGATGTGTACTTGGTGATGGATTGGCCCTGTAGAGACCGCACCGGCGGACCGGCAACACTTTGCGTCTCTACAGTTCACCCCGCACAATCTTCGCCCCGGCCACCATGTTCGTCAATTTTTGCTTTGCCGCCCAGCGAGCCGTTTGGCTTAGGCCGCAGTCGGGTGCAACGGCCAACTTTTCGGCCGGAACGAAGGGCAGGCATTTGCGGATGCGTTCGGCAACGTCGTCGGGGGTTTCGATGTAGTAGCTTTTCACGTCGATCACGCCCACGGCCACGTCGAAACGCTCGGCGAATCGTTCGAGCAGGTGCACTTCCGCAAAATTCAGGACCGTCATTTCCGAGTGAAGTTCGTCAACGGTCATGTCCATGAAGTCGGGCAGCATGGGGGCAATGGTCTTTTTGCCCACCGATCGGCCTTTGTAATTACCGAAACACAGGTGCATCGATAGCCTCGTTTTGCCCACGCCCGGCGCGACCGTCCGGTTGAAAATATCGACAAACCGCTTTGTATCTTCCCGATACGCGTAGCACGACATCGACGGCTCATCAACGCAGATTTCGGGTACGCCAAGCGCCACCAGATCTGCAATTTCCTTGTTCACCAATGGCAACAACGCTTCGGTCACTTCCCAGCGATCTTTATACAGAGCGCCCGGCAGCAACCGCCCGCTAAGCGTATAGGGACCAGGAATTGAGACTTTTACTCCCTGCCCTTCGGGCACGAGTCGTTTCAGCCGTTGGTATTCTTCTACTACACCTAAACCACGCGGGGCTGTTAGCGGCTCGACAATGTTGTGCTTACCACGCTGATCGTGGGCGGGCGGCCCAAACCGACGTAGTTCAGCGTCGTTGTTCTGGATGCCATTAATATAGCCGTAGAACGACAGGTTAAAATCGAAGCGGGTTTGTTCGCCGTCGGTGATTACGTCCAGCCCGGCCGCAACCTGATCATGCACCGACGCGACGACGGCGTCTTCAATCATTTCATTAATGTCGGCCGGGCCAAACTGGCTCAGGTTCTGACTGGCAAATTCGAGCCAGCCCGGAAATGGCATCGAGCCGACAACGGTGGTTTTGATAGGTACGGGTTGCAAGGAGTTTGTGGTTTGTAAGTTTATGGTTTGTGAGTTAGCGACCACATCGGTGGCCCGGCACAAACCACAAACTTTTTTAACTATAGTCGCTGATGCGGGCGATTTTGCCGTCGCTGAACGCGAACACCGTTACACCGCGCAATTGCATAATCTCGCCCGCTTTGAGCGGTCCGGCGTTCCGGCTGGTCGGCAGGTCGATGTTCAGCACGGCTTCGTATTCGATTTCGACAGCGGCTGTCCGTTCACCCAGCGTGAGCGAACGAATCGTTTGGCAACGGCTCCGAAACACGTCCAGCGACTGCCGGGCCAGCGTCTCAAACTCCGCTTTGCCCTGAGTAACCGTGATACCGTTCGCATTAGAGACGTTCTCGAAAACAATAACATCATGCAGCAGGGCGACCATGCCCGGCACGTCCATTCGGTTGTAGGCCGCGATGTATTGCTTGATTAAGTATTCCATCAAACCGGCTTTGCCAACTTCATACTAATCGGGTCCCAGTTGATAACCCGCTTCTGCTCAACGCTCAAATTAGCCGCCAATGAAGGCGCGGCTGCCCGAAGTCCAAACTCAGCATCTTCCTTAACCAGCGACGGTTTGTTCTCGCGGATGGCATTAAAAAACACGATCATGTGGTCGAGCCGGTCGTCGTAGCCATCGGGCGCGTTGAACGCCACCGCCGGTTCATTTTTTATCTCGCGGGTGAACTGCCCAGCCGGGTATTTCTGGTCATACTGTTGAACGAACTGATCCTGAACGGCTTGTGGATAGGTGAAAAGGGCGTCGTAGCCTTTGCTGTACATGGGCGCGTTAGGCCGCTTAAGTTGGTTCATCGTGAACGAGTTCCAGCCGATGTCGATAACGCCGTCTGTCCCGACCAGGCGCGTATGAATGTCACCGCCCGCGCCCGTGGCCAGATTCACGCGCATGGCCAGCGGAAACGACGCGTTTGTGGCGGTTTTGGGGTAGCTCATCAGGGCCGTAACAAGGTCATACGCATCGCGGCCGTCTTTCCAGTAGTTCAAATCGCCGAGGGAGTAAATGCTGGTTGGTCCCAGACTTCCCGTTACGGTGTGCAGCCCGGTGAGCAGGTGAACGAACAAATCACCCGCTACGCCCGTACCGTAGTCTTTGTAATTGCGCCACCGGAAAAACCGGACGGGTTCAAAAGGCTTTTTCGGAGCGTCGCCCAGGAAGCTGTTCCAGTCAAGGTCTTTAGGATCGACGGTGGGCGGCATGGTGTATTGCCACGCGCCGAGAGCATCGGTCCGGTCTAAGAAAGCCTCCACCGACGTCAGTTCGCCAATGTCACCCGCTTCGTAGCGTTTTTTGGCTTCGAGCACGGCCGATGCACTCGCCCGCTGACTGCCCACCTGAAAAACCTTACCCGACTTTTTATGGGCAGCAATCACAGCCTGTCCTTCTTCAATGTGATGCACCATCGGCTTCTCGCAGTAGACATGCTTACCAGCTTTTAGCGCATCAATCGAAATACGGTCGTGCCAGTGGTCGGGTACGCAAATCAGCACGGCGTCAACATCGGTGCGGGCCAGAATTTCGCGGTAGTCGCGGGTGGTCATGATGTCGGGTCCCCACACTTCTTTAGCCCGCACCAATCGCGGATCATACAAATCGGCCACGGCCACGACCTTTGTGCCGGGTACTTTGAGGGCGCAGATCAGATCGAAATGACCGATAATTCCCGCCCCAATCAGGCCAAGGTTAATCGTATCAGCCGCCGAACGCGGTTTAATGCTTTCGATCAGGCTTTCGCGGTAGGTGCGGGCATCGGCCTGGGCCGGAACGAGGAGTGAAGGAGCACCGGCGAGCAGGGCCGATGAGCCGCCAAGCTGGCGGAGAAATTTGCGACGGGAGTTCATAAAAGGTATAGGGGTAAAGGAATGAATATAATTAGTCAGACGGCTAATTCGGCAGCCCGCACCTGAGCACTGAGCCGTTGGAACTCGCGTTCCAGTTCGTCGCGTTGGTTAATTGAAGCTTGCAGGAACGTATCATCCGCTCCTAATACCCGTTGCTTAGTCAGGATTTCATTGAACTGACGGATTTTCCAGGCAGTAACAACTAAGCGAATCTCCAGTTCATTGATGACTTCCATAGCTAACTGCTTCACGTAAAATTGATAAAACCTTATTATAAATCAATATACTCAGCCACTCGATTCATCAGAATATCGGTCAGTTCCTCATCCATATAAGCGTAGTCATCAGGTATACTCAATATGATGATAGATTTATCACCCAAGATTTCAGCAAACTTTCGGTGTAGACGGTCAAGATGCCTGCGTTCCATCGCAAAGATTACATCAGCCCAATTAAGCAGCCCAGCCGTCACTCTCACCCGTGCTACAGTCTCCGTACCCGCCGATTTGACATCAATAGCTGCATTGTCATGCAATATTGTTTCGGCAGTCAGGCTACGTTGTCTATTGCGGCTGCAAACGAAGAGTAGTTTCTGCTTCATAATAGGTATTCCCACCACAGCATCTGTTCTATCTGATCGAACAGCTGAAATCCGTTTTTCTCCAGCACTTTTTGCGACGCCACATTCTCGGCATCCGTATCGGCAACTACCCGCAAAACGCCGGGTTGTTCGCCCGCCCAACGCACCATGCCGCCCACCATTTCAGCCATGTATCTTTGCCGCTGGAAAGCTGGATACGTACCGTAGCCAATCTCGACGGTACCCGTTTCATCAGGTTCACCTTTGAACTTAGCGTCGGCCACAATTTGCTGTTTCTGGCGGTCGATGGCAATCCAGACGGTATTGAGGAGTGGGTTACGGGCGGGGTCTTTCAGGCGGGGCACGGTAAAATGCACAATCACGCTCAGCAGCGGCTCCACGACCTTGCGGTGCCCTTTCGTCAAACCCAGCGACGCTTCCAATTGCGTGTCATCAGCAACGTGCAGCCGGAGTTGGTCGAGGGTCAGGGGCAACAGCGTCAGGCGGAGTGTTTCGATCATGGGTTAATCTAAATGGAACTTCAACTACTTACGGGTTAGTCACATAGCTGATAACGATGGTCTTCTTGTTGTCTAACCGCATTGAGTTCGGGCTGCTAAAGATCTAATGCAAGCCGCAATCAGGCTTTAAATTCGGCGTATATTGGTGCAGTCGCTTTGCCTAACTCCCCGGTGAAAATAGCTTTGTCAAGCGTAGCCAGTTTGTCCATCTTAAACACCGATGTCTTGTTTAGACCGGTGGCATCAAAATCGGGATGAGATGTTTCCAACACAAAATCCGTCGTATTTGATGTAGCTGGAATGACCGACGAGATGAATGCTACAATCACATCCGGGTCCGCGGGATTATCAGGTGACAGGACTAAGGCAGGTTGTCTTTTTGTAGCGCTGAAGTCGGTAAACGGAAATTTGGTCAGAACGATTGTTCCTCGATCCATTAATATCTAACTTTTAAATCGGCATCTGTGTAAACGTCCTCTTCCTCATCGGCGAGAAAAGTAAAGGCCTGACTGCCTTCAACAAGGCGTTGTATATCGGCTCCGCGCACATCTGAATTTGGAATAGAGGCCTCCGGGTTATCCTGCAAAAAAGTAATGATTACTTCTTGCGGAGGTTGCACGTCTACCGGCTCCAGAAATTTCGGGCTTTTACCGTCGTATATGGCTTTTACGCTTAGCATGGCTTGAGTTTTGAGTTAGCAAAAAACGAAATTGAGCGTCCATCACTAATCACTTTCTATGATGCGCGACCAGTGACGGCTATACAAATAGATTGGGCATTTGTTTAAGTAAGCAAGCGCAAACATACCCGGTTGGTCGATTATAAATATCTGCCTTAAAAACCAACCTTCTGCCCGGTAGACAAGCTGTCGTAATACACGATTGTGTCAACGATTTCATCCACAGTTGTTTTGGTCGATTTCAAGCGATTTTGCAGCGATTCTGTCTGGTCATTCAAGGCCTGTAGCACCGACTTCCGGGTCAGTCGTATTTCTACTGGCTCCTGGTTGATTCGTTTTATGAAGTAGCTGTCCAGAGATTGATAATACCCATTAACATCTTTACCTCCTTTATTAAGCACTCTCGACTCAATCAATCGACGTTTATATTTTTTCAATAATTGAGTTTTTCCATCATGCAACACCGAGAAGTAATTCCGGTATGTAGTTCCAAAAAGCTTACTCGACTGGCTTATAAAACGAACGCCATTGATGGTGAATGTGTAAGGTTTTATCGGCGCACTCTGCATTGAGCCTTTGGTTTGGCATAACAGCACATTATCGATTAAATTGTAGGCTAACTGACAAGTAACCTCTTCGCCTAAGCTGTCCAGCGTAATTGTCCCTGATTGCCAGATTGGGAAGGTGAAGAAAGCGCATCCTAAATATGCTTTCTTCACCGGCGACAGTTCTTGACGCTCAACAACACAGGTCGTGTAAACTTGACCGTCTGCATCCTGACTAACCTCACATTGTCCATGCGCGGCAACAGTGCATCGTAAACTGATTAAGCCAACAATTAAGAATTTGTAGTACATAAAATTGCGTAAATCAATTTATGGTTTACCTATCCTGGCTACACTAAATCCCGCTCCACGATTTTCCCGCCCACTTTCTCCTTCAAAATTACTTTGTTCCGGCCGTCGTGGGTCATTTCCTGCTTAATGAGGTAGTGGTCAGCGTCGTACTCGGTCAGGGTCGTTTCCATTGTCAGGCCTTCGCGGCCGCGCCAGACGGGCAACTGTACCGGTTCCCACTGCTTGGTTTCGGCCGATTTGTAAGCCGCGTCCAGCACGGCATTCACCACATAGCCGTCGTAGAAGGTTTCGGCGGCATCGCGGCCTTCCTCAGCAGCGGCAAACATGTCGGTAAACATGTGATTGTAGCCTAAGTCATTTACTTCGTCGCCGACGGGAAATAGCCAGCCGGTGTTGCTTTCGGCTTTTTCGGCAACATAGTCCGCGCCTTTGCCGGTCGTAAACATCTCAAAGCCAGTGCGCAGGAAATTGTTGATCCAAATCGTGCCCTCAGTACCCATTACCTCGTCGCGCAGGTCCATACCGCCCCGGAACGTCCAGCTTACTTCAAACTGCCCTATGGCTCCGTTTTCGTACTTCACCAGGGCAATGGCATGATCTTCGGCGTCGATGGGTTTCACCTGCGTGGCGGCCCAGCACATCACCTCGACCGGTCGAACGTCTTTACCAATGAAATTCCGGGCGATTTCGACGCAGTGGCAACCAAGGTCGAGCATACAACCGCCCCCCGCCTGCTCTTTGTCCCAGAACCAGTTGGAGTGCGGGCCGGGATGCGTCTCACGGGACTTGGCCCACAGAATCCGACCCAATGCGCCGTTTTTTACCGTTTCCAGTGCTTTCAGAAACTTCGGCGCGTAGCAAAGATCTTCCAAATAACCGCCAAAAATTCCGGCTTCTTCCACCATCTGCATCATCTTCAGGGCTTCATCAGCGGTGCGGCCGAGGGGTTTAGTGCAGACGACGTTTTTCTTGTGTTTGGCGCAAAGTTCAACGGCCGGGGCATGGAGGTTGTTGGGCAGCGCAATGCACACCATCGTGACGTCGGGGTGGGCGATGACCTCCTCCATGTTCGTGGACAGAAACGAGCAGCCGTAGTCGTCGGCGAATTTTTGGGCGGTTTCTTCGCGCCGGGCATAAATAGCGACGACTTTATCACGGCTGCGCTGGCCGTGGAGCGATTCGGCGTAGAAACGGCCAATGAAGCCGCCACCGAGCATGGCAATTTTTTGCATGAGTCAGAAAAGGGTTATCCAGATGTACTTTCGTGGTTGTAAAAGTAGAAACCCTCTTCGATTACTCCTGCCAATGCCTCACTTTTTCGACATCGACACCATTTTCTTCACGCTGTGGAGTTATCCGATGAGTTATTTAGAGTTCTTCGGCGTCGTAAGCGGGAGTGTAGCGACCTGGTTAGTAGCCCGTAACAACGTCTGGACCTGGCTGGTAGCCGTCGTCAGCGTGATTCTGTTCTTCTTCCTCTTCTACCAGATTCAGTTGTACCCCGATATGTTCTTGCAGGTTTTTTTCCTGATCACGTACCTGCGGGGTTGGTGGCGCTGGACACATCCCAGATTGGGCGAGGAAATAATGCTAAATCCTTCCAGCCCGCGACAGACATTGCGCATCACCCGGCTGCCCACCCGCCAACTGGCCATCTGGGTGCTGACGGGCGTAGTTGCTACGCTGTTGCTCGGTACGTTTGCCAGTAACCTGCATACCCTATTTCCGGTGCTGTTCAGCCAACCCAGCGCATTTCCCTACCTCGATTCATTCACCACCGTCATGAGCATCGTCGGAACGTTCCTGATGATCGACAAACGCTTAGAATGCTGGTACGTCTGGCTGATTGTGGACGCCATCTCGACTTACATGTACTTCGTGAAAGACGTTAAACTCCTTAGCGTCGAATATTTCGTGTTCTGTTTCATTGCCGCATTTGGAGTCTGGAACTGGACGCGGGAATACCGAAATTACCGGATTACGTGAGCCGCTGTACTGTGTAGTGCACATTACATAACCAGTGTAACGGTTACAATTCACCAATGTCTTCGTTCCACAGCGCTGGTTTTTCGGCAATGAAGTCGTTCATCATATCGACGCATTCGGGCAGGTCGAGGTCAATAACTTCAACGCCGTGCTCTTCCATAAACGCCCGCGCCCCAGCAAACGTCCGCGACTCACCAACGATAACTTTAGGTATTTTGAACTGAACAATAGTTCCGGCGCACATGTAACACGGCATCAGCGTGGAATAGATAACCGTGTCGCGAAACGAGCCGACGCGACCGGCGTTGTTCAGACAGTCCATTTCACCGTGCAAAATCGGGTTGTCTTCCTGCACCCGCTTGTTATGCCCCGACGCCACCAATTTGCCGTTCTTGACTAATGCTGATCCAATGGGAATGCCACCTTCGCTTAAGCTTTTGCGGGCCTGACGGATGGCCTCCTGCATGAATTCATCCATGGAATATATCAGATTCGCTGAATCAATTCGGCCACTTTATGCACCTCGCGACCCATGATGTGGTCGATGATGGACTGGGCGTGTTCGCGGCCGTTCTCGATAAATACCTTTTCGGTGTAAATACCGGCTAACACGGTGCCACACACGTACAAACCCAGTACGTTAGTCTCAAACGTTTCTTGGTCGAACACCGGCACCTGCGTTTGGGGATTCAACTCAATACCACACCGCCGGAGCAAGTCCGCATCGGGGATATATCCCGTCAGCACCAGCACGAAGTCGGCGGGGAGTTGGGTTTCTTCACCCGTTTTGAGGTTGTTCACCGTCACCGACTTCTCGTCAATCTGCGTCACGACGGAGTCGAACACGGTTTTGATTTTACCTTCTTTCACCCGGTTTTTCACGTCGGGCACGAGCCAATATTTAACTGTACTGCGGAAGTCCTCGCCCCGGTGCACGACCGTAATGTTTACGTCGTGGCGGTAGAGTTCCAGTGCCGCTTCAACCGCTGAATTGGACGCGCCGATGATGACGACGTTCGTGAACGAGTATTTAAACGGCTCATCGTAGTAGTGGGATACGTGCGGCTGGTTTTCGCCCGGAATGCCAAGCCAGCGCGGTTGGGTAAAATAGCCTGTTGCCATTATCACCTTATTAGCCTGATACCGGTCACCGGTCTTGGTTGACACCGTGAACACGTCACCGTCTTTCGTAACGTCCCATACTTCCTGAAACAGCTTGAAATTAAGCTTGTAATAAGCCGCAGCCTTGCGATAGTATTGAAGGGCTTCGTCGCGCCCGGCTTTGACGCCCGAAATGGGAAACGGCAAACCACCGATCTCAATGTTCTCAGCCGTGGAGAAGAAGCGCATCCGGCGCGGATACTGCCGGATGGATTCAGTCAGGCTACCCATATCTAAAATGAGGTGGCTCAGTCCGGCTTTAGCGGCTTCGATACCGGCTGCCAGCCCGCAGGGACCACCGCCAACGATAATAACATCGTATAGTTGCATACTGTGTATCGGGTAATTGGTCTGACGCGTACCAACCGGTAGCCGATTACCCGTTTGATAACACCCAAAAAGCGCCCAAAGGTTGCGCCGAAGGGCGTTTTTTGCAAGCCCCGAACGTCCGTCAGATGTTTACCAGTGAGCCAGCGTTATTTTCGTATATTTACTGAAGGTCCAATTTGCTATTCGTGGAAAACTCTGTCCATACGCTGTTTTCATCGGTTGATGCTGAGGAAGTTACTTTCTTTGCCGACCTGATTCTGCCCATCCCCGTACCCAAACTGTTCACCTACCGGGTGCCGCGCGAAATGGCGGACATTCTCAAGATTGGCGCCCGCGTTATCGTTCCATTCGGCAAGAATAACGGACGCGTGTTCACCGCCGTTATTGCCCGGCTTCACAACTCGCCACCCACTGGTTATCAGGCGCGTTACATCACCGAAGTGCTCGATGAATACCCCCTGGTGACGGGCTACCAGCTCGAACTGTTCCAGTGGATGGCTGAGTACTACATGTGCTGCGTGGGCGACGTAATGAACATTGCGCTGCCCTCCGGCCTGAAAATTTCGAGCCAGTCGAAAGTGCAGGTAAACCCCGATTTCGACTACCCCGAACTGCTCACCGAGTTTGAGGAAACACTGCTTATTGAACTCAAAAAACAGCCCGCGCTTTCCTACGACGAACTGGCCCGGCTGGCGGGGGCGGGCACCAACGTTCCCGCCCTGATTAAGTCATTGGTGGGCAAAAAAGCCATTATCATTTTTGAGGAAGTGCGCGAAAAGTACATTCCCAAGATGATCCGTAAAGTACGGCTGCATCGCACCTACGAAGAGAAAGAACAATTGCTGGTGCTGCTGAAGCGACTCGAAAAACTACCAAAACAGCAGGAGGTGGTTATGCGCTACCTGAGCCACATACCCGTTCAGATGAACCCCGCACTCAATCAACGGGGCTTAGACAAATCAATTCTGAACCAGGACGATACGGTATCACAATCCTCACTGACGACACTCATCAAAAATGCCGTATTTGAAACGTTTGAGATTATTCAGCCCCGTTTTTCGGATAATGCTGCCCCTCAGGCGGAGATCAAACTGACGGAAGCCCAGCGGGAGGCCTCGCAGCAGATTATGGCTCAGTTTGAGCGTCAGAATATCGTGCTCCTGCACGGTATCACCGGCAGCGGCAAAACAGAAGTCTACATCGACCTGATTCAGCAGGCCCTCAGCAGCGGCTCCCAAGTGCTGTATCTGTTGCCCGAAATTGCTCTGACGACGCAGATTGTAGTCCGGTTGCAGCGCGTGTTTGGCGATAAAATGGGCATCTACCACTCTAAATTTTCCGACAACGAGCGGGTGGAAGTTTGGAAAGGCGTCGTGTCGGGTCAGTATCAATTCGTGGTGGGCGTTCGGTCGTCGGTGTTCCTGCCGTTCGATAATCTGGGACTGATTATCGTGGACGAAGAGCACGAAACCAGCTACAAACAACACGACCCCGCCCCGCGCTACCACGCCCGCGACGTGGCCATGATGCTGGCTCACTGGCAGCAGGCCAAAGTGTTACTGGGGTCGGCCACACCTTCGCTGGAAACATACTACCAGGCCAAACAGGGACGCTATGGCTTAGTCGAACTGTTCAAGCGCTTCGGCGACGCGACGCTGCCGAATATTCTGCTGGTCGATACGAAGGTGGAAAAACGACAGAAGACAATGAAGGCCGAGTTTTCGTCGGTGCTGCTCACGGCGCTGGAGATGAACATGGCCCGGAAAGAGCAAAGCATTCTGTTCCAGAACCGGCGCGGCTACTCGCCCTACATGCAGTGCGAAGACTGCGACTGGACGGCCGAATGCGACAACTGCGCCGTTAGCCTGACCTATCATCAGCGCGACGCCGAACTGCGCTGCCATTACTGCGGCCACAAAGAAGAAGTGCCCCGCATCTGCCCGACCTGCGGCTCCACCAAAGTGCGGACCATTGGCTTTGGTACCGAGAAGCTGGAAGATCAGTTGCAGATCATGTTTCCGAAGTCGAAGATCCTGCGGATGGATTTGGACACGACTCGCGCTAAGAACGCCTATCAGCAGATTATTCAGGAGTTTGAGGGGGGTGAGATCGACGTGCTGGTTGGAACACAGATGATTACGAAGGGGCTGGACTTTGATAATGTCAGCTTGGTAGGCATTTTCGACGCGGACCGGCTCATCCGTTTTCCTGACTTCCGGGCGACAGAGCGTTCGTTTCAGATGCTAACGCAGGTGAGCGGGCGGGCGGGCCGACGCGCCGGGCGGCAGGGTACGGTGCTGATTCAGACCAACAATCCAGGTCAGACGATTCTGCAAAAAATCATTCAGAACGATTACAAAGGCTTATTTGAGGAAGAAATTCAGGAGCGGCAGGACTTCAACTACCCGCCGTTTTCGCGGCTTATCAAACTTACCGTCCGCCACGCTGACAAAGCCATGAGTCAGCAGGCCGCCGACCGCCTTGCCGCCGAACTCACCGACGCCCTCGGCAGCAGCCGTGTCCTGGGGCCGGAGCAGCCGTTGGTCGAGCGCATCCGCAACCTGTTCCTGTTCGACATTCTCATCAAAATCGAGCGCGACAAAGTGAACGTCAAAGCGGTGAAAGTTTACATTCAGGACCGCATCAACGACATCCTAACCGACAAGGGCTTACGGCAGGTAAGCATCGTGATTGACGTAGATTGTTTGTGAAAATCATTGAAGTTATCAACGTAGGCAACCGAAAAGACATTTATCAATGACACTACAAGCCCAAATTATTGAGGAGAATGGCGAACCTAAGTTTGCAGTCCTACCTTACCAGTCGTATCAAACGTTGGCTAATGAACTCGCCGGGTTCGATTCACTCGAAGACTTCTTGGATTATGTGCATCTATTAAAAACGAAAGCCGAAAATACCCGCTGGCTTACCCGAGATCAAGTTTGGCAGGAGTTAGGCCTGAACGAATAACCTACGAATGAAACTTCATTAACTGGCTGAGACGACTCGCCTAACAACCGGCGCTATCAGCGAACGCGTGTAAAGACGAATAAATCGGTGAAGACCCAGTCGGCATCTTTTTTCTGCCCCCGCCGAATAACTAACTGATCGTTGGGTCGCCGTTCGTAAATAATACGGATGGACGTGTCATCCTTTTCAAACAGGGCGCGGTTTTTCCCGGCTTCAACGAAGATGTAGCGGTCCGATTTCTCTCTCTCCTCCTGTCCAATCAAACCGGGCTTGAAATGTTTCACCATTGCCACCGGCCCGCGTTCGGTCTGTTCAAAAGCAAAAAGTTCGTAAAGGGTGACTTTTTCATTCTTCATCATCCGAATGAATCCGACGATATTGTCACCCGCCGGTGCTGACCAAACCGCTTCAATCGGACCACCGTTGAACGTGCCCATCCAGTGACCTTCCAACAAACTCATGTCTGATAAGGTGCCAACTTTGTCCGGTACGGTTTGAGCGCAGGTGCATAGGCTGATGATTAGACAGCAAAGAGACAGAGCGCTGAGACAATAATTTTTCATGATTTGACTAATAAAGGTGTTTATGCTGACTGATTTTAACACATGCAAAAAGCCCTACGTCGATAGGGCTTTTTGCATTCTGACGGTGATCAAAACTTACCGGGCGCTGTCAGCCATCATCGTTGACGACGAATCAGTCGCCATCATTGTGGTGTCGGTCGACATCATGGCTGTCGAGTCAACACCAGCTTCTTCGGTTTTTGGTTTAGCCTGGCAGGCAGCGAAGGTTAACAGGCTGCCAACGAACAGGAATGCAAGTATTTTTTTCATCGGGTATAATTTCAGTTAATTCCTTATGCGCAAATAGTGTTAAAGTTGCTTTTCGCCCTGCTTGGGCGACCGACGCAGCTTATCATACATTCCCGTACTGCGAAACGTGAGCAACTTGTGACCAAAATAATTGGCTAAGAAGCTGAGACCCATACCGACTACGTGTGAACCTTTTTCTCGCCAGAATGGCAGTATCGTCGGAAAAAACGGGTTAGCGATCCAAGTCAGTGTGAACTTGGAGACGTAGACCTGAACCAGCAGCGCTACGAGAGCAATAATCAGAAATTTAATGGCTTCACGACCTGTATTACCCGTTTTGCCAGCCGAAAAAGCAAAGCGCTTAGTTGGCAGAAAGCTGACTACAGTTGCGGTCAGGTAGCCAAAAAAGACGCTCGTACCGAAATCAAAATAATTTCTATAAAATATCTGTGTGATAAAATTAACGGACGCGCCTAAGAGTGCCGTCAGAAAGAACGAGAAGAAACTTCTATAATCTTTACTCCTGGGCTGCCGAATACTGCTCACGTTCACAGGTTCACTGATAAGCACTGAATTTTTACCTATTTACTGTTTCACAAGCCAAAAGTACGAATACAAAACCGAAAGCGTAAGTTTCGGGAGTCGATAACTGATGGTACGGCGCTAACCGCTCGGCGTTCTTCTCAAAAAAGTCCCTGCAACAAGCCCGGTGCAAGGCCCAATCCAATGGTCACAATCGTTGCCGCCAGCAAGACATACCGGTAGAAGGGCGCTACCCGAATAGGCTCAGTAGCGCCATCGCGGAAGTACATAGCAATGATGACGCGGAAGTAATAGTAAATGCCAATTGCTGACATCAGCACGGCAACCACCAGCAGCCAGATTTGTCCTCGTTCTACAGCCGTAGAAAACATGTAGAACTTACCCCAGAAACCAGCCGTCAGCGGAATACCCGCCAACGACAGCATGGAGACTGCCATCGCAAACCCTAACAGTGGATTCTGGCGGGCAAGTCCATTGAACGAGTCGAAGCTTTCGCCTGCTGCGCCCACGCCCGCTCGGGAGATAGTCTGCGAATTGCGCTGCTGTGCCACCAGCAGCAACACCCCAAAGGCCGAGATTGTGGCAACGGAATACGCTAAAGAGTAAAAAACGATAGCCTGTTTCGTTTGCGCACCGAGGGCCGCTAAACCAATGAGCAGGTAACCGGCGTGCGAAATGCTGGAGTACGCCATCATCCGCTTGAAGCTGTTCTGGTACACTGCCGTTACATTACCCGCCACGAGCGTGATAGCCGTAATAACCGCCATAATCACCCACCAGAACTGGTACACCCCCACGAATGACACGGATAGCAACCGAAACAGAGCCGCAAAACCAGCCGTTTTCACCACGGTAGACATAAATGCGGTAAAGATTGTGGGAGCACCGTCGTACACGTCTGGCGTCCAGAAGTGGAACGGAGCCGCCGATACTTTAAACAGCAACCCAATGAGCAGCATCAGCAACCCGACATACAGCAATAAGGACAGTCCCGATTGCGGATTGACGGCATAGGCGGCAATGCCCGCCAGCGTGAACGAGCCGGTAGCCCCGTAAAGCAGCGCCATGCCGAACAACATAATGCCCGTCGTGAAGGCCCCCATCAGGAAGTATTTCAGGGCAGCTTCGTTGGAGCGCAGGTTTCGCTTGTCACTACCCGTCAGCACATACATCGCTACCGATAGAATCTCGACACCCACAAAGAGCATAATCAGGTTTTCAAATCCAACCATCATGACGGCTCCAACGAGTGAGAACATAATCAGGCCGTAGTATTCGGCGGGTTGGGCTTCGTCATCGTCAATGAAACTACCGGATAAGGCGACTACCAAAAACGCTGATCCCAGTATAATGGCGGTGAAAACCATCGTCAGGTTATCTGTACGCAGCATATCACCGAAGTACAGGTACGTTTTGTTCCAATCTAAGAAATTAGCGACGCCCGCCACCAGCAAAAACAGCAACGCAGCGGGGAGCAGGATCGCTTTCGACTTCAGGAAGCCGAGGAACAGCAGCACAATGCCAAAAACAGATAAGAGAACGATAGGGAACATAATTTGTGGTTTGTGCCGGGCGGCCGGTGCCGTTTGTAGTTTGTAGCTGGCTAACGCACGATTGCTGTCACGTCAGCCAGCTACAAACCACAAACTTCTTTGTTCACTTCATTGACACGGCCGTTGTGCCGATGTATTTCATCAGGTTGACAACGGCCGGTTCGGTTATGTCTAAGAATGTTTTTGGGTAAATGCCCATCCAGAACACCATTACTACTAATGGGATAAACACGAAACTTTCGGACAGGGTCAGGTCGGCAAACGTGCTGGTTCGCTGCGACGACGCACCGAACATGCTTTTCTGGAACATGCGAAGCATATAAACGGCTCCAAAGATGATGGTGAATCCGGCCGCTAACCCCAGGTAATGATTGTAGGTAAAGACACCGTGCAGGAGCAGAAACTCGCCGATGAAGCCGTTGGTGAGCGGCAAGGCCACACTACCAAGCAGCATAATCATGAAATATACCGTCAGCCGGGGTGTTGTGCGGGTAATACCACCGAGTTGGTCGAGCTGGTTGGTGTTCGTCCGTGAGAAAATTATATCGGCTACGAAAAACATGCCGACAACGTTAATGCCGTGGGCCAGCATTTGAATCAGGGCGCCCTGCATACCGGTTTCCGTCTGTGAGAACACGCCAGCCGCCATCAACCCCACGTGCGAAAACGACGAGTAAGCAATCAGCCGCTTCATGTCGCGCTGGCGAATAGCAATAATTGACCCGTAAACAATGCCAATAACCGACAGGATAACGACGGTTTGCCCCCACGTTTCAACGCCCAGCGGCACAATGGGTAAAATAAACCGGATCAGGCCGTACACCCCCATTTTAAGCATAATTCCGGCCAGCAGCATCGTGGCGGGCGTGGGCGATTCGACGTACGTATCCGGTTGCCACGTGTGGAAAGGAAACACGGGCATCTTGATGGCAAAAGCAATAAAAAACGCCCAGAACACCCAATTTTGGGATTCGGGCGTCAGCTTTAATCTATAGAAATCGACAATCGCTGACGAGTGAGCCGCAACTTCCGTTGGGGAAACCGCAATTGCCGGGGTCTGGTAATAGAGATACACCAGCGCAACCAGCATGAACAAACTGCCGAAGATCGTGTATACGAAAAACTTGAACGTGACCGGAATTCGATTAGCTCCGCCCCACATAGCAGCTAAGAAATAAATAGGAATCAGCGCAGCTTCAAAAAACAGGTAAAACAAAAAGCCGTCGCGGGCCGTGAACACGCCCATCAGCGTGGCCTGCATAAACAGAATTAGGGCGTAGAACGTGGCGGGCCGGTTGTAGCGCCGGTTGAACGTGGAAAGGATAATTAACGGCACCAGCAAGCCGGTCAGTAGCACCAGCAGAATACTGATACCGTCGATGCCCGCGCTGAACCGAATACCCAATGAACCAATCCACGGATAATCGAAGCCAAACTGCGAGGTGGCATCGGCCCGGAACCTGGCGAATACGCTGAGCGCAACGGTTAGTTCGATCAGGGCGGCTACCAGCGCTACCTGCTTCGTCCGTCCACCCCGGATGAACAGGAGAAGCGTAGCCGCAATGGCGGGCAGACTAATTAAACCAAGAGTAAACATGTAATAAATTGGTTGTCCAGTTGTCGACCTAATGTGAAATGAGCAACGGTCTGGTTGGAATTCACGTTTTAGAACCGAATAAAGAAGCGCAGCGCGAAAATAGCGACAATGCTAACCACCATAGCCAGCACGTAGAAACCAATCGAGCCATTTTGCAGGAGTCGCAGTTGCCCCGAACTCTTCTGCACGATCCAGGCCACGCCATTAACGATTCCATCGACGAGGCCCTCGCCAAAGCTATAGAATGCGTCACCCATCCCCCGAATTGGCCGGACGATAATCGTGTCGTAGAGTTCGTCGATGTAATATTTGTTATAGACGACCAGCTCGGGCAGCGACCGGTCGGCGGTTTCGGGAGCCGGAACCGCCCGACGGCTGATATACATGACGTAGGCCAGGCCAAGCGCCAACAGCGCAACACCCGCCGAAACGCCCATCAGCAACAGTTCCGTGCTGCTCGAAATGGCCAGTTCGCGGAAGGCATCGGGATTGGCCTGCCGGGACTGCTCATACAACGGAGCCATGAATTCAGCGAGTGCCGAATGCCCACCCAAGGCGTGGGGTAAATTGATGAGGCCGCCCAGCGCCGACAGAACAGCCAGCACAATGAGCGGCACGGTCATGGACGCGGGTGACTCATGGAGGTGATGCCGCTGCTCGTCCGTACCCCGAAACTCGCCGAAAAACGTTAGAAACAGGAGCCGAAACATATAAAATGATGTCAGGCCCGAACCCAGAACACCCAGCGCCCAGAGCACTTTACTGTGCGCAAAGACGTGCGCTAAAATCTCGTCCTTAGAAAAGAACCCCGCAAACGGTGGCAAACCCGCAATGGCCCATGTCCCGATAGCAAACGTGATAAACGTGACGGGCAGCGCTTTCCGAAGACCACCCATGTTGCGGATATCCTGCTCGTTGGACATGGCGTGAATAACGCTTCCAGCTCCCAGGAAAAGCAGGGCTTTGAAAAAGGCGTGGGTGATAACGTGAAACATACCTGCCGTGTAGGCCGTGGCTCCCAAGCCGAGGAACATATAGCCCAACTGCGACACGGTGGAGTAGGCCAGCACTTTCTTAATATCATTTTGCAACAGACCAATCGAAGCCGCCAGCAAAGCCGTGGCAATGGCAATGCCACCAACGATTTCCAGCGTCACTGGAGCCAGCGTGTAGAGGACATTTGAGCGAACGACCATGTAGATACCAGCCGTGACCATCGTAGCCGCGTGAATGAGGGCTGACACGGGCGTTGGACCAGCCATGGCGTCGGGAAGCCAGGTGTAAAGGGGAATCTGCGCCGATTTGCCCATTGCCCCCACAAAGAGCAGGATCGTAATCATGACTATTGTGCTGTCGCTCACGGGCAGGCTGGCAGCCTGCTTAAAAATGTCGACGTACTCCGTTGTCCCGAAAGTGTTGATGAGCATGAAAATGCCCAGCAGGAAGCCCAGATCGCCAATGCGGTTCATGACAAAGGCTTTGCGGGCGGCATCGTTGTAGCTCGTGTTGGTGTTCCAGAAGCCAATGAGCAGGTACGAACACAGCCCAACGCCTTCCCACCCAATGAACATGATGACGTAGTTGGACCCCATCACCAGCAGCAACATAAAGAATATGAACAGATTCAGAAATGCCATGAACTTGCCAAATCCTTCGTCGTGCTTCATGTAGCCAATGCTGTACAGGTGAATCAGCGTACCGACGCCCGTGACGACGAGCAACATAATCAGGCTCAACTGGTCGATCTGAAACGAGAAATTGATTTTTAAGTCTCCCACGCTGATCCAGTCGAACAGCGTAGCCACGAGTGGGCTGGTATTACCCGTTGCCAAAAACGCCGTGAACAGGAATATTGACGTCAGAAACGATGCCAGCACGGCCACAGTGGCAATGGTGCCAGCCAGCCCTTTCGGTAGGTGCTGGAAGCCGATGCCATTGATAAGAAACCCAATGAGCGGGAAAAGCGGAATTAATGCACAGAGTAATTCTGGTTTCATAGGTGTCTCAGCCAGCATCCTGCTGGCCTTTGTGCTTTAACTAATCAGCATCTTGCTGATTAAGACGATTACCATTTCAACTTATTAAGCAGCCCCACGTCGATGGAGCGGGTGTTGCGGTAAATCATGACAATGATAGCCAGTCCAACCGACACTTCGGCAGCGGCAACGGCCATGATGAAAAAGACGAATATCTGACCCGCCGAGTCGGAGCGGTACGATGAGAAGGCGATGAGCAACAGATTAACGGCATTTAGCATCAATTCAATCGACATGAAGATGATAATGGCATTGCGCCGGGTCAGCACACCAATGATGCCAATAACAAACAGCGCCGTGCTGAGAATCAGGTAGTACGTAAGCGGTATTTGCTGAATAACGTCCGGGATGAGAACGTCCTGCGTGGGTTGCATGTAGTGCTGATTAATACAAAGTGGTGCAAAAGTAGCGATTATTCGGATTTGGTAGAACAGCAGCCGACGCTCCAGGCAGTGACTGCCCGGCTATTTTCGCCCATTGCCGTTGCTGAACATGCGCAGCCTGATTTCGGTCAGCCGCCGTTTGGTGTCGAGGGGAAACTCTCCTTTCAGCATCCAGTCGTAGAACGAGGGTTCTTTTTTCAGCACGTCCAGCACGGGTAATCCTTTGTGTTTGCCAAAATTGAAAACCTCTTCGCCTTTATCGTTAATAATCATTCGCCCGGCGAGGTCTACATTTTTATTAGCCGTTAGCCCGTGGAGCATGTCGATGTCGTTTTGAAATACCAGATCCTGCCCACTGTCCGATTTAGCGACCACGCCCATGTACCGCTGCACCTGCGCGTTTAGCACTTCGAGCGTAGCAATCGTGTCGGCTTCGGCCCCATGAGCGCCAACGAGGTCTTTGTTGCAGTAAAATTTGTAGGCCGCCGTAAGATTACGCGGCTCCATGAGGTGAAAAATCCGTTGCGCATCGACCTGCCGACGATTTTTCATGTCAAAATCAACGTTGGCCCGCAGAAACTCTTCCACCAACAATGGTATATCGAACCGGTTGGAGTTGAAACCCGCCAAGTCGCAGCCGTCCATAAACTGCGCCAGTGTCCGGGCTATGGCCTTGAATGGGGGCGCGTCTTTTACATCGTCGTCATAAAGACCATGAATCATGCTCGACTCCAACGGAATCGGCATACCCGGATTTACTCGCTGATTTTTGGTGATTACTTCGCCATCGGGCAGTGCTTTGATAATGCAAATGTCGATGATGCGGTCTTTGGCGGTGTTAATACCGGTCGTTTCGAGGTCGAAAAAAGCGAGCGGCTTTCGGAGAACTAATTGATGCGTCATAACCAAACCGGGATTAAGCGGTCAGGCAGCAAAGGTAAACTGATTTCGCCGGAATCAGGATTACCGGATTTACTTCGAGGTGGCCATCACCATTTTGATATTCAGCTTAGCACCCGTTTGGAGCACGTCGACCAAATCCTGCACGGTTAGGGTTTTAGCGAAGCGTACAACGACCGTCGGCTCGGCAATGCCCGCCATAATGGTTTTAAGCTCTGTTTCTAAATTGGCCGAATCGACGGGCCGTTTGTCGATAAAATATTGTTTGCTTTCATCGACCGACAGCGTCACCTGCTTCTTGCTCAACTGCTGCGAGGCAGCAGCTTTGGGCAGCATCAGTTTAATGACGTTCGGGTTAGCCACCGTGGAAATAATGAGGAAGAACAACAGCAGGAAAAACATGATGTCATTCAGCGAAGAGGTCGCTACTTCGGCGGCAAACTTTTGCTTTCTTTTGAGTTTCATGGGAATAGTCGTTAGCAGTCAGTCGTTGGTCGTTAGTCGCTCTGCCGTTATCTAACTAAGCGAAGCACTGTTGACTAACGACTATTGACTATCGACTTTTATCGCATCCGGGCCGTTTCGGCGGTGGGTTTCTGAAGGACTTCGATGAACTCGAACGCGTTCATTTCGAGTGATAGCGTAAACCGCTCAATCATCATGTTCAGCAGATGGTAGCCCGTGTAGGCGATTACACCCACGATTAGCCCGGCCCCGGACGTAATCATTTTTTCGTACAAACCACCGGCAATAATGCCGACGCTGATGTTGTCGGACAACGAGATGTCGTAGAAAATTCGGATGATACCGGAGATCGTTCCGATAAAACCGAGCATAGGCGCAATACCGGCGATGATGCCCAGATAGCCCATGTTCCGTTCCAGACGCGATAGTTCGATCTGCCCAACCGTTTCAATGGTGCTTTCAATATCTTTCATGGGCGACCCAATCCGGCCAATCGCCTTCTCGAAGACGCGGCCCATGGCGGTACGCTGATTTTTAGCGAATGACTCCGCCGACTTAATATTTCCCTGTGCCACCATGTCGCGGATGTTATCGACAAAATTAGCATCCGCTTTGGTTTGGGAACGAATAACGAAGAATCGCTCGAAGATCAGGTACAGTGCCGAGAAGAAAAGAAACGCAATTGGGACCATTACCCAGCCGCCCTTAGCCACCAGATCGAACAATTGCAAACTTTGGGGTTGAGCAGCCGCCGAAGAGGCCGACAGTGATGCGGCCGAGGTGTCAACGGCCGGAACCTGAAGCAGGAGCATACAAATCGGGTAAGTGGATGAAATCAAACGGAACAACCGGTTTGGAAACAAACGTGCTGGTTTCGTCGGATATTGTTATCAAAGATAATGAAGCCCGCCTTTATCGAAAGAGAAACTTAGGCAAATTGCTTTACTATGCCCGCAATTTCCTCAGGCCGGTAAGCGCGGGCCTGCCAGCGTTCGAGCCGGGGATTCATGAGCCGAAACCATACCGGTGGGATATAGCTAATCAAAATCATGAGCGCGTAGCCAAACGGCAACTGCGGAGCTTCGTCGAAGTGGCGCAGAACCTGGTACGGCCGGGATGCGTAGGCGTGGTGAT
The DNA here is from genome assembly GCF_054779955.1 of Spirosoma arcticum. Taxonomy (NCBI): domain Bacteria; kingdom Pseudomonadati; phylum Bacteroidota; class Cytophagia; order Cytophagales; family Cytophagaceae; genus Spirosoma; species Spirosoma arcticum. The sequence continues at coordinate 191,548 of NZ_BAAGXG010000011.1, forward strand.
CGGAGTGGCGCTGGAGTTGGAACAAAACCAGGTTGCTGACTAACTGACTGGCGTTCCAGGAATGCAATGGATTGACGCGTTCATAGCGTCCTACAGCCGTTTCCCGGCGCACAATGCCGTAATGCTCGATGTAATTAACCGATTCGAGCAGCAAAATTGCAATTAGACTTTGGCAAAAGAAAAACACGGGCACGATCCATGTCACGTAGCCCGCCCAAGCGCTGAACCCGGCGGTCAGGACCACGCAGAAGAGTACGGGCAAAATCGCAAACCACAGCATCTCGTTGCGCCAGTTCCAAACGAAATGTCCTTCTTTGGCCAGTAACCGGGTCGAGATTCGCCACGCACTGCGGTAACTGCCGACGAGTGTTTGCGCCCAAAATGCGTACAATGTTTGATTTTTGTGCGACGTAGCCGGGTCCTGCGGGGTAGCCACGTGGACGTGATGCCCCCGGTTGTGTTCGATGATAAAGTGCCCGTAACAGACCGACAGCAGAGCCGCCTTGGCGTGAAGCTGCGCAATCGGACTGCTTCGATGCCCCAGTTCGTGCGCCACATTGATGATACCCCCACCAGCAATACCAATACTATAGATCAGCCCAGCCTGCTGCCAGATAGTCAGACCACCCGACAGCAACACGTAGCATCCCCAACCAATAAGCGCGTAGTGCAGGTACACAAACGAATAAATCACCGCGTCGAAATACCGGTCATTGATAACCTCGTCGTACGTATCGCGGCTAACGTTGGTGCGGTCATTTCCCGACATCAGGTCCAGCAACGGGATAACGACGTAGGTGTAAATGATGCCAGCAAACGTCCAGGTTGGGCCGAACAGATAATACGTACCAACAATCACCGCCAGCAGCGTGTATGACCACAGAAAGGCAAACTTCTTGAACGGGTTCATAGCAGTTTGTAGCTAAGGTTTGACTAAAATCTTGCCCCACCGCCCCGGCCGGTTCGCGTGTTCAACGGCTTCGGCAATTTGATCGAGCGAATAGGACGCTTCGACGGGTAACTGAATTTTACCCGAAGATAACAGGCTGATTACGTTTTGCGCTACCGACTCCCGCGTCTGACTATCGACCCGGCGCATCCAGTCGGTGAGCCAGAATCCTTTAATCGTTAGCTCGCGGAAGATCATCAGCCCGGCGTTGATGGCCGGGTCCTGCATACTCATTAGCCCGTACAGGAACAGCGTACCACCTTTAGCCAGACACTTAACGGCCTCGGTAGCCGTATGCCCACCAACCGCGTCGAGTACGCAGGCAGCGCCTTTGCCACCTGTAATTTCGTGTACGCGGGTAGCCATGTTTTCCGTTTCGGTATTAATAATTTCAGTCAGGCCGAGCGTTTTGAGTTCGCCGTTCAGATCATCATGCCGAACCGTACCGATGGTGTTGATACCCCGCATCTGGCACAACTGAATGACCATCTTGCCAAACGCCGACCCGGCCGCCGTCAGCATAAGCCAGCCGCCTTCGGCCACACCCGAATCCTGCACCATCGCATAGGCCGTGAAGGGATTGACAAACAATTGAGCGGCTACCTCATCGGGTATGGCGTCGGGTACGGGAATCAGGCTGCGCTGATGGGCAATGGCGTACTCCGACCAGGTGCCAACGCTGGTGAAACTCACCCGCATCCCGGTTTGCATCTGAACGCCATTGCCGAGCGCATCCACCACGCCTACGCCTTCAAAACCCGCCCCCGACGGCAACTGGGGCCGGATGCCGTATAAATTCTGCACGAACATAATGTCCGACGGGTTGATGGGCGCGGCAATGACCTTCACACGCACCTCGTTCGGACCCGGTTCGGGCATTGGCACGTCGGTGGATTTGAGGATATCGGCGGGTTTGCCAGGCCGTTCAAACAGGATGCTTTTCATAGACTAATCAAGCAGGTTGCGAGGTATCAAACACGCATTTTACAAACCGCAATGGTTTACCCGTTGCGACTGCGTCAAAAATATGGCTTAATTCGCACAAACTATTCCTAAACCCTGAACCAGTCAGAAGAAGTCGTAAGTCGTAGCTGTCGCAAGTAGTTGCTTGCAGTGGCTGCTTACCACTATATGACTCTTAGTGACTTACGACTAATCTTATGCAAACCTCCCCTTTCCTCGGTGAATTAATTGGAACAATGGTCTTGCTGTTGCTGGGCAATGGCGTAGTAGCTAATGTGGTGCTGAAGCAGACAAAGGGCGAATCGGGCGGCTGGATTGTGATTACGGCGGGCTGGGCGTTTGCCGTGATGATGGGCGTCTTCGTGTCGAAAGCGTTTGGAAGCATTGACGCCCACCTCAATCCGGCCGTGACCGTGGCCTTCGCTGTCGCTCAAAACGATTTCAGCCACGTTATTCCGTACATCACGGCGCAGATGATCGGCGGTTTTCTGGGCGCTACGCTCGTCTGGCTGCATTATGCCCCTCACTGGGCCGCCACGCCCGACCCGGCCGACAAGCTGGCGTGTTTTGCTACCGGCCCGGCCATTCGCAACTACGGGGCCAACGTATTGAGCGAGACGCTGGCAACAATTGTGCTGATTTTGGGGCTGGCGGGTATCTCATCCAAAAACCTCGGCGAACTGGCCATTGGCGTCGGGCCGTATTTAGTGGGAATGCTGGTTTGGAGTATTGGCTTATCGCTCGGCGGCACGACGGGCTACAGCATCAACCCCGCCCGCGACCTTAGCCCACGTCTGGCTCATGCGCTGCTGCCTATTCCGGGCAAAGGCTCGTCGGACTGGGGTTATTCGTGGGTGCCCGTGGTGGGGCCGCTCATTGGTGGGGTGCTGGGCGGTCTGCTGATTCGGTGGTATACGCTGTAGCGTTTCGTGCATTTATGCGCTCCATCATCTCATGGTATCGTTCGATCAATGGGTCAACTTCCTGTTCAATTCGTTCAATCAGTTTATCCAAAAATGGTTCAGCGGCCTTACGAGCTATCCGTTGATCTTCTTCCGAGAGATGGTCGTAATAATCCTGCCTTACCTTCCTGATGGCCGTCTTTTCCTCCTGCGATTGAGCTTGCTCCATCTGGAGGTAAAAAGCAGTGATCTGTGCGTGTACTGAATTCATAAATTGTCGTTTTGATTTAGTTGCTCATTGACATTCCCAAGGGCGTCTCTGAACATAATAGCTTTCTTGAATTCTCATTTCCAGCGCATATCTCCTTTCTTTCCCTTTTGTATTACTCTTGAGCGAATCGTTTCCGCCAAGAAACTACAAAAGTCAGCCG
>NZ_BAAGXG010000012.1:0-168868 GCF_054779955.1 Spirosoma arcticum
GATCAACTCAATCAACGACCTCGCAAAACTTTGGGCTATCTAAGCCCGGCTGAATTTGCTCAGAATGAGTTTTATGCACTGCAAATGTGAATGTGCGACAGACTTCCCAATCTAACAACGATGCACGAAGTCAAAATCACTTCTGCTGATACTTTTCCTTGTACGTCTTATACAACCGTTTGTGCCGGTCGTCTAAGTCCACGGTGCGGCCCCGGATGAAGACGTGCTCCACTACGTTCGTGCGCATGTCGAGGGCGTCGCCTGCCGAGACAAACAGCGTAGCGTGTTTGCCTTTTTCGAGCGTCCCCACCAGGGCGTCGATGCCGAGGATTGTGGCGGTGTTCGACGTTACTAGTTTCAGGGCTTCCTCCCGGTCGCTGATGCCGAAACCGGAGGCTGTCCCGGCCAAGAACGGCAGGTTGCGGGTCCGCCACCACTCATCGGCGTAGCTCAAGCCAACCAGAATGCCCGCTTTTTGTAGAATGCCCGGCATCCGGTACGGCAGGTCCACGTCCTCGTCTTCGCGGTTGGGCAAGCGGTGCAACGCGCTCAGAATGACCGATACGTTGTTGTCCTTCAGGAACGTGACGACGCGGTTGGCTTCCTCCCCGCCTACGATCACCACTTTCGGAATACCGAACGATTTGGCAAACGTGACGGCTTCGATGATGTCCTTGCCGTAGTCGGCCCGCAGGTAAAGGTTCTGCTTGCCCGTGAACAAACCACGCATGGATTCGAGCCGGAGATTCATCTGCGCCGGGTTGGGCAGGGCTGCGTAGGCTTTGGCATCGGCGAAGGTGGCCTGCAACGCGCTGATGGCTTCGGTGCGCTTTTCGTTTTTCTTAATCGTGGCCGTGAAATCGTCGATATTGAAATCACGGGCGAAGTAGCCGGGCCAGTTGAGCCAGATGCCGTCGTCCTTCTTCAGCACGGCATCTTCCCAGTTCCAGCCGTCGGCCATCATCACGCTCGAACTCCCCGACACGGTGCCGCCCTGCGGGGTCGCCTGCGTCAGCAGCACACCGTTATTGCGGATGGTTGGGATGATTTCGGAGTCGGTGTTGTAGGCAATCAGCGCCCGGACGTTGGGGTTAAGAATGCCAATTTCCTGCATATCCACCGTCGACCGGACGGCCGCAATTTCCTGCAAACCCACCGTCGACGCGGGCGAGATGATGCCGGGATACACGTGCTTGCCTGCTACATTGACTACCTCCAGATTGGTCATATCCAGCCGGACGATTGTCGCGTCGGCCACGGTCGTGATGATGCCGTTCTCGAAGATGATAACGCCATTAGGAATTACCTGCCCATTACCAACGTGGATGATGCCGTTCATCAGGGCCGTAGCGCGGGCCTGCGGTTTCGCCGGAGCGGGGTTCTGCGCAACGCCCGTAAGCGATGCGAGGGTGAGTAAGGTTGTTAGTAGTTTCTTCATCGTGTTTTATTTTTGCTCCTCCCCTTCCGCCATTACGCCTTCAATGTCTTCGCAGTGCCACATCCGCGCCCGTCGGAAACCGGGTCTGGTAGTTGGGGAGCCACCCGCTTTGGCTGTCAGCATTTTCTGAATCAGGCGGGCACGTTCAGCCTGTAGCGCATCGCGCTTGCGGTCTTCGGTGCTCAGGTCAAAATAAACAGCTCCGTCGATGATCGTCTTTTCAGGCCGGGCGTAAATAGCTAATGGGCTGGTGTTCCAAAGCACCAAATCGGCGTCTTTCCCAACGCGAATGCTACCCAGCCGACTGTCTAAATGTAGCAGTTTAGCCGGGTTGAGCGTCACCAACTTCCAGGCTTCTTCTTCGGTCAGCGCTCCGTATTCAACAGTTTTAGCTGCTTCCTGATTCAGTCGGCGGGCCATTTCAGCGTCGTCGGAGTTGATCGACACCGTCACGCCCTGACGGTGCATCAGGGCCGCGTTGTACGGAATGGCGTCGTGGACTTCCATTTTGTAGGCCCACCAGTCGGCAAACGACGAGCCACCCGCGCCGTGCTTCGCCATCTTATCAGCTACTTTATACCCTTCCAGAATGTGCGTGAACGTGTTGACTTTAAAACCCAACGAATCGGCTACGTGCATGAGCATGTTGATTTCCGACTGCACGTAGGAGTGGCAGGTGATGAAGCGTTTGGCCGCCAGAATTTCAGCTAATGCGTCGAGTTCAATATCCCGGCGCGGGGCCACGGCGGTTGCCTTCTGCTTGGCGTTCAAACCGTTGTAAGCTGACCACGTTTTGGCGTATTCCTTCGCCCGCATGAAATGATCCATGTATACCTGCTCCACGCCCATGCGCGTCTGCGGAAACCGAATCCGGTTGGCGTCGCCCCAGTTGGCCTGCTTCACGTTTTCGCCCAGCGCAAACTTAATGAAGCCATCGGCCCCTTTAATCAGCAGCGCATCCGGCGACTCGCCCCATTTAAGTTTGATGATCGCCGACTGACCGCCAATGGCGTTAGCCGAGCCGTGCAGCAACTGCGAGGTCGTGACGCCCCCCGCCAACTGCCGGTAGATATTGACATCTTCTGAGTCCACCACGTCGCCCATGCGCACCTCGGCCGTGCTCGACTGCGAGCCTTCATTAACCGACAGCAGCGCAATGTGCGAATGTTCATCGATGATGCCGTTGGTGAGGTGTTTTCCGGTACCATCGAACACGGCAATGTCCGCCGGAACGGGTAGATTCTTACCAATTTTTGAGATTTTACCGCCCGTAATAAATACGTCCGTGTTGGTTAGAATGCCTTCTTTCTCGTTGGTCCAGACCGTCGCGTTCCGAATCATCATCGTCTGCGGCACTGGCTTACGGGCATTACCTAAGCCCACAAAAGGATACAATACAGCCGTGGCACTGGCTAGTAAAGAGGCTACCCCCGTTGAACTCGTTACTGTTGAACTGACTGCACTTGTGGATACGGCCGACGTGGATACGGGTGAATCGGTAGCCCGGACCGCCGACCACGTTACGCGCTTGCCGTCGGGGGTTTCGCCATCACCCCGGAGGTTGGTTGGGCTGGTCCGGTAACCGGTTAAGCGCGTTGTTTGGGCTGGCTGTTTTTTATCGAGTTGCACCTGAATTGAAACAAGATCACCGCTAACCGCCACTTTCGGCGTGATTTTGGTCGTGTCGGCCACGATCTGGTACTCCGGCTTATCGGCTGACTTTCCGGTGATGTTTAGTTTCAGATTCGTGCGGTCGCCGATGGTCAGATTCCACGTACCGCGCAGGTCGGCTGCATCTTTTTGGTTGACGATGTACTGCTTACCACGAATCCAGTTCTCGTAAATTACGTTGTCGACTCCGAACAAATTGCCCGACGTGATAATAAAATTCGCCACACGGCCCTTTTGCAACGTACCCACCTGATTGTCAGCCCGCATCAGTCGGGCGGGGGCGGTCGTCAGCGCTTCCAGTGCTTTTTGTTCGGTCAGGCCGTTTTCGATGGCTTTGCGGAGATTCGCCCAGAAATCAGCCTTGTTTTTCAGGCCCGCCGTCGTCAGCGCAAACGGGATGTTCGCGCCCGCCAGCCGACTCGCATTCATCGGGGCCATTTCCCAGTGTTTCAACTCGGCCATTGATACATTGTCGGCATCCCAGGCATCTTCCACGTCGTACGGTTGCGGGAAGTTGAGCGGAACAATGAGCGACGCGCCGGTTGCTTTGATCTCGTCGATCCGCTGGTATTCGTCGCCCGAACTGCGCATCACGTACTGAACCCCAAACTCGTCGCCGATCTTGTCAGCCCGGAGAATACCAAGTTTATCGCCCGCGTCGAAGATGGCGGACAGCGACTGAATCCGGTTCAGCGCATCGAGCGAGGTGTTAGCTTGTTCTTTGTTTCCGGCCCGTTTGTACCAGTCGGCGTCGTACATCGCCTGTCGCAGCAGCGCCACCGACCCCATCATCGAGTTGGGATACGCCTGCCCCGAACTGCCCTTGCTGAATGAGTAATGCGCCGTGGCGTTGGGCTTCAGCACAACCATATTCTCTCGGTCATCGGCCAAAGTCACCAGCGCGCCCGTACCGCGCACTACCCCGTCGTGCGGGTGCGTCAGTACGGCTCCGAAGCCCATTTTGCGCAGTTCATCCGCCTTTTTATCATCGGCTTTGAACAGCAGACTGGCATCATTTTCGGGCTGCACAGCCTGATTCCAGTAATACGCGCCTTTTTTGTTCGATTCAAGCTGCGGAGCCGAGCGGAAACTACCCGCTGCACGTTTCACCTCCGGCATCCCGTAGTCGGAGTCGATGTCGATCAGAGCCGGATAAATACGTTTGCCCTTCAAATCGGCTACCACTGTTCCAGCGGGCAAGCTGACGCCGGTACCAACGGCATCGACGCGGCCGTTTCGGATAAGCAGGGTAGCATTCTGGAGCGTGGTTTGCGGGTCAACGATGATCGTGGCGTTTGTGAAGGCATATAGCCCCGGCCGCTCGTCGTAAACACCATTGCGTGGGAAAGTCGCCTGAGCCATAACCCCATACGTCAGGCTAATAGCAAACAGCCCCGTGAGAAGATGTCTTGTCATGAAAAATAGAGAATTGATGATTGGGTACTAACCGCCAAAAATACGTAAAACAGGGCGTCTTCGGGTCGTTCGTCCAAAGAAGATTTTGTACGTGTCGAGTTAGACGAGCGTATTAGCTAACCAGAAAAATCGTTTATTTGAGCTACTTATGCACACTGCACCATGCGCTTGCTATTTGTTTTTAGTCTCATTCTTGCCGTGACAACCGTTGCCCGTTCGCAGGAGCAGGAAGAAGTTATGACTCAGACGACGCGCGACCGGATCAACCTCGGCAACCTGAGCATTCCCGGCTCAGGTGTGTTGTTCGGCCTTAAAGGGCCAGCCGGAAAAGTCATCGGCAACGTCTATGTCGATACGGTCTGGCAGGCGGGCAACGTGAAATTCTACGGCAAACTCAACGCCACCACCGACTCGTTGGCGGGTGTGCCCGTCCGTCTCGATCTGATGGCGAACGAAGTTGACGTACGAACCGGTGCCCAGGATATTCGGGTGGCTAAAGCGTCGACCGTTCGGTACGTAGACATGAACAACCGGGTCGGCACCAGCAGCCGGTACATCAATGTACGCGAGTACCGGGGCGACGCCGATGCGCTGTCGGGTTTATTTGAACAGGTCGCAACGGGAAAACTGGACCTGTTGCAACACCCATCGGTCTACGTCCGGCGGGCCAATTACAACATGGCCCTGAACGTGGGTACCAAAGACGACGAGATTGTGAAGAAAACGGATTGGTACGTAGCGAAGAACAGGCAGGCTACTAAGTTTTCGCCCACCAAAAAAGCCCTGCTCGATCTGATGAGCGACCGAAGAGATCAGATCGAAGCTTATTTGAAAAAGGACAAACCCGACCTGAAGAGCAGAGCGGGTCTGATAGCCGTGGTAGCGTATTATAACGGATTGTAAACGTAGCGTATTGAGAGATTAGGTTGTATCCCCGTTGCTGTGTTCCCACAGCGACCTGTCCGGCAGGCAGACCTCGCTGACGCATATGTCGCTGTGAGGACACAGCGACGGGGACCACAACCTAATCTCTCAATACACCTAACGCTACGCCCGTAGGTCGATGCTGATTTTCCGACCTGTGTCGGCAGCTTGCAGAATGGCCCCAATCAGCTTCATGTCTTTCCAGCCTTCTTCACCCGACGCGATGGGCACGGTTTTCGCCCGAATGGATTGCGCAAAAGCGTCTATCTGCGCAATCTGCTGGTACCTGGGCGATGGCACCTCAATAGGGCCGCGACTCGTAACGCCCTGCGCACCGGTGGCGTTGAACGAGGGTTCGAGTTTGAACCAGCCCCGCTCACAGGTTGCATAGAGCCGGTCGACGTAAGATGAATAGGTGGTGCTGCAATGGGCAACGGTGCCACCGGGAAATTCAAACTGCCAGAATACCGTCTCGTGAATGTCTTTGAAATGCACTTTGTCGAACGTGAATGCCTGCGCCGTCACGCTGATCGGGTCTTCGTTGATGGTTCGCCGGGCACCCTGAATGGCGTAAACGCCTAAATCCATGATAGCCCCGCCCCCACCGATTTTCTTGTCTAACCGCCACGAATTTGGTCCCGGCACGGTAAAGCCCAGTCCCGATTCAATGACCTTAACGGCTCCAAACTGTTTTTCGGCGGCTAACCGGCGCATCTCCAGGTGGTGCGGCTCGAAGTAGAGCCGGTAGCCGACGGATAATTGCACACCCGCTTTTTCGCAGGCCGTAATCATCTGCCGGGCTTCGGCTGCGTTCATAGCCATCGGTTTCTCGCAGATGACGTGTTTCCCCGCCTGAGCCGCCCGAATTGTATATTCAGCGTGCATAAAATTGGGCAGCACCACGTAAATAACGTCGATGTCGGGGTTATTCCGAATCTGGTCGAAGGTCTGGTAATTGTAGATGTTCTTCGCCGGAATATTATAAGTCGCAGCCCACGTTTTGGCCTTGTCCGGCGACCCCGTCACGATGCCCGCGAGGTAGCAGTCCTTCGTTTCTAACAGGGCCGGAGCCAGTTGGACGGTAGCATAATTTCCCAAACCCACCAGCGCGACACCCAATTTCCTGGGAGCGGGTTGCCCAGCCAACAGATGCGCTGGCTGAGCCAGCAACCCACCGATGGTCAGCGACAGGGTTTGTAACGACATTCGGCGCGTGATGAGAACAGACATGAGCTCTTAGGCGATTCGTACGTTGACAAATAAACACAAAAAAGCCAGCACAAAATCGCTTTTGTGCTGGCCGGTAAATGCCTTCGTATGTCTACTCGCCGACAGGCGCTACTGGCTGATTTTGCCCGGCTTCGCGGCCTCCGTCTTTGGGGCCACGCCGACGCTTTTTCCGGCGTTTGGGCTTGTCCGCCACTGATCCATCCGCATTGATCGGATGGGGTGGACTGGCGATGCCAGTAGCCGTTGACTCAATCGTCGGTGCAACACCTTCCGGGCGGGAGCGACGCTCAGCGTGGACACGACCGTTGGGCCGGTCGCCCGTTGGTGCAGCCCCATTTTCGGAACGGCGTGGGTCGACTCCGGGGGTTTGGGGACTATCGTTTCGACGGGATTCATTGCGCTGTCCATCGCGCCCGCGACCGTCGCCACGGGGGCCCGATCCCGCAGACCGGCCATCGGAGCGGCCCCGGCCGTTGCCGCCGTCGCGTCCTCCCCGACCGGCACCCGGTCCACCTTTGCCGCGCAAACCACTAAATCGTTTTGGATCGAACACGGGCGACTTACCCATGCCCAGGTCCTCCGTCACGGATCGTTTGTCGATCTCGCGCTCGATGAGTTTTTCGATATTGACGATACGATTCTGGTCCTGATCGCTGATAAACGTGATGGATGTACCCGTGGTGGCAGCCCGCGCGGTACGGCCAATCCGGTGCACGTAATCCTCGGCGTCGCGCGGAATGTCGTAGTTGACAACGTGCGTCAGGTTGTCGATGTCGATGCCGCGCGAGAGCACGTCGGTGGCCACCAGAATCGGGAAGGCTTTGTTTTTGAAATCGCGCAGCACCACCTCACGGTCGTCCTGCTCCAGGTCGGAACTGATGCCACGGGCTTCGTAATTTAATTTGCTCAAGGCCCGCACGATGCCATTTACTTCGGATTTGCGCGAGGTGAACAGCACCATGCTCTGCACCGGCGTGGTGCTATTTTGAATCAAATGAGCCAGCAGGGGTAGTTTCTGGCTATCGTAGGCCAAATAAAACTGCTGGTCGATCCCGGCGGCTGGTTTAGACACCGCCAGCCGAATCTCTTCCGGGTCGGTCAGAATACGCTTGGCAAACTCCCGGATTTTGTTGGGCATCGTCGCCGAAAACAGCAGCGTCTGCCGCTTGACGGGAATTTTCTCGACGATGTACATAATGTCGTCCGAGAAGCCCATGTCGAGCATCTTATCGGCTTCGTCAAGCACGAGGTAGTCGATTTTGTCGAAGTTGACGTAGCCTAACTGCATGTGGGCCATCAGTCGTCCGGGCGTTGCGATGATGATGTCGGCCCCGGTTTCGAGCGCCTTGCGCTGCTTGTCCCAGTCATCGCCTTTGCCCCCGCCGTAGATGGCGATGCTGTTGGCCTGCACAAAGTAGCCGAAGCCTTCAACCTGCTCATCAATCTGTTTGGCTAATTCACGCGTTGGCACCAGAACGAGCGTACTGGTGTGGTCGTGGTCGGCGTGGGAGATTTTGTCAAGCAGGGGAATGAGGTAGGCGGCTGTTTTGCCGGTGCCGGTCTGCGCACTGGCGATGAGGTCGCGACCGGCGAGTATTTTGGGGATGGCCATTTCCTGAACAGGCGTAGCCTTCAGGTAATTCATGGCGTCCACGCCGGCCAGCAGGTCGTCGTGGAGGTTAAATTCGGAAAATGTCAAGGTAACAGCTTAAAGAGAGTGAAGAAACGCTGACCTTAATTTCCCGGCCAGCAGACCGTCGCTACGGCGATCCGATTGTTTGGAAACAAATATACAAAAAAACGGGCAAATCTCAGATGCGTTAGCTGCCCCAGAAACACTCTTTTCCACCACGGGTTTACTATTAAATCCCTTCCCACCCATGCCTGTCATCTGGAAATACCTGTATCCGTACCGCTGGTTAGCCGCGCTGGCCCTACTACTGGCTGGCGTTGCCCAAATTCTGGCACTGGTCGATCCGATCATCTTCGGCAAACTCATTGACGAATACGCCACCAACCCCGGCCGGAAAACCGAGTCCGAGAAAATCAACGGCGTATTGTGGCTGCTGGCATTAGCAATTGGTGTGGCTATTTTGTCGAATATCACCAAAGCGTTTCAGGAGTACATGACGCGGTTGGTGGTCCAGAAGTTTGGCACCGACATTTTCAACGATGGCCTGACGCAAACGTTACGGCTATCGTACCAGGAGTTTGGCGATCAAAGTAGCGGTGCCACGCTGTCGATTCTTCAGAAAGTCCGTACCGACACCGAGAAGTTCATTAATTCGTTCGTCAATGTCCTCTTCTCATCGGTGGTGGGCATGGGCTTTCTAATCTGGTACGCTGTTACTAAACACTGGGCGCTGGTACCGGTATTTCTGATCGGCGTATTACTGCTGGGTGGGCTGACGGGTCTGCTTAGCAAGCAGATCAAAACCACTCAACGGTCTATCAACCGCGAAACCGCCCTGCTGTCAGGCGTCATTACAGAGTCGCTCCGCAACATTGAACTGGTGAAAAGCCTGGGCCTGACGTTTTCCGAAATCCGCCGATTGAAAGCCCAGACGGGACGCATCTTTGAACTGGAGATGTTCAAGGTCCGGCGGGTACGGCTGCTGTCGTTCTGGCAAAGCACCACGCTGAACGTTCTCAAGCAATCGGTGCTGTTTACGCTGCTGTGGCTGATTTTCCGCAACGTGCTCAGCACCGGCGAGTTGATTTCGATGCAGTTCATTTCAGTCGCCATCTTCAACCCGTTGCAGGAATTGGGCAACATTATTCTGGCGTATCGCGAAGCCGAAGCGGGTCTGAGCAGCTTTGCGCAGTTGATGGAAAAACCCATTGAACGCAACCCGGAATCAGCGGTGGAGGTGGGTCCTATTGAGAATCTGCGCTTCGCCGACGTGGTGTTTCGCCACAAAGGAGCCGGTCAGAACGCCATTGATGGGGTATCGTTCGAGGCTGCGCTGGGCGACACCATTGCCTTTGTGGGGCCGTCGGGTTCGGGCAAATCCACGATGGTGAAGCTGCTGGTCGGGCTGTACCGGCCCGTAGGTGGCGAAATCTATTACAACGACATTTCCACCAAAGACCTGAGGTTCAACCCCATGCGTCGGCAAATTGGGTTTGTCACGCAGGATACGCACCTGTTCGCCGGGACGATCCGGGAAAATCTGCTCTTCGCTAAACCCGACGCGACTGAGGCCGAGATGCTCGATGCTTTAGACAAAGCCGCCTGCGACCACCTGCTGGCCCGCTCTGAAAAGGGTCTCGACACGCCCATCGGCGAAGGCGGGGTGAAAATGTCGGGGGGCGAAAAGCAACGTCTGTCCATTGCCCGCGCCCTGGTGCGGCATCCGCGTCTGCTGATTTTTGACGAAGCGACCTCGGCGCTGGATTCGTTGACGGAGGAAGAAATCACGGACACGGTACGGAGCGTATCGGCCCTGAACGAGCAGATCACGATTTTGATAGCGCACCGACTGTCCACCATTCTGCACGCTAATACCATCTTTGTGCTCGAACGGGGCAAGATTGTCGAAACCGGCAACCACGAAGCATTAGTCGCGCAGAGAGGCTTGTACTACGCGATGTGGCGGCAACAGATCGGCGAACGCAAGACAGATGTGGTCGATGCTGCCGTGTGATGTATCATTGGTCACTCATAGTGTATCCCGACGGGCGGTGCCGCGTTTGGTTTTTCGTTCTTCCGCTTTCCGCTCGATGGCCTCGGCCGCTTTCTGGGCTTCGGTGCTGACCACTTCACCAACGACTTTGGCTTTTTCCTTCACATCCTGTCCGATCTCTTTCAGTTCAGTTTTCGACTTCTCAATTTTCTGGGTACGGGCCTGCCGACGCGCTTCCTGCTCCGTAGTAGTGGTGCTGTGCTGCGCATAGGCGCTGACAGAGAGCAACAAGCAAAAAGACAAAGCACTCAATACATTCGTTCTCATGGCTATTTTGGGCATTATGATTATGAGGTTGCAACCGTATGAACGACACAACACGTCGTTTATGATTCAGCTTTTGGGCTTTTTCAATGCAGACGGTTAAGGTATCTTGGTGGTGCGCGGTTCCCCGCTCAGAACCGAACCCTTCCCGAAGCCCCAACGTTTTCCGGGTATGGGGGTGGCCGGACGCAGAATCGCTTTTTCCGTACCTTTGCTGTGACAATCGTCCCCGTGAAACGGCCCCGCCGACCTTTGTATGACTGATTCGCTGCTCTCCCCGTCTACCACCATCACATCCCCCAATCCAAGGGTGCTGTACACACCATCGCTAACAGAGTACATCCGCCGGAAAACGGTTACGGTTACCATCGGTGACGTACCGATGGGGTCCGACTACCCAATTCGGGTGCAGTCAATGACCACCATCGACACCATGGATACGCTGGGTTCGGTGGAGCAGAGCATCCGCATGATCGAGGCCGGTTGCGAGTACGTTCGCATCACGGCACCGAGCGTGAAAGAAGCGCAGAATTTAGAAAACATCAGGAAGGAATTGCGGGCGCGGGGCTACACCACGCCCCTCGTAGCCGATATTCACTTCACGCCCAACGCGGCCGAACTCGCGGCCCGCATCGTCGAAAAAGTCCGCATCAACCCCGGCAATTACGCTGACCGCAAACGCTTCGAGTACATCGACTACAGCGATGCGGCCTACGCGGCTGAACTGGAGCGGATTCGCGCCAAGTTTCTGCCGTTGATTCGCATCTGCAAAGAGTACGGCACGGCCATGCGCATCGGCACCAACCATGGGTCGCTGTCGGACCGGATTCTGAGCCGTTATGGCGACACACCCGTTGGAATGGTGGAATCGGCGCTGGAGTTTCTACGGATCTGCGAAGATGAGAACTATTACAACATCACGCTGTCGATGAAGTCGAGCAACCCACAGGTGATGGTGCAGGCCTACCGGCTGCTTGTACAACGACTGGATCAGGAAGGCTTGAAACCGTATCCGCTGCACCTCGGCGTGACGGAAGCGGGCGAAGCCGAAGACGGCCGCATCAAATCGGCACTGGGCATTGGTACGCTGCTCGAAGATGGCATTGGCGATACCGTCCGCGTGTCGCTCACCGAAGAGCCGGAGCGCGAAGCCCCCGTGGCCAGCGCCCTCATCGACCGCTACACGAATCGGGCGGCTGAAAGCAAACCCATCCCAACCGTAACGACGTACCCCATCGACCCGTTTAAGTACGTGCGTCGGGCAACGCATGAAGTCCTTAATTTCGGCGGTCAGAACGTGCCGCGCGTTATCGCCGATTTTAGTCACGTACCCGTCACGAACAACGACGTGTTGCCGCCCATCGGCCATTTTTATTTGCCCGTGCCCGACAAGTGGCGCATGAACGACCTCGGCGCCGATTACATCTACACGGGGTCGCACCCAGCGCAGTTTATGCTGCCCAACGGCCTGAAGGAGATTATGGACTGGTCGGTTTGGTCAACAGCCCCGGATCAGGCCAACACCTTTCCGGCGATGACCGCAGCCGAGTACGTGACCCAACATCCGCGCAGTACCCGGCTGAATTTTGTCCGGCTTACCCTATCGGATCTGTCACCTTCACTAATCAACCGCCTGCGCAACGACCGGACGGTGGTGCTGCTTGTTTCAACCGACAACGCCCACGCCATGCCTGAACTGCGTCGGTTGTTTGTTGAACTGATAAATTCAACCTTAACCGTGCCAGTGGTGATGCAGCGCGGCTACCCAGACAGTCTGTCCCGCAGTGGCGGGATAGCGACTGAAGACGTACCGCTGTATGCCGCTACCGACGTGGGTGGCTTATTGATCGACGGGCTGGGCGACGGTATTATGCTATCAGCAGATGCCGCGTCGACACCCGACGATCTGAAGCGGCTGAACGGTTTGGCGTTTGGCATTTTGCAGGCGGCCCGAACCCGTATCACCAAAACCGAGTACATCTCCTGCCCGTCGTGTGGCCGTACGCTTTTTGATCTACAGGAGACGACGGCCCACATTCGCCAGCGGACGGATCACCTCAAAGGCGTCAAAATTGGCATTATGGGCTGCATCGTAAACGGACCCGGCGAGATGGCCGACGCTGACTATGGTTACGTTGGCATTGGGCGCGACAAGATAGCACTGTACCGTGGTCAGCAGGTCATTAAGAAGTCAGTTCCTGCCGACCGCGCCGTTGATGAACTAATTAATCTGATTCGGGAAGACAGCCGGTGGATTGAACCGGAAAAAGTCGAAACATTTTGACTGAACAGGGCGTAAAATTTGTTGATTAATCAGGACGGATTCGTTAACAGTCGCGTAATGTGGCTTCCGTCCATAACGCCTATGAATCGCTTTTTGGATTATCTCAAAATTGGACCCGTGTTTGCGTACTTCCTGCGCGTATTTCGTAAACCCGACCCCAATCACCCAACCAATGTGAATCTGCGGATGATGCACGGCATTAATCGCATTTCCATTGTCATGTTTGTGTTTTGTATTGGTGTAATGATTTTTCGGGCTTGTACGCGTTGAGTATATTCGCAGAACGGTCCCGATGATCTGCTGCGATGAATATTGAACTGGTACGAGAATATTGCGTTGCTAAACCCGGCGTTACTGAGTCGTTTCCCTTCGATACGGTAACGCTGGTGTTTAAGGTGGGTAATAAAATATTTGCCTTACTCGATACGGAAAGCCGCCCGACAACTATTAACCTGAAGTGCGATCCCGAACGAGCCGTGCAACTACGAGATCAGTTTGAGGCCGTACAGCCGGGTTTTCACATGAATAAAACGCATTGGAATACAGTTACCATCGACGGCAGCGTTCGTTGGCATGACGTACAGGAATGGATCGACCACTCCTACGAGTTAGTAAAAAAAGGATTATCAAAAGTCGTTCGCGACGAACTAATCTAAGTACGTCGCTTGCCTGAACGGGTTAAAAGTTTGTAAATTCGCAAGGATAGGGAAATCAGGCTGGGTTATGGAAATTGCGCTGTTGAGTCTGCTGTTTGTGCTGTATTTAACCATTCGGTATTATCTGATGGATCATGATACACAGTCCGAAAAAGACCAGAAGCGATTCAGGAAAGGAATTGAGATGGTTGCCAAACGGCAACTCGACGAGGCACATCCGTATTTCGATGATGCCGTTCGGCAACATCCCAAATCGGCCGTTGCCTACGCCTACCGGGGCAAGTGTCACTTAGCGCAGGAAAACTTCTATTCGGCTATCTACGATCTCACGCAGGCAATCAGCCGCGACAACACATTGGCCGACTGCTACTTAGACCGGGGCATTGCGTTTTACCAGATCGAAGAATACCACAACGCGTTCCGGGAGTTCGACAAGGCGGTATGGCACTTCCGCGATGAACAGCCCGACGCCTACCGCTGGCGGGCACTCGCCCGGATTCAGGTCCGGCAGCTACCCCAGGCCGAAAGCGACCTCCGCCGGGCCGTTTCCCTCGGCGACGAAAACTCGTTTCACCTTCTCCTCCAGCCGCCGTTTACCCGGCCAGTTTATCAGGACAAGTAACAGCAGTTGACCAGAAAGAGATGGTCAGTCGGTGAGTTAGCTTACGCTCCAGTTAACTCACCGACGAACCGACTGTTCAAAGGGTTAGCCGTTGCCCGTTTCTAACCAGCACCTCCCGGATTTTAGCGTAGGGCAACCGTTGCGGGAATCTGAACGCATCCTGATAGCTGAAGCTACGCAACCGGATTGAGTGGACAAATTAAATTATCTTGGGTCATGCAAACAAACCGTAGCAAATATCCAGATGGCGACGGCAACAGCCGCGCACCGGGTTTTAGCCACGTCGCCGGGCGATATGCGTGAGCAACGCTACAGCATCAACAAATAATATATAAGGCAATCGGGTCATAGTGGTAGTTGCCGAGAGACGAATGCCGTGGCTGACACAAAACGAAACGGGTATCTTTGGGGCGAAATCAAGAAACGACCGTCATGGAATCAAAAGCCTTCACCGACTGTACGTTGACGTACCTGGAAAAGACATTCGGGCTGGTTCAGGAATTCGGCCAGCCAGCCCTGACGCACTGGCTGGCGATGCCTGTTGACCTGAGTGACCACGAACGACGCGAACTCCGCGATTTCCAAGAGCCACTGACGCTGAACGTGTTGCACTGGAACGAGCAGGAGTTGAGCCTGAACTTCATCGGCCCAGTCTTTGCCTTAGTGCGCTTCACGAGCCGGAAATTCAATCTTTTTGCCCAACGACCTCTCCGGGCCACCATTAGCGAAATCGAACTTTATGGCCGACCGGATGCCTTCGTTGCCAGTGGTTTCCGTGAGCCGGAGATTCCGTTTTTCGCGTTTCACGAGTTCAAACGAGATATTGAACCCATAGGTCATCCAGCGGCACAAACCCTGGCCGCGATGCTGGCCGGGCAAGCCCTTAGCGCCAATCTGGAACAGCCTATCTACGGTTGCTACGTGAACGGGCGCGACTGGAACTTCATGACCCTAACCGGCCAAACCTATTGCATCAGTTCTGACTATTCAGCCCTGACGGATGATCTCTTCGACATTTTCCGCATTCTGAAAGCCCTTAAACAGCTTGTCATTGAGCGCACGGCCTGAGCGGGTCCGGTGGTTTGGGTAGTTTCCTATAGCTTCTGCATTACGGGGGTTGATCAAAGGATATTGCTGCCGGAGACGCTGACCGTTCCGGAACCTGACTTATCAACCCCCGTCTCCGTCTACAGTAAACAGAGCCGGACAGTTAGTGAGTTACCTTACGCACAACTGAACTCATTAACTGTCCAACTCCCTGACTGCATAACTATCTAAAGAGCCAGCCGCTGCCCGTCTTTAAGCAGCGCATCGCGGAGCTTGGCGTAGGGTAGTCGTTGCGGGGATACCTTATTGTCGATGGCCAGCACCGCAGCCGTTGCCGCCGACTGCCCCAGAATCATGAACACCGGCTCCATTCGGATCGACCCGTAGGCAATGTGCGAACTCGACACGCAAACGGGCACCAGCAGGTTGCGGCATTCGCTTTCTTTGGGCAAAATTGAGCCGTACGCGATGGAGTACGGCTTGTCGGGGTGGACGCCGATGTCGCCTTCATCCTGCACAAACCCGTCTTTCTTCACAAACCGCTGAGCGTTGTGCGCATCCAGCGCGTAGGACCCCATACCAACTGGGTTAGGCACGGTGGTTTTACCCAGCGCGTCAGCCTCTTTCATTACAAACTCGCCAATCATGCGCCGGGCTTCGCGGATATAGAGTTGGTGCGGCCAACCACCATTGTCCGTAAACTCATCCTTTGGCAGACCCCACTGTTGCATGGCCTCGTGGACGTCGGCGGGCACTTTTTGGTCGTTCTGTAGAAAGTACATCAGGCCTTTCTGATAGCGCTCGTGGTCGCGGATGATGGCGCGTCGGCGTTCGTAGGTAGCTTCGGGGTAGTCGTAGTTTTTGCCGATGTAGTCGGTGCTGAACGGGCCGTGGTTGTTAGTGTCGGTTTTGCGGTTCGGGATGGGGTCGTATTTATTGAACGTTTCGCGCCAGCCACTGGCAAACACCCGCGCCAGCAGCTCATACCGAGCCGGGTCGTACCCTTCCGGTTTGGCAAACAGAATGCGGTTGTCGGGGTGATTGCTCAAACACATCCGAAAGCAGTACGCCTGAATCTTGTCGTCACCCGCCCCGTTCTCACCCGGCGGCTGGTCGGACACCTCCGCCAGCAAACCACTCTTCGGATCACCCGCTATTTTGTAGGGGCTAACGTCGGTTTTGAAGTGATGCCCGTGGTGAAAAACACCGACCTGCACCCCGTTGTGGGTTTCGCCGTAGACGCTGTTCGCTTCCCGCCCCACGTGATAGCGGACGCCCGTCAGTGCCATCAGGTCACCTTCGTAGGTGGCGTCGATAAACATCTTCCCTTCGTACGTCGTGCCTGTCAGCGTCCGAAATGAGCGAATAGCGTTCCCTTTCTTCTGAATGCCATTGGCCGACCGGTCGAGCCATTCGTTGCGGTAAACCGTCAGGCCGTTTTCTTTCACGAAATCGTCAAAAACCTGTTCAGCCGCGTGGGGTTCAAAGATCCACATGGTGCGGTTAGTCCCGTCGATAGCGGGCGTTCCCTGTCCTTTGTTACCGTACTCGCTCTGTTTCTGCCAGTTCCACGATGCGTCTTTCTGGTAATGCGCATAGAGCCGCTGGTAAAACTCGCGCGACAGCCCGCCAATCACTTCTTTATTGCCCGTGTCAGTGAAGCCCAGCCCACCCGACGACAGTCCGCCGAGGTGTTTGTCGGGCGACACGATCAGGACCGTCTTACCCATTCGTTTAACCTGAACAGCCGCCGTAACAGCCGCCGACGTGCCACCGTAAATAATGACATCAGCCCGGCGAACAGCGGCTTTTTGGGCAAAAACAGATGTCGAAAAAAGGGCAGCGAATGATAAAAGGCAAGTGATACGTTTCATGTCGGACCGCTGATGCAGTTGGGTTTAGAAATGTGTTTGATTAAAAGCAAAATGCCGTTTCGTAGTTACTCAATAGCTTTTTCAGGGTAGTCAACGTACCAGTAAGAATCCCAGAATGATTACAGAAAAAATGCTCCCTGCTTATGACAAGCAGGGAGCATTTTGCAGGATCTTTAACTGTAGCCAGCGAATTACCGGGTCGAAGCTAACTCTTTCGCTTTCTGAGCGGCTTTCTGGGCATCGGCGATTCGGCCACCCCGGCGATAGGCTTCGGCTAACTCGTTGTACAGGTCGGCCTGCTCTTTGGCGGGTGGTCGCATGGCGAGTGCTTTGCCCGCCCATTTGGCCACGGTGGGCGCATCGACAGCATCGGGACTGTTGCGGTTGAAGAGTCGGCTGATGTACAGGTATTCGGGCACCGACAACTGGTTGGTGTTTACCTGATTATCCATCCGCTCAACCGCTTTAGCCGTCTGACCGGCTCGGAAGTACGCGTTCACTTCGGGCAGCAGTGTCCGGTTGGCGGCTACTTTTTGGTCGATGCCCGCTTTCACCAAATCCTGTCGTACCTGCAGGATTTTGGCGACCGGATACAGAGTGCCCCGGCTGCTGAACAGCGACGACATCAGGATATTTTCAGCTACCTGCTCCGTCAGATCGACTCCGTAGGCTTTGCGGTACTGCTCCAGATGGCCAAGCATGTACTGAAACATCGGATTCTCGAAGTCCAGCACGAGTTTCTGCATCGCTAACCAGTTCGTTTGATTGGCAAACGTGGCGGGCGACTGCTGACGGGCGTAGTCGTTCATGGCGGCAATGTTAGCCAGGGTATCCTTGGTGACGCGGCTGAGCATGGCGTAGTCGATCAGGAAATTGGCCGACCGTTCGCCCTGCTGGTAGCGGGCCTTCATGGTCTGGCTGCGGGCCTGCGGATTCAGGGCGTTGGTGCCGTGGCGAATCACCTCATCGGTCGAGTTGTTGCTCATGGCGAAATGCACTAAGTTCTGCTGCGGGTCGAAATACAGAAACAGGGGCAGCGACGGCACAAACAGACGATTCTTCGTCAAAAACGCCTGCGTCGATGGTTGCGCGATGTCAACTTTCGTGCTGATGAATTTGCTATTGTAAAACTTCCCGACCCGGCTGTCGGCGAGCGTTGGTATGAAACTCTGGCAGGTGTGGCAGGTGGGCGAAAAAACTTCCACGAACACCGGTTTTCCAAGTCGCCGGGCTTCTTTGAATACGGTTTCGATAGGTGTCGGCCGGAACTGGATACCGGCTTTTTGGGCCAGTGCCGCGTGGGCAACGAGAATTACTAAAAGAATGGTTTTCATAACCCTGTACTACTGTTGTTGCTTTTGTTCCTTGATTTCCTCTTCCAGCCGCTTGCTTAAAATGCGGCAGGTATTTTCGATGTCGGTGGCCATGCGTTTGTCGCCGGTGGCGTTGATAGCGGTGTCGGCAATGCCGCTCATCATCTCGATCAGAAAGCGCTTCATGTCCACAACTTCCATTTCCTTCGTCCAGAGGTCGATTTTTAGGGTGCTGTTGTGATAATGGTCCCAGAGGGCAATGGCAATGGCCCGCGTGTCGCTGAGTCCTTCGTTAGGGTTGTCGGTAGCTTCCCAGTATATTTTTTCGGGTACGTTGTGGTTATCTAACTCAACGGCAAAATGAATGTCTGATTTTTTCATAGAAGCAAAAAAGGAGCCAATTGGCTCCTCAAAAGTACGAATTTATGCCGTGCGACGTAGCACATTGTGCGTTGTTACCGGCTGCCAAACACTCGTTTCAGCAGGTCCGATACGCGGGCGGCCGGGTTCTCCCGAATTTTTTGCTCCTCCTGCGCCACCAGAATGAACAGCCCATCAACCGCTTTACCCGTCGCGTACTCGGTCAGGTTTGGGTTCACTTTCTGTACTAATGGCAGTTTGTTGTAGCGCGTCACTAAGTCGTTGTAATAACGGGTAGCATTGTTTTTCTTCAGCGTACTGTCGATGATCGGCGTAAACTCGGTCACCAACTGCTGGCCCGACGTCCGGCGCAGGTACTGCGTAGCGGCATCGTTCTGCCCCCGCAAAATGCTCACCGCATCGCCGATGCTCATAGACGTAATGGCCTTGATAAACACCGGCTTAGCCACTTTAGCGGCATCCTCGGCGGCCCGGTTCATGGACAGTTCAAACTTATCGACCTGCGGACCAAACCCAATCTGACGCAGCCGGGTCACCACTTTCTGCGCTTCGGGCGGGACCGCAATGCGTAGCAGCGCGTTTTTGAAATAGCCGTCCGTGACCGATGCCTGATCGGCTCCTTTACTAATGCCGACGCGCAGGGCTTCTTTGAGACCCGCTGCAATGTCACTGCTCGACAGCGCACCCAGTGTGCCACCACCAGCGGGTTTCGTAACAGCATCTAACACTTTACCGAAGAACCCACCGGACGACCGGGGGCGGGTGGTCGTATCGGGCGCTGGGCGGGCCGTGGTGTCCTGCGCCTGTAGTGTAGTGGTTAGTGAAAACGCCACCAGAGCGGCCAATATGATCTTTTTGTTCATCTCAGATAATTCAGGTTAACGACTATAGTAACGGCCAACCGGCTCAAATCGTTTTTTCGTACTTTTGACAACATTTAATGGATAATGTAAAATGGGTAATGAATAATTCTTGCGCTGCACACAAACAGCCGCCTGCCTGAACCCATTATACATTTTACATTCGGGGCCGCCCGCGCGGTTCATTCTTCATCAACTCAATGACCAACACCATCCGTGCCGAAGTAATCACGATAGGCGACGAAATTCTGTTCGGGCAGATCACCGACACGAACACGCAGTGGATCAGCACCGAACTGACCAACATTGGCATCCGTACCGTCCGCAAATCGTCGGTGGGTGACCAGACCGACGCTATTTTGCAGATTCTTGACGAAGCCCATCAACGCGCCGACGTTATTATCATTACGGGCGGGCTGGGACCCACCAAAGACGATATCACCAAGAAAACGCTTTGTACTTATTTTGGCGTAGACCTGGTGCGCAACGAAACGGCGCTGGCCTTGGTGACGAGCTTTTTCGAGAAGCGGGGCCGGGAAATGACCGAACTCAACCGGGGACAGGCCGACCTGCCCGCCAACGCCGTTTACATACAGAACGACTGGGGCACCGCACCAGCCATGTGGTTTTCGCACCTGGGTAAAGTGTACGTCTCGCTGCCGGGCGTACCGTTCGAGATGAAGCACCTGATGACGAACCGGATTCTGCCCAAGCTGCGCGAGACGTTCGAGATGCCCATTATCAAGCACAAGATGATCCGAACCATCGGCATTGGCGAATCATTCCTGGCCGAGCGCATCGAAGCGTGGGAAGACGCTCTGCCGGACCACATCAAACTGGCTTACCTCCCCCACTTTGGACAGGTACGACTGCGACTGACCGCTACAGGAACGGATGACACGCTCCTCGACCGTGAACTGGCCGAACAGGTCGCGAAGGTTATGCCGCTCATCGAAAAAAACGTATTCGGCTTCGATGACGACGAACTCGAAACGGTCATCGGCCGGTTGCTGATCGATAAAAAGCTGACGCTGGGTATTGCCGAAAGCTGCACCGGTGGCTACGTATCGGCCCAAATCACAAAAGTGCCCGGCTCGTCGGCCTACTTTCAGGGCAGCATCGTTAGTTACAGCAACGACATCAAGATAAAGCAATTGGGCGTACTGCCCGACACGCTGGTTCAGTACGGAGCCGTGAGTGAGGAAACGATCCGGCAGATGGCCGAGGGCGTCCGTACCGTGCTGAACACCAGCATCGGCATCGCTACCAGCGGCATTGCCGGACCGGACGGCGGCACGGCTGACAAGCCCGTCGGCACGGTCTGGATTGCCTGCGCCACCGACAAACGCACGGTCACACGACTGCTCAAGCTGGGCCAGTACCGCGATCAAAATATTCAACTCACCGCCACGTACGTACTGAACATGCTGCGGGAAGAGATTTTAAATTAGTCGCAAAAGTCGTAAGTCATAATAGTCGTAAGTAGTGAATAATGACCTCCGCTACTTATGACTTCTACGATTTACGACTTCCACGACTTACGACTAAAATTATGGCACTCATCGACATGGTAATGCCCAAAATGGGCGAGAGTATAATGGAATGCACGGTCATCGCGTGGCTTAAGCAACCCGGCGACCGAATCGAAGCCGACGAGTCGGTGCTGGAGGTAGCGACCGACAAGGTAGACACCGAAGTTCCGGCTCCCTATAATGGGATTCTGAAAGAGGTATTAGTCCGCGACGGCGACGTAGTGGCCGTGGGCGCACCCATCGCCCGCATCGAAACCGAAGAAGCCGTTTCCAGCGAGACGCAGCCGGTGCCTGCAAAGGTCCCTCCCACCCAAAACACAACGCCGGAAACTGAACTAACCGACGCCGATCAGACACCGGTGGGCATCGGTGACATTGCCAACGTTCCGGCTGTGACCGAATCCACGGGCACCGAATCTACAATGGTCGATGAGGTCACCATTTCGGAGTCTGCGCGGGAGTTGGAAACGAGTATTTCAGCGATGAGCAGCCGCAGTGCCGCTCCGGCGTACCGGCCGATACCCGTGAACAAGGCCGTAGCCGCTTCACCAACTGAACTGGCGGACAGCGTTACTACGTTTCCTGACCGCTTCTACTCGCCCCTGGTGCTGAACATCGCCAAAGAGGAAGGTATTTCCCGAGATGAACTCGACCGCATTGCCGGTTCGGGAGCCGACAACCGCGTCACCAAAAAAGACATACTGGCTTATGTAGAGGACCGGGCCGAAGGGCGTATCACTCCGGCCACGCCCGCGCAGACTGAAACAACACCCGCCACTCAGCCAGCCGTAGCGTCGGCGCCCCCGGTTAAAACGCAGTTTGCACCACAAACCAACGGTAGCGCAAACGGCTCAGTAAACGGGCAGGCCGACATTGTGCAGATGGACCGGATGCGGAAGATGATTGCGCAGCGGATGGTGGAGTCGAAGCAGATTTCGCCCCACGTCAGTTCGTTCGTCGAGGCCGACCTGACGCCTATCGTGCAGTGGCGAACGCGCATTAAAGATCAGTTCAAACAGCAAACCGGCGAGAACCTAACCTACACGCCGATTTTTGTTGAAGCCATCGTGCGGGCTATCAAAGACTTCCCAATGATCAATGTCTCGGTGGAAGGTGACACGATCTTAGTGAAGAAGCCAGTGAATGTCGGCATGGCGGTAGCCTTGCCGAGTGGCAACCTGATTGTGCCGGTCATTCACAACGCAGATCAGTACAACCTTATCGGCCTGACCAAAAAAGTCAATGACCTGACCAAACGCGCCCGTGAGAACAAACTCACCGCCGACGACCTGACCGGTGGAACCTACACGATCTCAAACATCGGCACGTTTGGCAACCTCATGGGTACGCCCATCATCCTCCAGCCGCAGGTGGCGATCATGGCGTTTGGAGCAATCGTCAAAAAACCAGCCGTTATCGAAACCGCCGAGGGTGACTTCATCGGCATCCGGCAGTTGATGTTCCTCTCGCACTCCTACGACCACCGCGTAGTAGACGGATCGCTGGGGGGGCAGTTCGTCCGGCGCGTCGCTGATTATTTAGAGCAATTTGATATAAATCGGACTTTATGAAACAACGCATTGCCATTGACATGGACGACGTCATGGCCGATACCCACGGCAAATTCATTCAACTCTATCTGGCGGGTGAGATGCCCCGCTACTCGCTCGAAGAACTGAAAGAGAAATCGTTTCACGAGTTGTTCGACGAAGACGAATACAGAACCTTGTCCCGGCAGGTGTACGAACCCGGCTTCTTTCGTGATATTCCCGTGATGGAAGGCGCACAGGATGTGATCGCCAGCCTGATGAAAAAGTATGATATTTTCATTGCTACGGCCGCACAGGAGTTCCCAAATTCACTCCGCGAGAAGTGGGACTGGCTACAGGAGCATTTTCCAGCCATCTCGTGGCGCAACTACGTGTTCATGGGCGATAAAAGTATCCTGAACACGGCTTACCTGATTGACGATATGCCCCGCAACCTGCGCACGTTTCAGGGACAAGGCCTGCTGTTCGACGCGCTCCACAACCGCGACGACCGGGAATTCCGGCGCGTGAAATCGTGGCAGGATGTGGCAAAGGTGCTGCTGTAGTCTCAAGGTTGTAGTTTGTTGGTGGTGGTTCGTGATTCCAGCATTGAACCATCAACAACAAACTACAAACTGTATTTTTAATACCCCGGATTCTGGTACATTTTCTCCGGGTTCAGCTTCACTTCGTCAAACGGAATTGGATAGGAGTAATCCTTCGGGCCAAAGTTCGACACTTTGGCCGCACCGAAATCGGCCTGGGGTTTGGCCTGGATGTAGGCCACCAATTCTGCCGGGGAGAATGAGCGCAGAAGATCGAACCAGCGGTGATTTTCGAATGCCAGTTCCACGCGCCGTTCGTGCAGAATAGCTAATTTGAGCGTCGGGTATTTCGCGCTGTAAGCCGGGTTCGCTCTCGCAACGGCGTAGAGCGGCAATTTGGCCCGCTCCCGCACCTGATCCAGAAAACCAATGGCCGACGGTTCGTCGCCGAGGTACAGGTTTACTTCAGCCAGCATCAGAATTACGTCGGCGTAGCGAAGTAGAATCCAGTCGTTGCCGCCCCAGCCGTTGGTCGTCGCAGCTGAACTTACATCGCGGAATTTGGTAATGAAATAATCCTTGACGTTAGCCGCGTTGGCAAACTTGATCGAGTAGTCCTTCCGCGTATCGCCTTCTTCGTAATCTTTCACTAAGTCGGGCGTTACATTGCCGCCCGCGCCCGTAGTTACACGAAGCGAGTTGATCGTTTCGCCCTGCGCCTGATTGTTAGCCGCGATGGTCGATGCGAAGTTGACATCGCCCTGCCGGTAAACGATCTGGAAAATGATTTCGGGATTAGTCGATTTCTTCGTCACATCGAACACATCGGCGTATAGAATTTCCTTCAGCGTACCAAACGTCCGTTTGCTGTAGGCGTTGGTCAGATACGTTTTGGCCTGATTCAGGTTGGCGGTCCGGGTGGCCTGGTCAAGGGTCGTTGCCATCGTCAGATACACTTGTCCCAGTAGCGCGTTTCCGGCGGTTTTTGACGCGCGCCCTTTCTGCGCCACCGGCTGCACATCGGGCAGCGAACTGTTGGCAACCTCGGTCAGGTCGGCCACGATCTGGGCGTACACCGTTTCTTTCTTTTCCCGAAACGTATTTTCCCGCACGGCCTCGGCTGAGTTGAGCGGCTGGGTTACGAGCGGCACGTCGCCCCATTTGCGGACCAGATGAAAGTAGGCCAGTGCCCGGATAAATTTGGCTTCGGCCTGATATTGCGCCTTCGTTTCAGGTTTGGCAAACGTCACGTCCTCCATCCCGGCCAGCACCTGATTGGCCCGCGTCACGATTTGGTAAAGGGCCAGCCAGTGACTTTTCAGATATGTATTGCTCGCCAATAGCGAGAAGTCATTGAACTGAAATGGCTCGCCCGCGTTCGACTGATTGTCGTTGGTACCCGTGTTGTCAGAGCGCTGTTCAGCGTACAGGCCGCTGCCCTCGGCCAGGCCGTTACTGTTGCGCAGCGATTGATAGGCCCCATTCAGGCCCAGCAACACGTCGTTTTCGGACTGGTAGAATCCCTCAGCGGCCACCGCATTTGGATCAGTCTCCACTAAAAATTCCTGGCTGCACGATGCCATCGAAAGCACAGCGCTTAAAAATAGAATTCGGATGTAGGTTGGATTCATTATCTTAGATTTTAATGTACGATGAATAATGTTCAATGAATAATGCACTGCGTCAGGACTTTGCACCGAATGGCATTCTACATTATTCATTAATCATTTTTCATTAAAAACTAATCCGTGCGCCGATGTTGTAGCCACGGGCCAGCGGATACATGCCGTAGTCTACGCCCGGCGTAAGATTGACACCCGCCGTGTAATCGACTTCGGGGTTGTAGCCTTTATACTTCGTGACCGTGAACGCGTTGTTGACGTTTGCATAGATGCGCAAACCACTCACCTTGACCCGGCTCAGCAGCGACGCAGGCAGGTTGTAGCCCAGCGTCAGGTTCGCACAGCGGAAATACGATCCGTTTTGCAGGTAGAAAGTCGATAATCGGGTGCTGTTCGACTGCGTACCGCCCCGCGATGCCCGATAGACCTGCCCGTTGCCCGACTGGGCCTCTGTCCGGTAACGATCGTTCACGATGGCATACTGGTTGCCCGATGCTTCCATGTTGAACACGTAATAGTCCTGACCATCGAGCACCTGGTTGCCATGAATACCGTTGAACGACGCGTTAAAATCGAGCGCCTTATAGCTGGCCGTGGCCGAGAATCCATAGGTAAATTTCGGATAAGGCGTACCGATTACGCGCTTGTCAGCATCATTGACCACGCCGTTGCCGTCCACATCCTCGAACAGCAGATCGCCGGGGCGGAGTGGATTGCTCGACGCCGTGGAGCGGGCCGGGCCTTTCGGTACGTACCCATCTTTGAACCGCTGCGTGGCCGAATTATAATTGGCGTTATCCTCCGCGAGGGCCGCCACATCCGACTCGCGCACCATGCCAATTACCTTAAAGCCGTAGAACGAACCGACCGGATAGCCTTCCTGCGTGGTGTGGGTTATATACTGGCGCTCGGCTCCTACCGAATAAATGGCGTTCGAGCCACCCATGTTCAGCACACGGTTTTGATTGAAGGCAATGTTACCGCTCAAATTTACCTTCACATCCTGGGTCGAAACGACCCGCCCATCAAGCTGCAACTCGATCCCCCGGTTGCGGATGCGTGAGTCGCGGAGGTTGGTCAGGATCGCCGACGTGCCCGAAATGGCCGAGACTGGCTGATTAAAGAGCAGGTCGTAGGAGTTGCTGAGGTAACCATTGGCGATGAGCAGCAACCGGTTGTTCAACAGCCCAACATCCAGCCCAACGTTGAATTGTGAGGTGGTCTCCCAGCCCAGCGCCTGATCCTTGAC
The DNA here is from genome assembly GCF_054779955.1 of Spirosoma arcticum. Taxonomy (NCBI): domain Bacteria; kingdom Pseudomonadati; phylum Bacteroidota; class Cytophagia; order Cytophagales; family Cytophagaceae; genus Spirosoma; species Spirosoma arcticum. The sequence goes on from NZ_BAAGXG010000012.1 coordinate 26,144, forward strand.
CGGACCGGCTGCTACTGCTGACTGGATGGTTCCGCTGCCAACGATAACTCCGCCGGGGTTAACAACCGTCTGGAGGAAGTTGTAGTTGCCGATGTTGTAGTTACCCGTCAGGCCCCAGCTTCCCCGCAGTTTTAAGGTCGAAGCCGCGCCCAGCCAGTCGCGGTAAAACGGCTCGTTGGAAATTGTCCAGCCCGCCGATAGCGACGGGAAGTTACCCCAACGGTTGAGCGGCCCGAAGCGCGACGAGCCATCGGTTCGGAAAGCCGCCGTCAGAAAATAGCGTTCGTCGAAGCTGTACGTCGCCCGTGCCAGGTACGACAGCAGCGTTTCGGTGTATTTCCCGGTAGCGAGTTCACCACTCCCTGTGTTCAGAAAAAAATTGGTTGGGTCGGCCCCCCGGCCCGTGATCTCCTGGATGCGGTCGTTCTGAAAACCCTGCGCCGAGACGCTGATGCGGTCGCCATCAATACGCTGGGCGGTGTAGCCCCCCAGCAGGCTCAGGTTATGCAGCCCGAACTGACGCGTGTACGTAGCGGTGAACTCGCCGAGCAGGTTCTGGAGGGTGGTCGTCTGGGCCGTTGCGCGGGCGGCTGCAATAGACGCGGGCGAGTAAGGCGGATTATTGCCACTGCTTAGGCTCGTGGGCAGGTAGTATTCGTACTTTTCGTTGAAGGTCTGCAAACCCACATTGGCGCGGGCAATCAGGCCGGGAATGATTTCGTAACTGGCGGTTCCGTTATACGTACCACGCAGACCCTTGCGGGTGATATTGGTTTCCTGCGCCAGCGCCACCGGGTTTTCGATGGTCTGGTACCCAAACGTGGGCTGCTGCGAAGCGGCTTCATTCTTAATCAGGTTGCCATTATCGTCGTAGGCGCGGAAGATGGGCGGAAAAATCAACGCCCCCAAAATTGGCCCCTGATTAAAGCGGCCTTCCTGCACCTCGCGGTTGTTGGTAGACGTGACGAAGAAACTCGCGCCCGCTTTGAATTTTGGGCTGAGATCAGCGTCGATGTTGGCCCGCAGGTTCAGCCGCTCCTGTTTCGTAGCGACAATGATGCCTTGCTGGTTTTGATACCCCGCACTGAGCAAATAACGAACGCCGTTGGACCCACCCGAAAACTGGAGGTTGTGGCGGTTCAGGGGCGCGCTGCGGTAGAGTTCGTCCTGCCAGTCAGTGTCGTACTGGGGGGCAATAGCCCGCTGACTGGCGAAGTCGTAAAACTGGGTTGGGATGCTGACCGACCCGGCATTACCGACGTTGGCGATCCGCGTAGCATTGGGGTCCGAGAAGTTGGCGTTGGTGAACGGCTTCCCGGCGTTCTGCATCAGGTCGCGGTAGGTGCTGTTGCGGGCGTCGATCAACAGATCCACAAATTGCGCCGAGTTCAGCAGCTTTACTTTCCGGGCCAACTGGTTAATGCCGAACTGATATTCATAGTCGAGTTTACCCTTACCGTCTTTGCCGCGTTTGGTAGTGACGAGCACCACCCCGCCCGACGCCCGCGAGCCGTAGATAGCCGCCGAAGCCGCGTCTTTCAGAATGTCGATGCTTTCAATGTCATTGGGGTTGATGAACACGTCGTTACCCGCCGGGAACCCGTCGATGACGTAGAGCGGATCTGAACTGGCGTTAATCGAACCAATACCCCTCACCCGAATTTTCGCGGTATTATAGGGCGCACCACCCACTTGCGCCACCTGCACGCCGGCTAATTTACCGACTAAGGCCTGCCCCAGCGTTGGGGCAGCGAGATTCAGTTCACGAGCTTTTACATTCGCAATGGCCCCCGTCACGTCGCTTTTTCGCAACGTCTGGTAACCCACCGCCACCACTTCATTCAACTGGTTAACTTCTTCTTTCAACACAACCGCAAGTGCAGCCTGTTGCCCGACTACCACTTCCTGCGAGGCAAATCCAATGAACGAAAAAACCAGGCTTGCCCCCGGCGCTACGTCGATGGAGAATTGGCCGTTGCCATCCGTCACCGTTCCTTTTTTCGTTTGTTTCTCTACAATGCTAACGCCGGGCAGCGGCTGATTTTGCTCATCGGTGACCCGGCCCGTTACCCGCGCCAGGCGTTGCATGTGCTCCCTAACCGGACTCTCCCCGGCGTACGTGATAGCGACGGGTGCTGTAATTGCCAGCCCGGTCAGCAGGGTCAGTAAGCGGATTGGCTTCGTTAGTCGAGGTGAAAATTGATTCATAGTTGTTGGGTGTTTACGTAAGCAGGTTAGTTGAGATTAGAAATGGTTGTAGCAGATATTACCAGCCGAGGCCCATAAAATGGACGTTATCGGTACGCGACGATGTGACAGCGATGCCGGTTTTACCGTCGCTCAGGAGCGCAAACCCCTCAAGTTCGTCAGCCTTGTCGACGTCGATGGTGCGGATGACCTGTTCGCGGCCAGTGGTGAGCGATTTCTTTAAGTCCAGAAACGTGAACCGCCACCGCCTACCTTCAATCTGGTTTTGGATGAGCACCAACACGCCCTTTTGCGGTATCCAGTGCAGATTTTGCACCCAGGCCGAACAGGTAAACTTCTTGACCACCACCCCCGGCTCACTGGTCTTTTTGGCTTTTGTCAGCCGTTCGGGGTCGTAAAGACGTACCTCATTCGCCCGGTTGCCGTAATCGGCAGTAGCTACGTACCAGTTACCATCGACCTGAACATACTCCGGCCGGGTGCCCTGAATACAAGCGTCGTCTTCGACCACGTTGAGCAAATTGCCGTCGAGGGTGCCGGTACGGAGCAGCCCCGCCCAGTTCACCGAGTAAATAACGGCCCGCCATTGGGTGCCTTCGGGATTCAAACGGATGCTGTTGCCGATGAAGGTGGGGCGGGTAGGCTGGCCATTCGTGGCCCGGCCGTAGGCGATGCCGGTGGGGTGATTGATGACGTCTTTGCCGCCTTCAGTTAGTCTGATCTCCTGACCGGTGTACCCCAGCGTATTCTGGTCGATGGTGTAGGACCGAATTATGCCCACCTCACGATCGCCGTACAGATAGGCCCGGCCATCTAAGTAACTCACGCCCTGGCAAGCGCCCAGCGAATCCGTTGTTGATGAGCCAATCAGTTTCAGGTCAACATTTTTGGGTGAGGCCGGGAACAAAGCGATAAAACAAACGATGAAGAGTACCGGTAGTTTCATGCAGATTGATTGAAAACGGGATGAATTGTTGGTACATACCTCACCAGCCCACGTTTGATACGAGAAAACCGGCAAACTTGAAAAGGTAGGGAATGGAGGGGCTTGCCAGTGAACAGCGATCCTGAAACAGCCGCTTAATGGTCGATTTTACCCGGTTTGGCAACTACGTTACCGACGCACAAAGGAAGCAAACAAGCATTACCTGAACGTTAGCGTAGCATGTTCAAACTGTTTTCTTACGAACAGTGAACTTAATACCAGCTTCATTTCCCCGGCCTGAAACTGTACCTTATGTGCCGGGTTCAAACTAAAAAAGCGGTGCCAGCTTTCGCTGACACCGCTTTCCTTACGTAGTGTATCTATTTTACTGCTTTACCTTGTTCCGGCTGTCAACGACAAACCATCAGGCGTTTACCTCTTTCTGTTGTTCAACGAACCGGTCGTGCCCAACTTCGTGCTGCGCCTGCTGGCTCTCCTTAACGGGCCGCAAGCGGACGACGTGCAGTTTATGCAAAATGCCGATCAGCGGAAAAGTTGGATCGAACTCGAACCATTTGGCACCAAAGTTCGCCGAGTTAGGACGCTTATGGTGGTTATTCTGGAACAGTTCGCCCATCATGACCACGTCTAACATCAGCGAATTCTTGGATTTATCGTGGTTGTTGAAGTTAGAGTAGCCGTATTTGTGACCACTCCAATTAACAATAGCTCCGTGAACGGGTCCCATCACGAAATGAACCGGCAGCAGCAGAAAAAAAGCCCAGTGCATGTCTAAGTAAAGGAACGCGAAGACGTAGAATATGGTGTAGACAACCATCCAGCCCGCCCGCGATATCCAGGAGTCGCCAATTTTTTCGATGATGCTCCACTCCGGATAATTGCGGTCAAACTGACGTTCAACGGTTTGTGTGCGGTGCAACACCGCATTGTACAGATTTTTGGTCTGCCACATCATCGTGAACACGTTCTTTGTATGGTGGGGCGAGTGCGGGTCGCGGGGCGTGTCGCTGAAGGCGTGGTGCATCCGGTGCAGCACGGCGTAGGCACGGGGACTCAAATACGACGAACCCTGCGAAAGGTAGGTTAAGGCGTAGAAAAAACGCTCCCAGAATTTGCTCATCGAGAACATTTTGTGGGCCGAGTAGCGATGCAGAAAGAACGTTTGGCAGAACAGGGACAAATACCAGTGCCCAATGAACGCGGCCAGTACAATCACAATATTGGTTGTCTAAGGTTGAAAATCTTTTACGGAGAATACTCCTACAAAACTAACGAAATTAAGAGCGGTTTGGCTTGCCTTCACCGAATAATACCCGAATTAATTTGTGGTTGTGGCGTACTGGAGTAAGTTAGCGCCCATTCGCAACGCCTGTTGCCGCACCGGTTCGGGGTCGTTATGCACACTTTGATCCTCCCAGCCATTGCCCAAATCGCACTCGTAGCTATAAAAACAAACCAGTCGACCCTGGTAAATCAGCCCGAAACCCTGGGGGGCTTTGCCGTCGTGTTCGTGGACTTTGGGTAGCCCCGTAGCAAACTTAAACCGCTGCTGATACACGGGGTGGTTGAACGGTAACTCCACGAACGATAACTCCGGGAAAACCTTCTTCATCTCACGCCGGACAAACTTGTCCATGCCATAATTATCGTCGATGTGCAGAAAACCACCTGACATCAGGTATCGGCGCATGTTCTGGACATCAGCCCCGCTAAAGGTTACATTGCCGTGGCCCGTCATGTGCACAAACGGGTAGCCAAACAAATCGGGACTGCCCGGCTCCACAATGTCTTCCTCGGGGAAAATATTCATCCGCAGATTCGTGTTAGCAAACTTAATCAGATTGGGCAACGACGTTTTATTGACGTACCAGTCGCCCCCGCCATTGTACTTGAGTTTGGCGATTTTGTAGGCGTACTGGGCCTGGGTGGTGGACAATGCAAAATGGATAATGAATAATGTAAGCAGTAGCTTTTTCATGTGTTGATAAAATTTAATATCTGGCAGGCTGTCAGTGCGGCCGTTTCGGTACGCAGCCGATTGGAACCGAGCGTTATCATCTGGAAGCCAGTCGAAACAGCCTGCTCAATTTCCGTACCGGAAAAGTCACCTTCGGGGCCAATCAGGACGGTGTACTGATCGCCGGGCATGGCTGCTTTCACCAAATGAACCGGCGCGTCACTGTCGGGCAGATGCGCAATAAACCGCCCAGACTGGTTCACTGTTTTGAGCAGTTCAACAAACGAAACTACCTCATCCAACTGCGGCAGGTAGCTTTGCAGCGATTGCTTCATGGCTGCCACCGCAATTTTCTCCAGACGCTCCAGTTTGAGTACCCGCCGTTCGGAATGCTGTCCAAAAAAGAAGCTGATCCGCTCAACGCCGACCTCCACTGCTTTCTCGACAAACCACTCGATCCGGTCATTGTTTTTGGTCGGAGCCACGCAGATCCTCACCGAGAACGGGCGCGGAGACGTCATCTGCGTATCGGTAATCCGAAAGGCACACCGGCGGCTGTCGGCCTGGGTAATAACGGCCGCGTGTCGATTTCCGTGTCCGTCGGTTACGGCAATAACGTCGCCCACGCCCAACCGGAGGGTTTTGATGGCATGGCGTGAATCGTCCTCGGTAAGGTGGGAAGCAGGATTTGGATCGGTGGATTCGCCGGGCTGGTAGAATAGGTGCATAGGTCCGGCAAAGATAACAGGTCCTCGCTTGCTACCGCCCCATTCGCCCCCGGACGCGGCTCGTCAGCACCACAATCAACAGCCCTTTCAGCGAATCGAGCACCAAGTTATCGGGTTTACCGAAGGCGACGTAAATGCCGATACCAATGCCGATCCACCAGAAACCGAGCAGGTAGCAGAGCGTTGCGTAGTCGGGATTACGCTGATAAAGTTGGTACAGTGCCAGGGCGCAAACCAGCGAAACGAACAAGAGCAGCCACGCCACAATGTAGCCCAGGAAGGCGGTATCGGGCGTTATGGTTACTCCAAACTGCTGAAGCGTGAAGACACGGGCGAAGAAGGCTCCACCCGCGAGGGCAAGTTCAACAACGAGGGAAAGAGCAAGCAGGGCAAGCAGCAAGTTACGGGTCATGAAAGGGCTATTTTAGGAAGACCCGCAAGTACGCTGAATTTCCTAACAAAGGGTGAAATCGCTTAAAAATCGGGAATCAGGTTCGTTTTGAACAGCTTGATGGCGATGGCCAGCAGAATAATTCCGAAGATCTTGCGCAGCACCGCCAGCCCGCCCGGCCCCATCCGATTTTCGAGCCACTCCGACGACTTTAGTACGATGTAAATCAGAATCAGGTTGATGACGATGCCGACGATAATATTGACGGTCTGGTACTCGGCCCGGAGTGAGATAATGGTCGTCAGCGTACCGGCTCCGGCAATGAGGGGAAAAGCAATCGGGACAATGTGCGATGCCCCACCCGTCGATTCGTCGGGTTTGAAAATGGTGCGGCCCAGGATCATCTCCAGGCCGATCAGAAAAATAATCAGGGCACCCGCCACGGCAAACGACGCCACGTCGACACCGAACAACTGCAAAATCCGTTCGCCAACAAACAGAAACGAGACCATCAGCACCCCCGACACGACCGTTGCCCGCTCCGATTCAATCTTCCCTACTTTTTTGCGCAGGTCGATAATTACCGGCAGTGAACCGACCACGTCGATTACCGAAAACAGGATGAGCGTAACAGAAATAATTTCTTTAAAACTGAATGACATGGTGCAAACCTACCGGAAATCCCGCAGAAACAGACGAATCTGCTCAATCTCCCCATCGGTGATAGCCGGGAAATTGGCAATGCGAAACGTCGTGTTTTTCCAGTCGCCGTAGCCATTACCGAGCGTAATGCCCGCCTGCTGTGCGGCCGTTTTGATGGCCTTGATGTTGGTTTCTGAACCAGAAACGGCAATGACTGTGCTGGAACGAACCGCCGGATCATCTACTAATAGAGCAAAGCCGGTGTCGTTCGTCTCGAAAAACCGATACCAGTCGGCAGCTCGCTTTTTAGTGATGGCATCGACCTCGGCAATTGGCGGTATCTGTTCCAGCACCCGCATTAAACAGTAGATGCCCAGTCCGTTAGGCGTGTAGGGCGTCTGGAATTTCTGAAAATTTTCGTGAATAAACAGTAGGCTGTTATAATGGGCGTTTTCGCCAATTTCCTCCGCCCGCTTCAGCGCGTCGGGCGAGTAGATCAGGACGGCCAGCCCAGCCGGCAATCCAAAGCACTTCTGCACCGAGGCAAACCAGACGTCGGCCAGCGACCAGTCGAGGGCGACGCCCGCCATTGACGACACGGCATCAACGGCGATGAGGCCGGAAAATTCCCGCCGAAACTGCGCCAGCGACGTCATGCTCACCTGCGTACCGTTCGACGTTTCGTTCTGCACGATGCACAGCACGTCGGCCTCACCGAGGTTAGTTGGCGGTTTAATTCGGTAGGCGTACTCAGCCCATTTTTTGCCAAATGCCCCTGCGCAGGGATGTAAACTGGTTTCGGCCGTCAGCGACTGCGCCACAATTTCCCAGCACTCCGTGGCCGAGGAGACTAAGGCAACGTAGTAGTCGGCGGGGATGGCCAGTTTTTCGTGCAGGAGCCGGACCGTTTCTTTGACGATGTCTATGAAGCCCGCGCTCCGGTGGTTCAGGCTGACGATGCCCGACCGCACGGCCTCGGCCGCGTAGTCGGCCACCTGCGGGTACACTTTCGACGGACCGGGGTAGAAGGTTATCATGCTCGTTTTTATCGACTTAACCCCAGCATCTTGATGGCATTCTCCTTCAGAATCAGGGGCTTCACTTCGTCTTTAAACCCGGCTGCCTCGAAATCGTTCAGCCAGCGTTCGGGCGTAATCAGCGGAAAGTCAGTACCGAACAGCATCCGGTTTTTAAGCTGCGTATTGGCATACTGCACCAACTGGGGCGGAAAATACTTCGGCGACCAGCCACTCAGATCAATGTACACGTTTGGCTTGTGCATCGCTACCGACAGCGCTTCGTCCTGCCACGGCCACGACGGATGGGCAATAATGATCGGTGCATCGGGGAAATCAATCGCTACGTAGTCCAAGTGAATCGGGTTAGAATATTCCAGCCGTAACCCGCCCCCACCCCGCACGCCCGACCCAAAACCCGAATGGCCCGAGTGGAACAGCATCGGCAGTCCGGCCCCCGCAATCACTTCGTAGAGGTGATACGCCATGTGGTCGTTGGGGTAAAAACCCTGCACCGTCGGGTGAAACTTAAAGCCTTTCACGCCGAAATCGTCGATGAGCCGTTTGGCTTCGCGGGCACCCATCCGCCCTTTGTGCGGGTCGATGCTGGCGAAGGCGATCATCACGTCGGGGTTTTCGAGCGCGGCTTCGGCGACCTCCTCGTTGGGAATCCGTCGTTTGCCGGTTTCGTGTTCCGAGTCGATGGTGAACATAACAAACGCCATATTCTGCTCCCGGTAGTACGTAATTGTCTCCTGAATGGTGGGTCGGTGGCTCGACTTAAAATATTTGGCAAACGCCAGATCGAACTCCGGCCGGTAATCGTCGTGGGGTTGTTTGCAGGACACTTCGGCGTGGGTATGCACGTCGACGGCGACGATTTTTTCAATGTCAATCATGATTGCTGGTTTTCAAGTCATTCTCCAACTTAGTCTACAAACCCGGCCTTTGCTTTTACGCCTGTTTTCACCCAGGTTCGTAAGGCATCGATCGAGGTGGAAATAAGCCCGCCGAAACTCACCGTCGGTGATCGGCTGCATACCCGTCGACTCTAATCTTTTCACCGTTTCGGTAATAGCCTGATCTTCAATGGCGCGTAATTCGTCGGGTGAAATCTCTCCTTTTTTCCACTTCAGACGGTGTTCTTTTATGGCCGGTGTTCTCAGTAAACTACCGACGTGGTCGGCGCGAAATGGTGGTATCATGTTGATTTTGAGGGTTATGAGAAGTCTTGTTTGTCGTTATTTAGCCGCCATGCGAATCGCGCCATCCAGCCGGATGACTTCACCGTTCAGCATCTGGTTTTCAATGATGTGTCTGGCTAAAGCCGCATACTCGCGGGGCTGGCCCAGCCGGGGCGGAAACGGCACCTGCTGCCCCAGCGATGCTTTCACTTCATCAGACATACCCGCCATCATGGGTGTCTCGAAAATGCCGGGTGCAATCGCCATCACCCGAATACCAAACCGGGCCAGTTCGCGGGCAATGGGCAGGGTCATGGCCACGATGCCGCCCTTGGAAGCTGAATACGCGGCCTGCCCAATCTGCCCGTCGAAAGCCGCTACCGAAGCGGTTGAAATCACGACACCTCGTTCACCGTCAACCGGTTCGTTGTTCTGCAAAACGGCCGATACCAGCCGGATGACGTTGAAAGTGCCAATCAGGTTGACCGTGACGGTTTTAGTGAAATTTGCCAGCGAATGCGGCCCGTTTTTCCCCACAACCCGTTCGGCCGGACCAATACCCGCGCAGTTGATGGCACCATGCAACCCACCAAACTGGCTGTGCGCAACGGCAATGGCATTTTGTACGCTGCCTTCGTCGGTCACGTCGGTCTGGACAAACCGGGCGTTGGGACCAAGTTGACGTTCGGCCTGCTCCCCGGCGGTGGCATTAATGTCGAGCAGAACGGCGTTGCCGCCATTGTCAACGATCATCTGGGCCGTGGCCAGCCCTAAGCCCGATGCGCCACCGGTGATGAGAAAGGTTTTGTTGGTAAGGGTCATGTCGTTTGTCGTTTGTGGTTTGTGGTTGGCTGACGCACAAATACCCCGTTAAGAGTCGTGCGTCAGCCAACCACAAACTAGGAACCATACATCTTTATCACTAATTCAGGATGATTGGTCAGCACCGCCCGTTGGTTGATGCTACCTTTGCCGGTGATTTCGCCCCGGTCGAACGAAGGTACAAAGTTGGCAAAAACCGCCGTCCTGATTTGACTCGCGCTGCCACCCGTATTGATTTTGGCCAGAACGGCCAACGCCGTTTGCAGGGCTTCCAGTACGGTTGGCTGCTGACTGACTTCGGCCAGCGTCAGCGTATCTTGGTCGCAAAGCCGACGACAATGATGCAGATCCGGGAAAACAATGGCCCCGATAAACGCGCGGTCGTGGCCGGTGATAACGGCATCAGTAAAGAATCCCTGTCCCGCTTCGATCAGTTTGGCCCGTAACGTACCCACGCTGACCCAGGTACCGGTGTCGAGTTTAAAATCCTCGGCAATGCGTCCGTCGAAGACCATACCCGCGTTGGGGTCGGCGGGGTTAACGAACTTGAGCGCGTCGCCGGTGCAGTAGAAGCCCTCGTTGTCGAACGCTTTAGCGGTGGCTTCGGGGTTGCGCCAGTAGCCGGGCATCACGTTTTTGCCCCGGTAACGCACTTCTAATTTGCCGCCGTTGGGAATCAGTTTTAACTCAAAATCAGGTACGGGAACACCCAGCAACCCCGCAAAACCGCCCGCTTTGGCCGAAAACAGGGCCGACGGACTGGATTCGGTGCAGCCCAGACCGGTGGCCATCACGATCTTCTCGCCGATGGTATCCACGGCTAATTTCTCCAGCGCATCCCACGTATGCTGCGGCATATCGGCCCCGGCGTAAAAAAGCAGCTTCAGATGGCTGAAAAAATTCTCGCGCAACACTTCGTCTTGGCGCAGATACGGAATCAGATCGGCGAAACCTTTGGGTACGTTGCAGTACATGGTCGGCCGGCACTCGCGGAGGTTGGCTACCGTAGTTGCGATACCTGCCGGGGTCGGATTACCCTCGTCGATGTAGAGTGTGCCGCCGTTGTAAAGGGTCAGACCGAAGTTATGGTTGCCGCCGAAGGTGTGATTCCAGGGGAGCCAGTCGATCAGCACCAGCTCGCCGTTCTCCATGAAGGGGAACGTCTGCGTGATCTGCTGCCAGTTGGTACAGATGTTTTCGTGGGTGTTTATCACGCCTTTCGGCAGGCCCGTTGAGCCGGACGTGAACAGGATTTTTGCCACCGTATCGGGCCGGACGCGGTCGAACGCTTCGTTGACGGCCACGAACCCGTCATAATCGTCGGCTTCGGCGTTCAGCACGTCAGCCAGCAGCGTGACCGTACCCGTTGCGAGTGGATTGGCCACCACCAACACCTCGGTTTCACCCGCTAAGGCTCGCAGCGCTTTCTCATACTGCTGTCCATCCTACACGAAAATCAGGCCGGGGGTGAGCAGGTTCAGGGCGTGCCGCAGCTTGTCGAAATCAGTCGAGCGCAGTGAATAGGCCGGGGCAATCACCGAAACCGGTAATCCAATGTGCAGGGCTGCCATACTTAGCAACCCGTGCCCGTGCTCAAGGCTGTTTTCGGACAGAATGGCAATGGGTCGTTCGGGCGATACGTCCCAGCGGGCAAGGCGCATCACCCGTTCCAGCGTTTCGGCGTAGGTGAGCGTCCGCCAGGGGCCTGAACCACCCCGCAGGTCGGACCCAACCGGTTTTTTTTCGCGCTGGGCCATAAACACCCGGTCGGGCGTGTGGCTGGCCCAATGCAGCAGCCGCCCGGTCATTCGAAGCGGGTGGGGCGCGAGTGGCTGCGTAGAGCGGAGCAGAATCGTACCATCCGTACGCACGGTTTGCGCCATGTCGGGCGTGAGGGTCGCTACGGGCCGGAAGGGCATTTGTTTCAGGTCGAGGGTCGTGTTCATTGGCCTACTTTCTTTGCTTTTCCATCCAGAAATTCCTGTAGCCGGGCTTTCGCTTCGGGGACGTTCTGGGCAATGGCCGCCGTCAGCGACTCCATCATCAGCCCCTGTTCCTGCCCCGAATCCACAATGCGCGGCAGAATGTGCATGAGCGCGTAATTGGTCATTCCCGCGTTTGACGCCACTTTTTGGGCCAGTTCTATAGCCTGTTCCAGTCCGTTACCGGGTTCGGCCACGTACTGCGATAAGCCAATACTCATGCCTTCTTCGGCTCCGTACACCCGGCCGGTCATCATCATATCGGTCATGCGGGCGAGGCCAATGAGCTTCGGCACCCGCACCGACGCCCCCCCCCACAAAGATGCCGCGCTGACCTTCGGGCAGGGCGTAGAAGGTGGTGGTTTCGGCGACGCGGATGTGGCAGGCACTGGCTAATTCAAGTCCCCCGCCCACGCAGGCCCCGTGCAGCACCGCAATCACCGGTACGGTACCAAACTGCACCCGGTCGAGGGCGCGGTGCCACATGCGGGAGTGGTGCAGGCCCTGCACGGCGTCGCGCTCGGTGAGAGCCGACAGGTCGAGACCCGCGCTGAAATGGTTGCCTTCCCCGTAGATAATAGCGCATCCGATACCCGCCGGTACGTTGGAAAATACCGTTTCGATCCCCAGAATCAGTTCGTCGTTGAACGCATTGCGTTTTTCGGGCCGGTTCAGTTTGACGAGCAGAATGTTATCCCAAATATCGGTTTGCAGGGTTGTGGGCAGCATTTTTTAGATAGTTGTAAATAGGGTACGACCTGAATAGCTATCTGAAAATACCCCCAACCCCCTAAAGGGGGCTAAAACCTCCGGTCGTATATCCCCCTTTAGGGGGTTGGGGGTATTTTCAGGCAACAAAAAAATAATTTCCAGACAATCTCTGACAATCCTTTATTTTCGTGACATGGCAAAATTAAAACAGGCTTCTTTTTTAGGTAGGCTCTTCAGGATAGTTGCCCCAAAGAGCGACATTGATTAGCTGATTACTAACAATTTACGAGAAACAATAACCTGTTTCGTGGCTGAGAATAGAAAGGCGGTCCGTTGGCAGATTGAAGATTTTCATCGCAGTTTCTAACAACTCACCGGCTCGCAACGCTGCCAATGCCGCCAAGCACAGGCCCAGGGCAATCACCTGGTTTGGGGTTATCATGCCTGGATTTGCCTTCAGATGAAAGCCCGACAAGTCATGAAGAGGATGTATCAGGTTCACATCGATTTGTTGAGTAGATACCTCAAACTCGACTTAGCAAACCCTCATATTCAAGCGATTTGAGGATTTGCGTAAGTCCTATTTATATATCTTTCAATATATTTTGAAAGTACGGAAAATAAGTGCGACCTTTGGTTCATGGAATTCGCGGAAGCAAAAGCTAAATTCATTCACACCTGGGGTACCCTGGCTACTCAATGGGGCATCAATCGCTCGATGGCGCAGCTTCACGCCCTGTTGCTGGTTGCGCCGGAAGCACTCACAACCGAAGACGTGATGGAGCAACTGCAGATTTCACGCGGGAACGCCAGCATGAACTTGCGCGACCTGATGGACTGGGGCCTGATCTACAAACAACTTAAACCGGGTGAACGCAAAGAGTTTTTTATCGCCGAAAAAGACATCTGGAAAGTGGCGCGGCAGGTAGCTAAAGAACGCCGTCGCCGGGAAATCACGCCCGTTATTGAGGTGCTGAACGAACTGAAAGCCATTAACACCGACACGCCGGAAGCAGCCGAGTTCCAGCGCGTAATGACCGGCCTGAGCAGCGTAGTTGGGTTCGCTGACAATACGCTCAACGCAGTTATCAAGGCCGAAGAAAACTGGCTAATGGGTCAGTTTCTAAAGGTTTTTCGCTGATTATTTTTTACCAACATATTTCAATTATTTCTGAAATTTTAATTACATGAAAAAGCTGGTTGTTTATGACGCAAGTTGCCCGATGTGCAGACTTTATACGAAGGGGATGACATCGGCTGATAGTAGTGGTTATTTGACCCGGATCAGCAACGACGAACTAACGGACAATACTGTACTGAATCGTATTGACCAACAACGAGCCAGACACGAGATCCCCTTAGTTGATTTGGATGGGGGCGAGACGCTCTACGGCGTTGACACCTGGATTTATGCCGTTAGTCAGCGTAGTAATCAGATAGCAAAACTTCTGTCCCAAAACTGGCTTCGAACTGTTCTGCAAAAGCTCTACGGGTTCATTTCGTATAACCGCCGAATTATCATTACGTCGGCACCCAGTCGTTGGCAACTGCTGGATCTGCAACCCGACTTTCGTTTGAGCTACCGACTGGCATTTGTGCTACTGGTCATGGGATTAGTGAGCGGCCTGCATTACGCCGTCGATGGGCCGTTCGAGTGGCCAGTGTTTGCATTGCTGGGCGGGCAACTTGGCTTGGTCAGTCTGTATAGCTGGCTAACAAGACGGCCTGAATTTAGGGAAACGCTGCTCGATTATTGCGGGCACTTAGGAATGAGTTTACTGGTTGGGGGACTGGTCATGGCAATCAGCGCCTACTTCAACTGGCCTATGGGTCTGCTTGTTGGTAGTGGACTGGCAATTACCCAACACTTCATCCGCATTTATCGACTTGGGTTAAACCCTTGGCTGAGCGCCAGTTTCACCTTACTCTACCTGCTCATCATACTGTCATGAACATAGTTAGTAAAATCATTCTGGCGGGTGGCACCGGTTTCATCGGGCAGCTGCTCATCGACCATTGGCAGAATCAGCCCGTCGACATCGTTGTCCTCTCGCGCAAACCGCACCCCGATCATGATCGCGTTCGGTACGTGGACTGGGACGGCGAAACCCTTGCGGCTTGGGCAACCGAACTCGACGGAGCCGACGTACTTATCAACCTGGCGGGTAAGTCGGTCGATTGCCGCTATACCGACGAAAATAAACGGTTGATGCTGGAATCACGCACCCACTCCACGGCGGTACTGGGCGAAGCCATCCGGCAGGCCGCAAATCCGCCCAGTCTCTGGATAAATCTGGCCTCAACAACCGTCTACCGGCACAGCCTTGACCGAACAATGGACGAGTTAACCGGCGAAACGGGAAGCCTACAGCAACCGTACCGCTTTTCGGAGCAGGTTTGTCAGGCGTGGGAACAGACGCTGTGGAACGCCCCCGCGCCCCGCACCCGCAAAGTAGCCCTGCGAACCTCGCTGGTGCTGGGCGCTGAAGGCGGTGTGCTCCCGGTGTTGCGCCGGTTGGTGCGGTTAGGGCTGGGCGGGCAGCAGGGTTCCGGGCAACAGTTTGTGAGCTGGATTCACGCCACCGACTTCGTCCGAATCATTGATTTCACTATCGCTACCGACGCCGTATCGGGTGTCGTCAACGCAACGGCACCGAACCCGATCCGTAACCACGACTTCATGGCCCTGCTGCGCCGGACGCTGCATGCACCGGTGGGACTGCCCGCAACCGCATGGATGCTCGAAATCGGCGCGGTCCTGTTGCGTACTGAAACGGAATTAGTGCTTAAAAGCCGGAATGTTGTGCCAACGAAGTTGCTGGATGCGGGTTTTCAATTCGCTTTTTCAACAGCGGATGAAGCCGTAATTGACCTGACTTAAGTTCGTTAGTCCCCATTAGTGCACCACTAAACGACCTTCTATTGGGCTTTGGTTTCCACTAATGCGGTATACGTAGACTCCTCTCGGCAACGAACGCAGGTTTAATTCCAGCCTACTTCGGAAGCGCCGACGCATAACTTCGTGACCCAGCACGTCATACACTATAACTTCCAGCGGCCCCGTCAGGGTTGTCTCAATCAGGGTTTGTTCCGTAGCGGGGTTGGGGCTGATAAGTACCCTTGGATTGGCTGCTGGCGGAATCCCCAACACCTGGGTCACAACAAAGCGGGCGCTCCCCATTACCGATCCCATCCCGCATACATTGCTAAGCGAGCTAATGGTGAAGGTGCTTGTTTCGGTAAACGTAACGGGAACAATGTCCGCCGACGAATTCAATTCACTGACAACTCCATTCGACAGGGTGTACTGATACGGGGGCGTTCCACTGAAGCTCAATGATACATACGCCGTGTAGGGCTGAAGCGCGTTTGCGTCATCCCGCTGCACAATGAGGGTGTTGCCAGCCGCCGACAGGGTAGCCGTGGGCGGGCGCTGTACCACGAAGGAATCAGACGTATCGGCCGTGGACCGATTTGCGTTGGTCATTACCCGAAAGCGGTAGTTCCTGCCTTCAGGTAGCTCGGACGGAATCAGTACCTCAGCCCTGTTTGTAGCCGACGAGCCAGGCGTAACCAGATTACTAAATGAGCCGGTGTGGTCGGAGAGTTGCACCCGGTATCGGTTAGCCGCAGTCCCATTCGTCGGCACGTTGTACATTAGCTGCATGGTAGTCCCCGCGCAGACCTTGTTTTTGTCCACGGTAAGCGCAGTTACGGGTTCAACGGGCGTTATTAAGTCCGCTTCCCAAACGCCCCGGCCGTGGGTAGCCGCCCGAATGGTGCTGCCCCGGTAATCAATTTTAAGATCGTACACGGGTACGTTCGGTAGTCCGTCCCCGTAGCGTACCCATCCGGCCGTGGTGCTGTCGCGGTAGTAGATGCCCTGGTCCATCGCCACGTACATAGCGCCGGGAGTGCCTTCCTGGTGCACGATAGCCCGACCTGCCACGCGTGGCAGGTTCTCGTTGATACGGGTCCAGGTTCGGCCGTAATCAACTGACCGGGCCAGATAGCTAAGATTCTCGCTGACCCAGCGCCGGAACACCCACAGCGTGTTGGGTTGCTGCGGATGCACCGTTACGGTAAAGATCTGACCGCCTTCAACTACTTTTTGCCAGGTGCGGCCCCCGTCGGTCGTTACCCAGAATCGGTCGGCTTCCCGAACGTAGATTGTCTGTTCATCCGACGGAGCGACCCAAATGTTACTGATTTTATCGGTAAATGTGTGTACCTTCTCCCACGCCGAAGCATAATTCCGTTCGTCTTTGCGCCATAGTGTGCTGGACCCGAATAGTAACGTCTTGGTATCCTGATGGAACGCTACCGGGGTGAAAAATGAGGTGCCCTCGCCCTCCCCGCCGGGGGGTGTTAGTTGAGCCGCATTTTGGGGTGTGAAGCGAAATAGAGCACCACGCTGGTAGGTAATGTAGCGCACGTCGGGATTATCGTCGTCAAAGAAACAATGCATGCCATCGCCCCCACCCGCATCCCGCCAAGCAGTATCGGTGCGGTATTTAGTGCCGTTATCCTGCGTTCCAACCAAAATCTGGTCGGAGCGGGTAGCACCCTGGGCCATAAAGTAGATCTGCGTCGTGGCGATGCCGTTGAAGAAGGTGAACGGCTCCGGCTGAGCCGTCTTCGCAGCCGCGTATAAACCGCCATCCGTGCAGACGAAGAGCCGATTGGTGCCCGGCTGGTAGCGCAGCCCGGTGATGTCGGCATGGACCCGCCCCCGCCCATTGGTAACCTCCGTAGCCGGATCACGCCAGGTGCGTCCCCCATCCTTACTCAATAATAGCGGTACCATGCCAATGTGTAGTACATTGGTGTCGACCGGCGAAACGGATAGGGCCAGGCAATAGGAAAGCTGGGTACCATCCCGACCGCCTAACAGGTTGCTAAACGATCCTCCGGTTGGTTCAATAACGCGAACCTGTCCGGTAGCCGCGTTGAGCCGGTATAAGCCGCCGTGCTGTTCGGAGTTTTGGGTAGTCAGCAGGTAGACAAAGTCCGGGGCAGCCGCCGAAACGGCCAGTTCGGCCCGGCCATACGTCCCAACCGAGACCGTACGGGGTAACGTCAGTTGGCTGAACGTTCGTCCACCATCCGTTGACTGAAGTACTTGCTCACGACCATTTCCCGACGCGTAAATAACAGCGGGGTCGTCGGGCTTCCGTTCAATATCCCAGACGTAAACTGGTTGAATGCCCGCCGGAAGAACCGACCGCTGCCAGGTACTTCCGCCATCCACCGAATATACTAAACCCGACGTACACCCTACCAGCACCTGCTGATCATCCGTTGGGTTGAGACTGATGACCTGCCCACTCGCTGTAGTAGCCAGGCCAAACGGTCGAAACGCCCAGGTAATGCCCCCATCCGTTGATTTGTGCAATCCGTACGAAGCCACGCCGTTTTCTACTCCCGTGGGGGCGTAATACCTGCTGGTTACGAACACGGTCTCCGGGTTGTTGGCCGAAACGGCTACGTCCGTCAGGGCTAAGCTGGAAGCATCGTCCCAAAGCGGTCGCCAGGTTTGGCCACTATCATTGGTTTTCCAAAGGCCCCCGTGACTGCTCCCCGTACGGCCGGGGGCGGCTACATAGATAACACCGGCGTTTGTGGGATGAAAAGCAACGGCTCCCACCCGGCCAATGCCACTGCCGCTCGTCTTTTCGTTTGCCGTTAAGCCAGACGGTCCCAGTTCACGCCAGCGCGTTGTTGCAGCCCGGTGGCTATTGCCCACCAAAGCCGTTGGCTGAGTTGCCTGGCGAAACCGGTTTAACTCAAGCGGCCAGGGGGCGGGGTCGTAGCGACCGTCGGGGCCGAGGTGGCGCACTATCCAGTCTTCCCACCAGTAAAACTTTGCTTCGTCTTCATTTTCTTCAAATTCGGGGATAGGCAATCCCTGCCGCCGAGCCTTCCGGGCGGCCTTTCGGTTCGTCCGCTCCCGCGCTTCACGCTGCTGTTCAAACGCACGCTTCACGTCGCTGTATCGCACACCCGGATCGGCCATTAGCTGCTGGTAATCCGGGCGTTGGGCGCGGGCGGCAGACGATGCCAGCCCTAACAGGAGTATAACCACTAATTTTCTGCTCATAACAGACAGATTATAAACTTACTCCTTCAGAAAACTCACTACGGCCTTGGCAAACTCAGGGGTGCTCATGGCTCCACCGTGCGTTCCCGGCACAATGACCAGCCGGGCACCGGGCACTGCGTCGGCCAGTTCTTTAGGGTTACCATTGTCGAGGTCCTGATCGCCGTTGACCACCAGCAGCGGCACCCGGAGTTTGCCCAGTTCAGCCCGGCTCGTTGTTGGCTGAAACTCCTGCATACGCGCCAGCGCCACGGTGTCGGCCCCGCTCTTTTTGGCGTAATCGACGGCCCCCTGCAACTCGGGGTGGCTGCCGGGTTTGGTCAGGGCTTCGTGAAAGTTTTTGCGCCGATACCAATTCGGGTCAGTAAAGTCAGCACTCATGCCGCCCATCACGGCCTGGTGTACCTGTTTGTCCATCGTCAGCAGTTTGGCCGTCAGGATGGCCCCGCGCGAATAGCCCACAACATCGTAATTAGTCAAATTCAAGTGCTTCATCAGGGCCAACACGTCCTTTAGCTCCGCATTGTCGCGGTACGCTTCGGCGGTATGCGGCTTGTCGGAGCGGCCATTGCCGCGCAGGTCGAGCGTTACTACTTTGAAGCCCGCGTCGGCCAATGCCTGCCGGACGGGAGCGCGTTTCCAGCTTTCGCCGTTGGTAATGAACCCGTGCAACAGGACAACGGGCTTACCCTCACCCAGCACGTCGTAGTGGATCCGGGTGCCGTCGAACGAGGTGAACAGCGGGTCGCGGGTAGTTTGGGCGAGGATGCTTCCTGACAGAAGAAAACCGACAATGAACAGGAGTGGCTTCATAGAGCGTAGTAACAGCGGTTTGGGCTTTTTACATAAGTCCAATCGCCGGTGGTTTTACCCCTCGTAAAACTTGACGCCTTTCTCCCGCAAGAAACCTTTTATTACATCGACGTGGACGCACTGACCGACGTTTAGAAATGGGTAGTTGGACACGTTGCGTTTGCGCCCGTTGACCATCACTTCACGGTCCTCGATGTCGAAGCCAAGATGGAGGTGGCGCGTGGCCGACTGCATTCCGTAGATCAGCCCGTTGATGTCGAAAAGCGGGCCGCCACTCTGCCCGCGCAGACCGGGCGTGCTCATTTCGATGCCGGTGATGCCCCCGTTTTCGCTGAGCAGACGCGTTACGATGCCATCGATAGGAAAGCGGGGCGAGGTGATTCGGCCGGTGTTCGTCCACTCGATGTCATCGGTGGCGGGATTGTACCGGAAATTGGTGAATTCGGGAAACGGATAGCCTAATCGGCACAGGCTCCGGCCAGGCTTCACCCGGCTGCTGTCGCCGAGAAAGGTGGCGTAGGAACGATAAAGCGATGGACCGTAGCCGTCGAAACGAAGCAGCGCCAGGTCCTGCGTCGGATGCAGATCGACGGTTAGTTTGGCGTCGTTGCTGCACCCCACAAAGTAGTTCTGGATGCGGATGATGGTTTCGGACTGAAGCTTGAATTTCACTTCCAGTTGGCTGATGCGCTGGGCGGCATCTTTCTCGCGCTGAACATCCCGGCGGGCACCCTGAAAACTCAGGTAGTTCTGGTAAATTGTGTCGGCTTTAACAACGAGTTCGGCTACGTGTTTGCAGGTGACGGCGCAACCATGTTCGTTCACAAAAAAAAGGGTTGCGCTGCCGGGAACAACATCACTGTGGCCATAGAGCCGGACAATGGAATGAAGCGGACGGGTAAAGGGATCAATGCGCTCAATGGCGTCAACAAACATAAAATCAGGTATCAGTCGGTGAGTTAATGAGTTGGTCAGTCAGCAGGGCCGCAAGTTAAGCATTGACCGCCTACTGACCGACTCACCAGCTGCCTTCACTTCTTAACCTTCACGTTTACCTGCGCCGGAACCACCGCCCCCGGTACACTATCGACGGGAGCCTGCTGGGGCGCATCCATGGCCGACGAATTGAGCGTGTCGCCCTGCCGACCCATGAACGAACTGTCGGCCGTAGCGGCCGATGATTCGCTGCTGGTTTCTTTTTTCTCGCCCTGGCAGTTCAGGAGCGACAGGCTGGCAATGGTCAGCATGGTGGCCAGCAGCCCATTTTGGAACGATGTTCGGGTCTTGTTTATCATGGTTTTCATTGGTTGAGTTAGACTTTTGTAACAGCTACGTCGATGCGCCGGTTTTTTTGACGCCCCGCGTCTGAGTCATTACTGGCAATTGGTTTGGTGGAGCCGAAGCCCTGCGTCGTTATCCGGTCCGACTGGACACCAGCCGCCGTCAGGGCTGATTTCACGGCGCTGGCCCGGTCGAGAGAAAGAGTGCGGTTGGCATCGGCACTGCCGGTATTGTCGGTGTGGCCCTCCACGCGGATATTCAGGCCGGGATAGGCTTTCATGATTTCGATCAGGTCATTAACGTTGGGCTGCGACTGCGCCGTGATGCGGGCCGAATTGGTCTCGAACGTCAGGTTGTCGAAGGTAAACGTACGCTCCGGATTTTTGGGTTTGCTGCCTAAGAACCGGGCTAACTGTGCGTTGAACGAATTTTCGGTCAGGCTCAACTTGCGACCACCGGGCAGTTCGACCTGCGTCCGAACGGTTGGGGCGTCGGTTTGAGAACCCGTTTCAGAACGGCTCGTTTGCGACGAATCGCGGATGCCAAGTGCTCCCGGCGCGGTGGAATCGGCCACCTGACCATTGGCGTCCCGGATGCTCTGTTTCGTAGCGGCTGACGTGTCTTCTACCTCATTGGATTCAACGCGGGCGGTCGAATCAGTGCTGATTCCATCGTTACTGTTCTGATTTTCGCTGCATTTTTGAACGATCAGGGCTGCCACCAGTATGCCCATCGCGACCATGGCCCAGCGAAGCCACCGTACGTTTTCCTGCCGACGGTCGCCCTCGGCGCTTTTCGGAATATTGGGATTAATGATGGTGCCGCTAAAATTGTCGGCTCCCTGCACTTCGGTTTGCGGCCCGGCGGGCGTTTGCAGATCGTCAAAACCCAGCAGGTTTCCAACCCCATCCAGACCACCCGGCACGGCATTCCGGAACTCGGTGGCCTGCCCCAGCAGCAACGTTGATAAATTGTGGGCCGTCAGGCCGTTTTCCTGTTGCTGTCGCCCCAGCACACCCATCAGGACTGACCCCGCTAACCCCAGAATCGTCAGAGTCGACTGCGGTTTTGTTCCGCTGTACGCACCAATCAATTCCGTCGTACCGGAGAGTTTATCCCCAAAAACTTCCCCTAAAAAACCACGTCCGGCTGTGACGGTATCAACCGTTTGCTGGTGTTCATCGACCACCTGGCTAACATCGAGTGGTGTGCTGCTATAATCCCCTTTCTCCAGCAGACCAATTATCGACGACGCCCCGCCCGATGCCTGAACCCGCCGGGTCAAACCGCCCAACAAGGTGGGCAGCGACCCATTAACAGCTTTGAGTGTGTTGACAGGCGATTCGTTCAGTTCCCGACTAAGCAGGTCGATAACACCAGGGGTAAACTGTTCTTTCAGGAGCGTTAATAGATGAACGGCCATGTTTGCTACGTTGGTTGATAGGCTGTTAACCCAGCCATCCGGGGGAATGTTATACCTAAGTTAGAAAGTTGTAAAGAAGAGAGTCGTGAAGTCGTAACGGGGCCGTCGGTGCGGTCGTAAGTGGCTGACGCGAGAGCAGAACTTACGTCAGCCACTTACGACCGCACCGACGGCCCCGTTCTTCGACCGCTCGGGCGGCCCGTTACGACTTTACGACTCTCTTCTTTACAGTTGCGGAATCCGCAGCACCTGGTTTGGGTAAATCAGGTCGGGATCTTTCAGCATCGGCTTGTTAGCTTCAAAGATGACGCCATACTTGGCCGGATCACCGTACACTTC
Source organism: Spirosoma arcticum (assembly GCF_054779955.1). NCBI lineage: Bacteria > Pseudomonadati > Bacteroidota > Cytophagia > Cytophagales > Cytophagaceae > Spirosoma > Spirosoma arcticum. The sequence continues at coordinate 48,687 of NZ_BAAGXG010000012.1, forward strand.
CTGCGAAATTTTCGACAGGGAGTCCCCCGATTTCACGGTGTAATATTTACCTTCCGCAGCGGGTTCTGCCACGTCTAATTGATTGTCTACGGCTTCAACGCCTTCTACGTTACCAACGGCGAGGGCAATTTTCTCGGCGTCCTCCTGCGACTTCACCGAACCAATCAACGTAACCGTGTCTCCTTTAGTTTTAACAGTCAGACTGTTATAAGCTAAGCCAAGCTGTTTTACGTGATCGAGTAATGCCTGCGCCCGAACGGGTTCTACCTTCTCGGCCTGCGCCGGATCGGCTGGTGCAGCTACCTGATCCTTGTTGAAAATCTTTTCGCCAACACCCTTGAAAAATGATAAAAGGCCCATTGATTTAGTATAGTTTTAGTGAAACTTGAGATAACTAATTGGCAGGTACGCCAACCTTTTCACCTTAAACAACCCGCTGCTGGTGTGAATGTTTAGGGTTATTTCAATCGAGCAACCCTACTATTTAGTCCATACAAACCAACTTCTTCCGCACAAACGGGTTATTTATACGTTCTTGCAGGTACCCGTTTAGGATAAACTTCTTCACGTATCATTCAATTCAGCATGCACTTTTCTGTACGATTTCGGTGGGGGCTACTACTGACGACGCTCGTTGGTATAGCGGCCTGCACCAACGCCGACGTTGACCCCAACGCAGCCACGGGCACGCTCTCGAAAGGCGATGCCGATTTTGCCAAATATGTCGCCGTTGGCAACTCGCTGACGGCCGGTTTTGCCGATGCTGGCCTGTACCGCGATGGTCAGCTCAATTCGTATCCCAACATTCTGGCTGGACAGTTCAGGACCGTTGGCGGGGGCGATTTTGTGCAACCGCTGTTTACGGAAGCACAGGCCGCCGGTTCGGGGTACGCTAAACTAATCCGCGTACCGAATCCAGCTAATCCAATCAGCCTTATCACCTCCATTGCACAGGTACCAGCGGGTGCCGGTCGGGGCGGCACAACCGACAACGGTACGCCACTGTTAACGAAGTTTACGACTGCTAATCAGAACCTCGGCGTGCCGGGCATTCGGGTGGCTGACTTATTAACGGTTGGTTACGGCTCTACGCAGGGAAACCCGTATTTCGAGCGCTTACTGGCTAATCCAGGAATGACGTATTTCCAGTATGCCAGCGACAACCTCAACGGCGCTACGTTTTTCTCGTGCTGGCTGGGCAATAACGACGTGCTTCAGTATGCGACTACGGGGGGTGCCATCTCACCAACGCCAACCGCGATTTTTACGACCAATTTCACCGCCATTATGAATAAGTTGGCCGAAGGGGGGAGAAAAGGGGTCGTCGTTGGTATTCCCAACATTACAGCCTCACCTTATTTCACGACCGTGACGGTACCACTTGCCGTGGCGCAAATCAACTTATTGGTGAATCCGGTACCGGTCGCCACGGCGCTGGTCATCCAGACAACCACCGGTGTTCGGCCCACGCAGCCGGGCGATTTGCTGATGTTGCCAAACGCGCTGGAGTATGCGAAAATTGGTACAGTTACGGCCGGTAATCAAAGGGGCCTCTACGGGTTAAGCACGGTTAATCCACTCCCAACGCAGTACGTGCTGGATGCGGGCGAAGTAGCTACGCTGAATGCAAAAATTGCGGAGTTCAACGGAGTTATGAAAGCCCAGGCCGAGGCAAGAGGAGCTGCTTACGTTGATCCAAACGGAATTCTCGGCCAGATCACCTCGGCTGCGGGTCTGGTGCAGAACGGCATTACCTACACGGGCAGCTACATACAGGGGGGCGTTTATAGCCTCGATGGCCTGCACCTGACGCCCGCCGGATACGCCCTGATGGCCAACGAAATTATCAAAAGCATCAACGCTAAATACAACTCAACCGTCCCACCCGTTAATCCCGGCAACTACCGTCGCGTCCTGTTGCAGCAATAATCACGCATGAAAATCAGTCAACTTTCCTTAGCCGCGCTGCTCCTGATGAGCGCGACGCCCGCTATGGCTCAAACGTCCACTCCCGCTGCCGGTCTTGAGTTCGGTATTAGAGGGGGAGCGACGTTTACGCACGGCTTCACTAAAATTCCGACGCAGCAGGTTGGCACGTTGGGTGTTGAAGTGCCCGCGCTTACCAACAAGAGCAACGGAATTGGCTTTGGGTATTCGGGAGGTTTGTGGGCGCGTAAAAACGTTGGTACGTTCTTTATCCAAGCCGAGGTGACCTACAACCGATTTGTGCTAAAGCAAAAGACCGATGTCACTTTAGACGTGAATGCCAATCCGATTATTGCCAACGCGCTGCCCGTGAGCGTGTTGCCGGGTCTCATCAACGCGTCGCTCAACATTACTTCGGAGTCGGTGCTGGAAGCCATCGACGTACCCATTCTGTTTGGCAAACGGTTCATGGGTGGGCGGGTGCGAGCCTACGCGGGCCCCAACTTCATATTTGTTCAAAAAGCCGAAGCAAAGCGCGTCACTGCCGGGCAACTCAATGGCAATTCAACGATTGGCTTCCCCGAAACACCCATCCCCGCATCGAACGGCGTTACGAATCTGCGCAACAAGTTCGAAGCCGGGATTCTCGAAGTAAGCGATTTCACCTACGCGCTGGAGGTGGGGGCGGGTTTCTCACCGGTCAAGTCCTTAGACGTCGACATTCGGTATGCGGTGCCGGTTGGGGGTGTCTACAACGACAATAACATCACCGGCTTTCTGGGCATTGCCACCGTTTCGCTGGCATACAAAATCTTCTGATCCTGTATGCCTCGGCCGCTGCCAGAAAATACCACCTTAGTCTGGCTGCGCGACAAGCGTAAATTTGAGGCCTGTCGGTTTAAGTCGATAGCGCACCATGCGCGTCCCGCCGGTTGGCCCGGTGTTAGCGTCGCCAGACTGGTAAATAGGATACTTGCGGCACAGAATGTCGCGCTCAATCCACAGGCTGTCGTGCCCCATATAGCCACTATCCTTAGGCAGTGTCCAGCCAGCGAGCGTAATATCTGCTTTGCGTTCGAGCAGAAATTGCCACGCGTGTACCCGCCCAAATGAGCCACTGCCGTCACTGGTACAATAGACGTATAATTCGGGAAAACCATTGTTGTCCAGATCAGCAACCTCAGCATTAACAACGGCCCCATCGACCCGGACCCCAAACTTGGTCAGCAGCAGCAAACCCCGGTACGCGTTTATAGTCAGGTCACGAACAGCCCCGGTGTCGGCACCGCTAATCGTGAAGGTGTACACGTTGTAACGCAGCGATTTACTGTACAATCCGTGGGTAAGCGTAAGCGAGTTCGTTATGGGACGTGACCACACGGGCACATTTCCACCGGCATAGTCGGGCAGGTTACCTCGCAGCGAGAGCAACCCAAACGCACCCATGAACACGCAGCACACGCTGATTCTCATCGAATTATCGGAATACTGATTTGACTAACGACGGCAAGCCGAAAATAGTTAATTCAACATTAATAGCGGATTACACTTGGCTCCCCAAAATGACCAATGATGGTAACGGAGCATTACAGAGCGCTCTGGCCTTTTTTCGTCTGACGGGGCACAAAACTGGCTCCTGTTAACCTGCCGGAAGAAGCTATTTTTGCGTCGTTAACACCCGTATTCGCTCCTTTGAAAACGTTACTCGTCATAGCCGGTCCAACGGCCGTTGGGAAAACTAAACTTTGCGTTCGTCTGGCAACGCGGCTGCAAACGGACGTCGTCTCGGCCGACTCGCGGCAACTGTACCGCGAACTGAACATTGGTACGGCCAAACCCACACCCGACGAGATGGCCGGTGTACCGCATCACTTCATCAACTCGCACAGCATACAGGACCCCGTTAACGCCGGGCGCTACGAACGAGAGTGCTTAGCCGTGCTGACAACATTATTTGAGCAACATGATGTCGTTATTTTATCGGGCGGAACGGGCCTGTACATCAACGCCGTTTGCAAGGGTCTTGACGACCTGCCGCCGGTGGACCCGGCGCTGCGGCAGCAGCTACTGACCCGCTTGAATCAGAACGGTCTGGCGTCGCTACAAACCGAGTTGCGCCGGTTGGACCCGGTTTACGCCCAAACGGCCGATTTGCAAAATCCCATTCGGGTGACGCGGGCGCTGGAGGTGTGCCTGACGTCGGGAGAGCCGTATTCATCGTTTCGCCGGGCACAACCGGCCGAGCGTCCTTTCCGGTCGGTGCTGATTGCACTCGACCGCCCGCGCGACGAACTCTACGCCCGCATCGACGCCCGCATGGATGCCATGCTATCGGCTGGTTTGATCGATGAAGTGCGCTCGCTCCTACCCTTCCGGCAGTTGCCCGCCCTGCAAACAGTTGGTTATCAGGAAGTATTTCCCTACCTCAACAGCGAATATGACTATGACGAGATGGTTCGTCTGCTCAAACGCAACTCGCGTCGGTACGCCAAGCGCCAACTAACGTGGTTTCGTAACCAGAGCAATTACCGATGGTTTGGGGCGGAGGATGAAAACTTAACTGAACGGATAACAAGAGAGTGTACAATGAGTAATTAGGTGCCATAAGAGCCATTATTCATTACACATTACTCATTGTACATTCTTTACTCCCTACAGTTTCCGGTAGGCCAACATGCCGCCGGTAACGTTGCGGACGTTGTTAAAGCCATTCTGCTCCAAAACGGTTTGGGCCATTGCGCTGCGGCTACCCGAACGACAGTGCACGATTACTTCTTCGTCCTGCAAACCGTCGAGTTCATCTAACCGGTAGGGCAAATCGCCGAGGGGAATCAGGGTGGCGCCGATGTTGTCGGCTTCGTATTCGTTCGGTTCGCGAACGTCGATCAGGTTGAGCGTTTCACCTTTGTCGATGCGCTCTTTTAGTTCCTGTACGGTAATATCCATATCAGTTGGTTGGTCAGTGATAGATAATCAATTTCTGCACGACTGCCCGGTCACCTTCAGTAAGCCGGAGTAGATACATGCCGTCGGGCAAATGACTCACGTCGGCCGTTTGCTGCCCGCGTCCGGGTTCGATTGAATACAGCAGCCGCCCGCCAACGCTCATCACGTCTAAACGGGTCAGGCGCGAATCCCACTGAATCAGCCCTGTTGTGGGGTTCGGATAAGCATGCAGCGGGGTCAATGGTTTAGGTTCGGGTGTTGCCGTAATGATACTCGAAGCGGTGCCACCCATCACGGGCCGGAGCATAAACGCGCCCTGGATGTTCAACGCAGCCGAACCCTGATTTTGCTCCCAATTACTGCCGCCATTGTAAAAAATCTGCTGGCCAAACGGACTGTTCCGGTCTAACCCCAACCTCAGAAACGTCGTGTCGCTGGTGCTGATCTGCTGGTAACCCACGTAAAACGTATCGCTCACCGCAACGCCCCGGTCGAATTTGAAGTCGACAAAGCCGTTGCGAAACGGGCCGTACTGCGTGGCAAACGATTTCTGATAAATGGCCGTTCCGGGGCGGCCGTTGCTGTTGCTGAACACACTCAGCACAAACGGCTGACCAAGCTGGTTGGTACGAAACGGCACGATAACGGCCCGGACACCCGAAATAACATCGGGCTTGTTCAGGATGTAGCGCACGGCTACCCGCTCGCGCGGCCCAATCTGTAGGCCAAACTCCCACGTACCATCGTCATAAGCGTAATAGTCGTCCAGCACAGCTTGGGTCGAAATCGTATCGTTTCGGCGGAGGTTCACCCCCGGAATCGACGGGTTCTGGTCGTCGGTCGTGAGCAGATCGACTTTGTAGCGCAGCACCGCCCGCGTCGCCGTACCAAAATCAGTAACGGGCGCCGGTCGGATGCGCTTCCGCTGCGAACTCAACGACGGAATCAGGGTCGTGTTTGTCTGCGGATCGTCCTGCACAACGCGCCCCGACACCTCATCACGTATGGTGAAACGGAAGGTGGTGAAGTTGAAATTATCGAACAGATTGTTGATGTCCGTTGTGACGGAGTCGGCCGTTTCGGCGGCTGGATTGACGACGTACTGCGTCAGGGGCATGGCGGTGTAGCGTTTCAGCAATGGGCTGAGGGGCTGCCGCACGGCTACGTCTTTCACAAACCGGTCGTTTCGGGAGCGGCCGCGGTTGAGGTACACGTAGTCAATGTTCCAGGTGTCGAACGGGCCCGACTCGCGCCCGTAGGCCCGGAACCGAAACGCAAACGTACCGTGCAGATAAGCGGCCGAAATGACCGGAATAAACGCCTGCACGAAGTTGTTATTGACCACCCCACCCTCCATTCGCCAAACGGTTTGCCAGGTGCCGGTGCGGTCCTGAAACTGCACCGTCAGCGAGTCCCCAACGTCGGGCGATTCGCCCAGTCCCCGGCTTTGCCAGTAAAAACTCAGGTAAACCGAATCGGCCGCTGCCAGACCCGCGAGGTTGATTGGCAGCGATGCCAGCGTGTCGGTGTAGCCCTGCGCAAACTGGTTATTACGCACGTAAGGCAAGCCGTTGGCAGCCAGCCCATCGAACGATGCCATCCCGACCGTGGGGTGACTGATGGACATCGTATTGTTCAGGTACACGCCACTGCCGGGTTGCCAGCGGGCGGGATCGGGCCGGGCAGTGCCGGGCGACTGTGTAATGGTCGAAAAGTCATCGAAGAACGGCAGACCAAGCGATGTTTGGGCCAGAGTGGGCCAGGCAAAGCAACAGCAAAGACAGAGTGCCATCCCGGCCAGGAAGCGTCTGGCCCCGTTTATAGTCGACCGATCAGGTAAAGCAAGTGTCATTTAGTATCCCGCCCCGGCGGGACGCGCTGTTTATCAATCCGGATCAACCGGTCCTACTACCCACAAATCCATTGTTTCGCCCACCCGAATTCGTTCGCCCGACCGCGCTTCGGGCCGTTGCCGAACGACCGTACCAACCTCTTTTTCGGGATCATCAACGGGAATTCGGGTGCCTATCTTCAGGTTGGAGCCACGAATTGCCGCTTCAGCCTCATCAATTTGCAATCCTACAACGTCGGGAATGTCGAACATCGTATTTCCTAAGCCATCGCCAATTTCGAGGTCAATTTTAGCCCCTTTCGGTACGGACGTTCCGGCCGCAATTTCCTTGCCATTGTACAACTGACGGAGAACGGCGTTTTTGGCTACGTCCGGCACGTAATCTTTATCGCCCACGTCCAGCCCCAGCGACCTCAAGTTCAGTTCGGCACTGCGGAAAGTCAGGCTAACGAGCTGGGGCATCGCCACCATGGGGGCCACCCGCCGGGTAATGGTGATGTAAATTTTGCGCCCTTCTTTCACCTTCATATTGGCCCGTGGGTACTGCTGAATGACGGTGAGCGGCTGCGCTCCGGCCACAAACGTGCAGTCGCTGACTTCGTAGCGCAGATTCCGGTCGTCCAGAATGTTTTGCAGTTCGTCGAGACTCAGGCGCGTTACGTCCGGTACGGTGATAGTCTGGCCGTGGTTGGTGGTGAAGGGCAGGTAAACGAAGAAAAACGCCAGAAACAGCGCAGTCACTAAGGCCAGAATAAGGCCGACGTGAATCAGCAGGTCAGGAAAGGATCGGGTGCTGATTTTAGCCATTCAACAATAGAAAAAGGTGTAGGAAGTAAGGGGTAGAGGTGTAAAGGAGAGGCTACTTACCCCTTATTCCTATTACTCCTTTGACCTCACTTCCACAAAAGTAGCAGAATCCGCAACTGCTTACCGGTATCCCGCCAGCATTTTTTTGAGGTACTTTCCCACGATGTCGAATTCCAGATTCACCGTGTCACCCGGCTTGAGATTACGAAAATTGGTGTGTTCGTAGGTGTATGGAATGATCGTGACCCGGAACCGGTCGGGTTGTGAGTTAAAAACGGTTAAACTGACCCCGTTGATACAAATGGACCCTTTCTCAACCGTCACATTATCGGATTCGTCAGCGTACTCAAAATCAAAGAGCCAGCTTCCGTCCACGTCCTGCACCGCCGTACACACGCCCGTCTGATCGACGTGCCCCTGCACGATATGGCCATCGAAGCGGCCGTTGGCGGGCATGCAACGTTCGAGGTTGATGCGGTCACCACGCTGAATCCGGCCGAGGTTCGTCTTTTTGAGCGTCTCGTCAACGGCCGTCACGGTGTAGCTGTCATTGGCAACACTCGTCACGGTCAGGCAAACACCATTGTGGCTGACGCTCTGGTCAATTTTCAATTCAGCCGCCAGTACCGATTCAATGCGGAAGGTCAGGTTGGTGCCTGCCGGTTCAATTGCCGACACAAGGCCGGTCGTTTCAATAATTCCAGTGAACATGAGTACAGTTAGTGAGTTGGTCAGTCGGTCAGTTAGTGAGTTGATGCGTCAGCACTAACTGACCGACTGACTACCATAAACAGCGAACTGCCAAATGGGGTTCGGGGAAGCAGTTTTTGTTCGGCCCGGACGACGCGATAGAGTGTTTCGTTGAGCCAGACGGGGGGCATGTAGACGTCCGAGTGAGCCTCGTCCGGCTTGTGCCAACCCGTTCGTAACTGCCAGTTCTGCCACTGCCGCATGAGCAGAATTAGGGGCGCCAGCGCCAGACTCCAGTATGTGGCAACCTGAACTGAAAGCCCTGCCGGTGCCAAAAGCTGTTTGAGGTCGGACAGCACAAACCGGCGCGTACTACCCACGGCCAAATCATGCTGTCCCCGAAACACGGCAAATGCGTTGTTATTACTAATCAAAACGCCCGTTGGTTTGAGTCGTTGGGCAAACTGATTCGCCAAACGCGTTAAATTGGCGTCGTTAAAGTAACAAAACACATCATTGCAGACGATAGCGTCGTACTGCATTTGTGGGGCATAATCAGCGAATTTATCCAGATTTACCAACGTAACGGGCAAGTCACGTTCCTGACAGAAGGCGACCGCATCGGCCGAGCCATCAATACCGTGCAGGTCCGTGTAGCCCCGTTGGCGCAGGAAGTTCAGCAGGCCACCCGTACCACAGCCTGCGTCCAGAATCCGGACGTCCCGACGATTACCAAAGTGTTGCTGCAAAGCCGCTTCGACCCGCTCATGCAGGATGCGGTACCACCACAATTGCCCTTCGAGCCGGAACATTTTTTCGTACTCATCGAAACGACCAATCATAAACGCTTTCCTTTTTCCACATACGGTGGCAAACCACTGTGCGCCATAAATAATTTACCGAGGTACTCGCCCAGCACGCCCAGAAACAGCAATTGCAAACCCAGTCCCGTTCCGATGGCCCACAACACCAGCCCCCAGCCCGGCACGACGAACGCCCTCACCAGCCCGCCAATCAGCAAACCCAGCCCAGCCAGCAGCCCTACGGCAAACAGACAAGCGCCCACTACCGTAAAAACCCGGATCGGCCAGAGCGAATAGCCGATGAATACGTTCAGGAACAGGGCAATGAGTTTGCGGAGCGTATAGTTCGACCGGCCTTCGGTGCGGGCGTTGTGGGGCACTTCCACGCTGCCAATGTTGCGCGTAACCCGAAAAATCAGCCCGTCGATGTACGGATACGGCCCGGTGTACCGGGTAATTTCGTCCACTACGTCGCGCTGGATGAGTTTGAAGCTCGATAAATATAACGTGCGTGGTTTACCGAGCGAATAGGTCGTCAGCGCGTTGACGAGCCAACTGCCCCCATTGCGAAACCAGTGATGCCTTTTGGCGGCATACCGGCTGTAGACTACGTCGAATTGCCCGGTTTCGGCCGTTTCCAGCAGGGTCAGAATTGACTCGGGCGGGTTCTGAAAATCGTCGTCGATGATCACCACGTAGTCTGCCTGCGTGTGCGAGAGACCACATAGCACGGCGTTGAACTCGCCGAAATTTCGGCGTAGCGATATGAACTGAACACTAGCGTGTGCATCAGCTAACCGCTGGCAAACCTGCTCCGACCGGTCCCTGCTCCCGTCGTTAACGAGCAGGATCTCAAACGACCGGCCACGCAGACACACCTGTAGCCGCTCCACCAGCGGACCGATGGTCTGCTCGCTGTTGTAAACCGGTATGACGACGGAGAGTTGCATGGTAGGGCAGTCAGTCAGTTGATGAGTCGTATTGATTTATCACGTCAATGATATACGTCACCTCGTCATCGGTCAGCGTTGGGTTGAGTGGCAGGCTAACGACTTCGCGGTGCAACTGCTCCGAAATGGGTAATGACAAATGCGCATACGGAGCATAGGCCCGCTGGTGATGGGGTGAGATTGGGTAATGAACGTCCGTACTGATACCCCGTTCGCGCAGGTACGCCCGAAAGGCATTGCGCCGGGGGTGCCTCACGACGAACAAGTGCCAGACATCCTGATCGGTCTGATCGGCCGGGGGCAAGCTTATAGCGGGGTTTGTGATGCCAGTTAAGTACAGCCGCGCCAGCGCACGGCGTCGGTTATTTTCAGCATCTAACCACGGTAATTTGGCCGACAGAATGGCCGCCTGCAATTCGTCCAGACGGCTGTTGTGCCCGACATAGTCATTGATGTACTTCTGGGCTGACCCGTAATTTCGCAAGGCCCGAAGCCGGTCGGCAAGCGCATCGTCGTTTGTCGTAATAGCACCGGCATCGCCCAATGCACCTAAATTCTTGCTGGGATAAAAACTCCACCCGGCCGCGTTGCCCAGATTGCCCGCCCAATGGCCGCCATGCAACGCGCCATGCGCCTGAGCGGCATCTTCCAGCACCATCAGGTTATGGCGCTGCGCCACCGTGTTGATGGCAACCATGTCGCAGCATCGACCGTAGAGGTGAACGGGCAGAATAGCCTTCGTACGAGTGCTTATGGCGGCTTCGATGCGGGTGGAGTCGAGCAGGTAGGTGCGGGGGTCAGGCTCAACAAAAACGGGTACCAACCCAGCCCGTGTCACGCTCAGCACCGACGCGATGTAGGTATTCGAGGGAACGATAACTTCGCTGCCGGGCGCAAACGTCCAGGCGTTCAGCACCAGCGTCAGCGCGTCCAGCCCGTTGGCGACACCAATGCAGTGACGGGTTCCACAATACCGGGCAAACGCCTGCTCAAACGCCACGCCCTCCTGCCCTAAGATGTACCAGCCCGATTGTAAAACCCGCTCCGTTGCCGCCCGAATGCCCTCCTGATGGGTGTCGTTGATGCGCTTCAGGTCCAGAAAGGGGATCATTCCGAGTCGGCCATCACCGATACGTCGGACCGCGATACGTCGGGCCGCTGATGCCGGGAATACGGTTCGTAGATGTAGTCGTGTTTGTCGTATAACTCGTTCGAGACGACCAGCAGGATGGCATCCTCCGAGAATTTATCCATCGTATGCCAGTCTTCAGGTTCCAACACTAAACACTGTCGTGGACTGGACAATTGAAACGTTTCTTCTTTCTGGCCGTTATCGCTGTAGACCCGGCAACTGCCACTCAGGCAGATCAGCGCGTTCCAGGCCTGGTAGTGCCGATGGCCCGCTCTGGGGTTCGACCCAGCCTGATAAATGTAGAAAATTCGCTGTATAGTACCGGGGATGATGTTTTCAAAAACGGTCAGACTGCCTTTGTCCGATGAAAACGTTTCTAATTCGTACAGTTTCGCCATTTGGTCGGGTGGGGGTTACTTTAACAGGCTGACAGTTCGGTGTTAACCGGCCAAATATAGTGTAAATCAATTAATTGGCTAAACCGCTTAGTGAGACCTCACCCCGTAATGAGTGATAGCTCATCGGTTTCGCGCGTCTTTTTCACACCGTTTTTTTAGACAACGCTCTTGGTTTGGACGGTTGCAAGTTAATTTTATGCTTATGTTAAGAAATAAATTTTTACTGGGCGGTCTGCTTCTGCTGGTGTTGTTTTTGCTTTATTACGCCTTCTTCGATGGGGGAAATACGACCTCGACGGATGGTTTGAGTGCGGTGGCTAACCCGGAAACGTACCGCCAGGAGGTCGATTCTGCCCGCAGCAAAAAAGACCGCTTCTTTCGCACCAGCGCCGAATCACCCCTGCCCAACAAAGCCGACTTCGCGGGTCTTCGCTACTTCAGACCCGATCTCTCCTATCGGGTCACCGCCCGGCTCGAACCCTTCGCCGACAAAACCCAGAAGCTCGTTGTTCGCATGAGCGACGGCAGCGAAGAGGTGTATGATAAATTTGCCCACGCGGTTTTTGAACTGAGCGGAGAAGCCTGCCGATTACTGATTGTTAAATTGGGCGACACCTACTCGATCCTATTCCGCGACCCAACGTCGGGCAAAGAAACGTACGGTGGTGGCCGCTACCTCGAACTCGAACTGGCGGATATGGTAGACAACCGCGCCGTTCTCGATTTCAACAAAGCGTACAATCCCTACTGCGCCTACAATCCCAATTACGCCTGTCCCCTGCCCCCCGCCGAAAACACCCTCCCCGTAGCCATCAAAGCAGGAGAACGCTACACGGATACCCACGACTGAACGGGGCCGCCCGTGCGGGCATAGGCTGATAGCTGTGAGCTGAAGACGGCTATCAGCCCGTATGTATCAGTATCAGCCCACGATTTCAATCGTGGGTTACTGGTACAGGCAGGCTTTCCCATATCTTTGTAGCATTTATTCGTTATGCGGCCGTATGGAAGTTTCTTATAAATGGTTACAGGAGTTCATTGAGTTACCCGAATCGCCCGAAGAAGTTGGCAAATTACTGACCGGAACGGGTTTGGAAGTTGAACACATAGAAAAGATTAGCCCATCGGGCGAGCCAGTTGCAGCGGACGGACTGGAGGGTGTCGTTATCGGCGAAGTTTTAACGTGCACCAAACACCCCGACGCCGACAAACTAAGCCTGACCACGGTTGATGCTGGCACCGGGCAGCCATTGTCCATTGTTTGCGGAGCACCCAACGTGGCCGCCGGGCAGAAAGTAGTGATAGCGCTCGTAGGGGCCACCCTGCACCCTACTTCGGGAGAAAGCTTTGTTATCAAGAAGGCCAAAATTCGTGGGGCAGCGTCCGAAGGCATGATCTGTGCCGAAGACGAGATCGGGCTGGGCACCTCCCATGACGGGATTATGGTACTCACAACTGACCTTCCCAACGGCACCCCGGCCGCTCAGTATTTCAACCGCGAATCGGACTACCGCATCAGCATTGGCCTGACGCCCAACCGCATCGACGCGGCCTCGCACCTCGGTGTCGCCCGCGATTTGCAGGCGGTGCTGAACCGGCCAAGGCGGCATTTGGGGGCGACAACCAAAGAATTTGCCGTTGACAACCACGACCTGACGCCCGACGTACGGGTGGAGGATCCTGAGGCCTGCCCATTTTACTCTGGCCTGACCCTGAGCGGTCTGACGGTTGGCGAGTCGCCCGACTGGCTGAAACAACGGCTGCTGAGTATCGGCCTAAAACCGATCAATAACATCGTGGACGTTACCAACTTCGTTTGCCACGACCTCGGCCAGCCGCTCCACGCGTTCGATGCCGACAAAATCACGGGCCGTGGCGACGGACCGAATCAAGTCATCGTTAAGACCCTGCCCGAAGGAACGCCCTTTGTGACGCTCGACGGCGTGGCCCGTAAGTTGACGGCAACGGACCTGATGATTTGCGATGCCGAAAAGCCGATGTGTATTGCGGGAGTATTTGGCGGGCAAAACTCCGGCGTAACGGCGCAGACAACGCGCATTTTTCTGGAATCGGCCTACTTCTCGCCGATGTCCGTCCGTAAAACGGCGCAGCACCACGGCCTAAAAACCGACGCGTCGTTCCGGTTCGAGCGCGGCACCGATCCCAGAATGCCGATTCCGGCACTGATGCGAGCGGCCATGCTTATTAAAGAAGTAGCCGGGGGCGTCATTAGCTCCGAGAGAATAGCAGTTGAGTCGGACGCTTACCAATCCATCAGCGATTTTTTCCGGGTGCCGGTCCGCTACCGGAACATCGACCGGCTGATTGGCATTAAAATAGACCGGCAGGAGATTCACGCTATTCTGGATCGGCTGGACATTTTGTCTGCCAGCGCCCAGAGCGAAGGCCATGACATTAATGATGAAGTCGGTTTTATTGCCTTAGTGCCGCCTTACCGGGTCGACGTGACGCGCGAAGCCGACGTGATCGAAGAAATTCTTAGGATTTACGGCTTAGACAACGTACCTCTTTCGGCAGTTCTGGCGGCCGACTCGCTCTCGGAGTTTCCAAAAATTGACCCCGACCAGTGGCAAAGCCGCGTGGGGCAGCTTATGGCGGCTACTGGTTTCCACGAAATTCTGACGCTCTCGCTCACCCGACCGGCCTACCACAATGCCATCCGGACCAGCCTGCCCGGTGCCGACGTTACGCTGCTCAACCCGCTCAGCGATGAACTGTCGGTGATGCGGCAGACGCTGCTGTTCTCCAGTTTAGAAACGCTGGTGTATAACCTGAACCGACGGCAAAAAGACCTCAAGCTGTTTGAATTTGGCAATGTTTACCATAAGGCAGTTCGTGAAAACGGCACCACGAAGTACGTTGAGCGGATGCGGCTGAGTATGACCATTTCGGGCGATCAACAAGCCGAAAGCTGGTTACAGAAAAGCCAGCCAATTGGGTACCACGATTTGGCAGCGGCCGTTCAGCGCGTACTGAATTTGTTTCGGGTCAAGGCGTTTGAGACGCAGCCCGCCGACACTACTTTGTTTCAGTACGGCCTCACATACGTGGTTAGTAAAAAACCATTAGTCAGCTTGGGCCTGGTAAAAACAACGCTCACGAAGTTAGTCGATTTGAAGCAACCGGTTTTTTACGCCGATTTCGACTGGGCTACGCTAATGAAGGCAGCGGGCGGCAAAGTTCGGTATGAGGAAGTCTCCCGCTTTCCGGATGTTCGTCGCGATCTGTCGCTGGTATTAGAGCAGGGAATCACGTTTGAGCAGATTAATCGGCTGGCCCACCAAACAGAACGAAAGTTACTACGTTCGGTTAACACCTTCGATGTGTACGAGGGTGAGCAGCTTGGGGCGGGTAAGAAATCCTATTCGGTGAGTTTCACCCTTCAGGACCCAACCCAGACGCTGAACGACGCCACCATCGACAAAACCATGCAACGCCTGATGGCTGCTTTTGAACGGGAATTAGGCGCGGTAATTCGAAAGTAGTACACAGCTATCCGGCATCCGTACCTGAATTGATTGCAATTGCTTTTTCACTGAGTTACTGCCAAAAAACCATTCGCTACCGTGATTAATGAAAACGAGCTTTTCGGTGCTTTTCAACAACTTGAACGAAAAATCAAGGCACTAAGAAGCACATCTGAAAGCAACAGAAAGCGCGTTGAGGAGTTGCAGAATGTGAATAAAGAACTGCGTCAAAAAAACAGGACGTTGGAAGTTCAGTTGAAAGAGTTGGAGAAAAAACAGAGCGATTCAGAAAAAATGGCGGCAAAGTCGAAAGATTTTGTTAAGATTGTAAGTAACAATCTGTCTGGCACAGATGCGAATGCCGAATTAAAACAACAACTCGACGAATACATTCGGGAACTGGAACGGTGTATTGCTCATTTGAGTAGTTTGTCATAAAACCCAAATAGGCTCCGGGATTAAAATCCTGCCTGAGCCGACCGTAGTGATGGAAGAACTGCCTATTCGCGTAAAGATTGCTGACCGGCACTACAAACTATTTGTGGAACCGGAGTCAGAAGCCATCGTGCGTGAAGCCGTTAAACTGATTCAGGGAGAATTTGATCGGTTCAAGGGTATGGGCAATAGCGACACACAGGAGGCTTTAGCCAAGGTTGCCTTTACTTGCTTAGTAGCGAAGCTCCAAGCAGACCGACAGGTACAGCGATTACAACAGATGGTGTTTGACAAAATAACTCAGTTAGACCAGGTCGTCACGCCGGTCAGTACGACATAAACAAACGGCGGGGCGCTCACCCCACAATACCCCGAGTTGTGTTCTTAAGCACTCGTATCGAGGCAGGTTGATGATTTATTTGTTCAACCTTAACGATATAGTCCAATGGACACTCAAGTTTGGTACCTTATTCTTGCGGCCCTCGTTGGGGGCGGCATTGGCATACTAATTGGCCGTCAGATGATGGCGGGTGCTCGTGCTAAACACGATCAGGAAGCGGAAGAAAAAGCGGCTATGATTCTGAAAAATGCAGAGTTACAGGCTGAAACCATCAAGAAAAATCGCATTCTGGAAGCTAAAGAAGAATCCTTAAAATTAAAAACGGAATTTGAAGAGGCAACCGGCCAAAAACGAAACGCCCTCCTTCAAAATGAGAGTAAGCTTAAACAGCGCGAACAGCAACTGAATTTACAGGCTGACCAGCAGAAGGTCCGTGAAAACGAACTGAATCAACTGAAAAACGAGATCGGGCAGCAAAAGAACGGTCTCGCCCAGCAAATCGACGCCCTCACCAAACGCAAAGAGGATGTTGACCGGCGGCAGCAAGATGCCGACCGAATGCTGGCCGAACAAGTGGCGCAGCTCGAAAAAATTGCGGGTCTCTCGGCCGACGAAGCGCGTGAGCAGCTCGTTGATAACCTCAAAGCCGAAGCCGAAACACGGGCTTCGTCCTACATCAAAAATATTATTGAAGAGTCTAAGCTGACAGCGACGAAAGAAGCGAAAAAGATCGTTATCGAAACCATTCAGCGGACAGCTACCGAACACGCCATCGAAAACTGTGTGTCGGTCTTTAACATCGAATCCGACGATGTAAAGGGTAAAGTGATCGGTCGTGAAGGCCGTAATATTCGGGCGCTCGAAGCCGCCACCGGGGTCGAAATCATCGTGGACGACACGCCTGAAGCCATTATCATTTCAGGCTTTGACCCCGTTCGACGCGAAATTGCCCGGCTGAGTTTGCACCGTCTGGTGCAGGATGGCCGCATTCACCCGGCCCGCATTGAAGAGATTGTGGCCAAAACCCGCAAAAATATTGAGGATGAAATCGTTGAGATTGGCGAACGGACCGTTATCGACCTCGGCATTCACGGCCTGCATCCCGAACTCATTAAAATGATTGGACGGATGCGGTTCCGGTCGTCGTATGGTCAGAACCTGCTACAGCACTCCCGTGAGGTAGCCAAACTCTGCGCGACGATGGCCGCTGAACTGGGTCTGAATGCCAAGTTGGCCAAACGGGCCGGTCTGCTCCACGACATCGGCAAGGTATGGCCCGAAGAGGCCGAACTGCCCCACGCCATTCTGGGCATGGAACTGGCCAAGAAATATAAGGAAAATCCCGAAGTCATCAACGCCATTGGTGCTCACCACGACGAAATTGAGATGACCAGCATGATCTCGCCCATTGTGCAGGTCTGCGATGCAGTGTCGGGGTCACGGCCGGGTGCCCGTCGCGAAATGATGGAGTCATACATCCGGCGGCTGAAAGAACTCGAAGAACTGGCGGGCAGTTTTCCCGGCGTAACGAAGTGCTACGCCATTCAGGCCGGTCGCGAACTACGCATTATGGTCGACGCCGATCACGTATCAGACGACCGGGCGGGCACGCTCTCCTACGAAATTTCACAAAAAATTGAGAAAGAAATGCAGTACCCCGGCCAAATCAAAGTGACCGTGATTCGGGAAATGCGGGCCGTGGCTTACGCGAAGTAGTTTGTAATGGATAATGCACAATGGATAATGGGACAGTTTCGCCCTTACTCATTGTGCATTATCCATTCGGGGCCGCCCGCGCGGTTCGTTATACATTTAACTCACTATGGATTTTCTAACGACGGTTTTACTTCTCCTCGTCGGTGCGGGCGGGGGCGTGGCATTGGCCAATACACTGCGCAAGCGTTCTGGCCTAACCGACGTTCGGCGCGACTCGGTTATCCTACTGGAGCGTATTGAAAAAGTGTTCAAGGTTGTGATGGCAGAGGGCTATTTTTCGGAGATCTATAACTATCAGGATCAGAAAAAAATCCTGTATGTCCTCAACGATCCTAAAAAGGCGATGGTCATCGCCAAATCGAAAGTGCTGGTAGGGTTCGACTTTGCCAAAGTGCGCTTCCGGGCACCGTCAACCGGCGAGAAAACGCTTATTATCGAAGCGTTCCCGGAGCCAGAAGTGCTGTCTATCGACACCGATTACAAATTCTACGATATTCAGGCAGGGTATCTCAACCATTTCAGCGGGGAAGACTACACCCAAATTCTTGACGAAGCCAAGCAGGCGATGAACGAGCGGGCCATGCAGAGTGATCTGCCCAAAATCGCTAACAATCAGATTCAATACATGATGTATCAATTGGCCAGTTCGATGGGCTGGCAACTGCAACTGCCCGAAGCCGAACAGCGGCAGTTGGACGCCTTGAAGGCCAAAGCGGAGAACGAAAGCGAATTACCAAAACTACTACGCTCCGGCAATGTGGATGAGTAGTGATTGACGAGTTTATGATGAAGTTTCCTACCCACACGCGAATGATCTGGTTAAGCCGTTATTGAGTAGGGGTCACTACGGGCAAAACCACCCAGAAATCTTGATTTGGTGCCTGCTGATTATGTTGGTGCATAAGTCCATACGTAGACGTTATGAAATTTCTTTACCTGTGTTTTGTCCTGTTGCCTTTGTGGGCCAATGCCCAGTTGGATACCGATGGTGGGCAACTATGTCAGGAGGGTAAGGTACGCGCCATGGGTCGCCTGGCAGCGAATCCAAGAGCACGGTTAGCGTATACCGGCGACACCACCATCGACGTTACGTACTATGGTCTCGACCTGCGCCTGACCCACACGCCTAACTACCTGCGCGGAGCTGCAACGATTGCACTCAAGAGCAGAGTTGCCAATCTTAATGCTTTTTTTCTTGATGTTAAACCTCAATTAACCGTTGATTCGGTCACGAGTGCCGGGCAACGGCTGACGTTTGTGCGGATAACGGACCGCGTCAGCATCACGCCCCCGCAGCCACTCAGCACCGGACAGGCCTTGACGCTGACGGTCCATTATCAGGGCAATCCGGCCAGTCAGAGCGGGTTTGGCAGTTTTGCCTTTTCAACGCACGGGCCAGCCAACGCACCCGTGATCTGGAGTTTGAGCGAACCCTACGGAGCCAGCGACTGGTTTCCCTGCAAGGATAGTCCCGCCGACAAAGCCGACTCGTCGGCGGTCAGCATTACAGCCCCGGCGCAGTTTGTTTCGGTCTCAAACGGCGTACTCGTCAGCACGACCGGCAACCTCAACTCCCGTACCTACCAGTGGCGTAACAGCTACCCAATCGCGCACTACCTGATCTCGGTAGCGATGTCGAACTACGAGCAGTACGATACGCCCTTTGCCTACGGCGGTCGCACCATGCCCGTTACGCACTACGTCTACCCCGAAACATTACCGGGCATCCGCGCCAACCTCGACCGCACGACCGACATGCTGCGCATCTTCTCAGACCGGTTTGGGCCGTACCCATTCCTGCGCGAAAAGTACGGCCATGCGCAGTTTGGCTGGGGCGGGGGTATGGAGCATCAAACCATTTCGTCGATGGGTGCCTGGAGCACCGGCCTCATTGCGCACGAACTGGCGCACCAGTGGTTTGGCGACAAAATTACCTGCCGCGACTGGCAGAACATCTGGCTCAATGAGGGGTTCGCATCCTATGCCGAAGCGGTGTATAATGAAGCTGCCAATGGCCCGGCCGGTTACACCATCACCATGAGCGGTTTTCTGAACCGTGCCCGGAATGCGCGGGGCAGTCTCTACGTCCAGGATATATCGAACGTGAACACGATCTTCAACAGCGACCGCACGTATGCTAAGGGCGCTACGGTACTGCACATGCTCCGGGGCGTGGTGGGCGATAGTACGTTTTTCCGCATTCTGCGTGCGTATACCGCCAGCCCAGCCGTGGCCTATGGCACAGCCGTAACGGAAGATTTTCAGGCCGTAGCCCAGCAAGTATCCGGACAAGACTTAAGTAATTTCTTCAGGCAGTGGATTTATGGCGAAGGGTACCCAACGTACCGGACATCGGTTACGGGTGGTGCATCCGCCAACACCGCAACGGTTCGGCTGGAGCAACGCAATACCGTTGCTTCTAATCCGACGTCGTTCACAATGCCCGTGCAAATTCGGGTGCAGTCGGCAACGGGCGATACAACCGTTACGGTGCTGAACGACCGAGCCGACCAGACATTTACGCTGCCTACGCGGGGACCTGTAACGGGGGTTGTTGTCGACCCTGACAACCGGATTCTGAAAACGGTAGAGTCAACGACGCTTGTCGTCACGGCCGTGGCAGAACCAGTACAGCGTTCATTGCGCGTTTATCCCAACCCAGCAACGGACGCACTGACTGTTGATTTTACGACTGCAAAAACGGGTTCTACGACGCTACAGTTGACCAACCTGACTGGTCAGCGGGTCAGGACATTGGGCGAACGCAGTCTTGCACCTGGCAGCCACACCCGAACTTTCAATCTGCACGGACTACCCGCCGGTCACTACACGCTGACGGTGCAAACCCCAGACGAGTCACAAAGCCGGGTAGTTCTGGTCCGGTAGCCGTTCGTTTCGTAGTTAGTCAGAGCAGGCCTGGCACCATCCGGCCGGTTATCCCTTCATAAACCGGACCAATACAGCTTCCAGCAGTAGAAACGCCAATGCGGCCAGCAGGAAGTATTTCCATAAACTTCTGCCTAAATTTTCCTGCTCCAGCACCTGCACAAAATCACCGTCCTGAACGCTGTCAAAAACTTCCACATTGGATTGGCTGGCAAAGGCCCGGCGCAGCTCGTCGGCCGAATAAAAATCCATCGCCGATTCCTGGTTACCATGATTAAACGCCAGCAGCCGCTCGGTTTTGCCTTGCCCGTTTTGTAATTCGTAGTAGCCTGCTTCGACTTCCTGCCCGGCGGCCAACTCGTTACTTTTGGGTATTTCGAGCAGCAACTGGTTGTTCACAATCCGCTGTACGGGAATAATTTCCAATTTACCCCGCTTCAATTTATACACGGCCCTCTCCGACGGGTCATTCACCGGCACCGTTATCAGGTTGTCGTCGAAGGAGTAGGCCGCGCGTTGCGCCCGAATGCTCAGGGCGGCCATTTTATACATGACCGGCACAAACAGCGCGTGTTCGGCCAGGTTACCATACTCACTCGCCAGTGGACTTGCCAGCACATATACCCGGCCCGGCGCACCCCTACCACCACCCGTTCGCGACTGCGTCAGCATTGGGCTACCGTCGCGTAGCGTCAACAGTCGATCACCTGCGTTCCAGCGCCAAACCGGCGCGGCCGATGGCATGTTGAGCGACTCCGACTGGTAACTCTGCTGGAATACATCGCTGAAGAAAGGGTTACGCCGGTCGGGGTCGGCAACGGGGACGGGCGAGGGCGCGGTGCCAGCGGTTTGGGGAATCGTCTGTAGACCACCCACGCCCAGCGCATTTAGAAATGGGCCGTAGGAGGCCAGGTCAGGATTGACAGGGGGAATAACCGTCAAACTACCGCCCTGACGAACAAAGCGTTCCAGTTCGGTCCGCAACGTGCCGTTTATCTGGCTAACACCCTCCAGCACAATCAGGTCTGTTTCCTTTAACTGCCCAACATCAAAGTTTTGGGCGTTGAAGCTCCGCCGAACAAACAAGCTGTCGTTAGCGTACACCGTCTGCACATAATCCGTCGGCGACTTCTGGCCAAACAAGTGCAATACCCGAACAGCGGGCGACGCTTCGATCACAAAGAAATATTGATTATCGAACGTTATCGGAAAATCCTCAAATACGATCCGGCCCCGGTGGTAGCCCTTAGTGGTAACGTTAAAGTTGAGCGACACGGTGGCCCCGGACGAACCGCCGGGCGGAATTGTTGCCGACGCCGTGGACGTTTGTGCATCATCCAGATACAATCTGACGGGAAGGTTTTTGACGTTCTCACGTCCACCGTTGGTTAGCCTGACGTTCAGGCTGTTGTTTTGCATTTCGCGAATGAACGGCGTGCTAAGCCAGACCGAATCGACGTAAATGTTGCGGGTAGGCTGCGCTTCCAGCGGCACAATAAACAGCCGGTCAGTAGTATCTATTTTAAGCCGGGATAAGTCGCCGACGGTACTTTTCTGAAAGTCTGAAAACCAGAAAAGCTGATTTCGTCCACCCGGATTGAGTGAACTGAGCAAGTTGCGCTGCCGCCGGTAAACCGTTTCGAGGGTCCGGGGTGTGTGGGCGAACCGGACGGCGGTTACGCGGTCACGAACCGATTCCGACGTGCCTGCCTGTTGCTCAGCCGCCGAAAAATCGTTGGTAAGCAGTTGCAGCGACGTAGCATTACGAAACAGCGTCAGCAGCTCATCCAGTTTACTGGTAGCCACATCGAGGTAGCGTTTTTCATTTCGCTCGTTCTGCATACTATACGAGTTGTCGACGTAAAAGCTCGTAACACCCTGCCTCGACAGCCCTAATTTGTTTTTGCTTGGAATGAATGGCTGCGCAAAAGCCAAGACCAGACACGCCAGAAAAAGGCACCGGCACGCCAGAATGAGCCAGTGCTTCAGCCGACGAAACGATTTGGTTTCGGTTTGTACAGTACGCAGCAGCGCCACGTTCGTGAAAAACACCCGGCGCGTCCGGCGAAAATTGAATAAGTGAATGGTAATTGGCACTGATATGGCCAGCAAACCAAACAGAAATGAGGGATACAGGAAATTCATTCAGGGGATTTCGACGAACGTACGTGCTTTACTAACGACCCGGCGCAGGTCTTTGGTTTCTCTCCGGCGTCGAAGTTAATCAGGGATTATGATTTCGTAAAATCGCTTCTGTTTTTCCAGCACATCGGTATACGTAATCGAGCCGGATTCGTCGCCGTAGGTGGTAATGTCGTCGATGGGCGTGTGACCAACAATCTGATGAAAGCCCGGCAAAAAGTCGGTACGGGTTTCATCTCGGTCGGCCCAAACCGGCCCGCTGAACGAGTCCATACCACCCCGTTTTGGCCCGACTTCAAACAAGAGGTTCCTGAACCGGAGTGACTGCCGATGCACGTCGTTGAGTAGGTTAGCTACGTTGACGGCAGGCGTAACAGGATGCTCATCGGGCTGTGTTTTGGCAAGCAACCGGGCAAACCATTGACGACTTACGCCCGCGTGCGTGAACAGATAAAGTCCTTCCTGATGAGCGATCTGAAACAGGTGTTCGTGTTCGGTAAATAAGGCACTCAAGGTTGGTTGCGACCACGCACGAAAGCCGGAACATCGGTAGTACGGAAAGTGCAGATACTGGGCGTCATGATTGCCAATAAGCAAGACAAATTTGCTTGGCTCCCGGCGTTTATGCTGAATGATTTCGCTAAGATTAGTCAGGATGGCATTATCATCAAAAACGAAACTATCCGTGTAGTCGCCCAGGAAAATAACGCGGTCGTAACTTGAGAAATCGACGTCTTTCCACACAGTTCTGCCGTGTAAATCGCTGATGGTAAGAAGTTTCATTCAGTATTCATTTACCTGCTAAGATACAAAAAAGGCCCCAATCAGTTTGTCTGATTGGGGCCTTACATTTCTGATTCAAGGACGCTAAACCGCTGAATTATTTACTTATTAAAGCGTCCGCTTCACTTCTTTCAACTCGAAGCTTTCAATAACGTCGCCCACTTCAATATCGTTGAAGTTCTTGATGCTCAATCCACATTCGTAGCCAAACTTCACCTCGCTAACATCGTCTTTAAAGCGTTTCAGCGCACTGATTTCGCCAGTATGAATGACAATAAAGTCACGGATAATCCGGATTTTATTGTTCCGTTTGAGGTTACCCTCGGTTACGTAGCAACCGGCCACCGTACCAACTTTAGTGATTTTGAACACATCCCGCACCTCAACGTTACCAACAATCACTTCTTCCACAGTTGGGGCCAGCAGGCCTTCCATGGCGTCCTTGATTTCATTAATCGCGTCGTAGATGATTGAGTAGAACCGGAGTTCGATTTGCTCCTGATCGGCCAGTTTCCGGGCACTCGCCGACGGCCGTACCTGGAAACCAACAACAACGGCATCCGAAGCTGACGCCAGCAATACGTCCGATTCCGAGATCTGTCCAACGGCTTTGTGAATGATATTCACCTGAATCTCTTCCGTCGATAGCTGTAGCAGCGAATCTGACAGGGCTTCAACCGAACCGTCCACGTCACCTTTCACAATCACGTTCAATTCTTTAAAGGTACCGATTGCCTTCCGGCGACCGATTTCTTCAAGCGTGATGTGCTTGCGGGTCCGAAGTGTCTGCTCACGCAGCAACTGTTCCCGTTTATTCGCAATTTCGCGAGCTTCGCGCTCCGTTTCCATCACGTTGAACTTGTCCCCCGCCTGCGGAGCACCCGGCAAGCCCAGAATCTGCACGGGCTGGGCCGGGCCCGCTTCTTTAATGCGTTCGCCCCGGTCATTGGTCATGGCCCGGATGCGACCGTAGTGCGCACCAACGAGCATAATATCGCCCTGGCGCAGGGTGCCATTCTCAACCAGAACGGTCGATACGTAGCCCCGGCCTTTGTCGAGCGAGGCTTCGATAACAGTCCCCAGCGCCCGGCGATCCGGGTTAGCCTTCAGTTCCATTAACTCGGCTTCGAGAAGCACTTTTTCGAGCAGATCGTCAACACCCATACCCGACTTCGACGAGATTTCCTGCGCCTGGTACTTACCCCCCCACTCTTCAACGAGCATGTTCATGGAGGCCAGTTCCTGCCGGATTTTCTCAGCGTCTGCTCCTGCCTTATCTACTTTCGAGAAGGCAAACACGATGGGAACACCCGCCACCTGCGCGTGGTTGATGGCTTCGCGGGTCTGGGGCATGATGCTGTCGTCGGCCGCAATCACGATAATAACGACGTCGGTGACTTTTGCCCCACGGGCACGCATGGCCGTAAAAGCTTCGTGACCCGGTGTATCGAGGAACGTAATCATCCGGTTGTCATTAGTTTTCACGCTGTAGGCACCAATGTGCTGCGTGATACCACCCGCTTCGCCAGCCGCCACTTTGGCCCGGCGAATGTAGTCGAGCAGCGACGTTTTGCCGTGGTCAACGTGACCCATGATCGTGACAATCGGAGCACGGTGCTGTAATTCATCCGGCTCATCGGCCACAACGTCAATACCCGCTTCGGTCTCGTCTTCGGCCGATATAAACTGAACATCGTAGCCAAATTCGTCGGCAATAACCGTGATCGCTTCGGCGTCTAATCGCTGGTTGATCGAAACGAACATACCCAGGTTTAAACAAACCGAAATTACCTCGTTGATGGATACGTCCATCAGCGACGCCAAATCGTTCGCCGATACAAACTCGGTCACTTTGAGTATTTTCGATTCGAGCTCTTCCTGCTCGGTCATCAACCGGCGGTCCTCTTCCCGCTGACTCCGGCGGTCGCGTCGACGGTCGGCACCCCGGTTGGGCGTATTACCCGACATGCGGGCATTTGTCTGCTGAATCGATTTTTTAACGTCGGCCTGCGTGGGTGTTTCCCGGCGACCACCCCGGTTGGCGCTGCTACCACCCCGGTTAGCATTGGTATTACCAGTGCCGGTGCCACCGCCCGGTCGGTTTCCACCGCCTGAGCGGTTATTGGCCGAGTTACCCGTGCCGCCCCGGTTGGCATTAGTGCCAGCCGCGCCGGTACCGGCAGGACGATTGATTGGGGTTGCATTCGCGTTACCGTTACCGGGAGGAGTTTGCCCCGCACCAGCGGATCGGTTCACATCGCGCTGACCGCCGGTTTGATTGCGGTCGCCCGCTGGCCGGTCGCCCTGAACCCGGTTAACGGGACCACGGTCACCCTGGCCATCGCGTGGCCCACGGGGGTTTGCAGAACCCTGACCCTGCGGTTGTCCGTTACCACCCTGAGCCGGTTGGTTGGTACTGCCCACGGCGCCCTCACGACCACCCCGAATGCGTTTGCGTTTCTTTTTATCGGCGTTACTGCCGCCCCCATTACCCTGACGTGGGTTGTTGACAGGCAGTTCAATTTTACCAAGTATTTTCAGCCCACCTAACTGGTGGCTACCCGCTGCCCGAATCGTTACCGATTCAACAGTCGGCTCGGCTGGCTCCGCCGGGGATTGAGGGACCGCTTCAGCCACCGGCTTAGGGTCAACGCTGTTGTGCTCCAACCTGGGTGCAACGGGCTGATCGACTACTGGTGCAGCCGGTTTAGGTGCTGGAGTAGAAGGTGTCTCCTGACGTACTGTGGGCTGAGTAGCCACAACCGGTGCGGGAGTAACAGGCGGCCCAGCTACGACCGGCTTTGGTGTTTCCGGTTTCGGTATGTCTGCTTTGGGCAAATCGGCCTGAACCGGTTTAGCCTCAATGGGCGGCATTGGTTTGGGAACCTCCACCGGACTAACAGGCGTGTCGTTTCGGTTGACCGGGATTTCTGGCCGGCTGGGCGAACCTACCACATCAGGGGTCGTGTGACCTTCTGACCGGGGGGGCTGCACGACAGCGGGCTTTGGTGGCTCCGTTGGGGAAACCTCGGCTGGCTTCACATCCTGCGGAACCGGCGCTTTCGCTACCGGAACGGGTTGTGGAGCCGGTTTAGGGTTCAAATCAATTTTACCCAAAACCGTCAGGCCCGGCAGGCCGGTGGGAGCCGTCTGCGGAGCTGGTTTTGGATTGACCGGGGCTGGGGCGTCTGTCCGCGCCGTTTCCGTACGGGGGGCCTCCGGTTTAGTATCGACAATTGGACGTCTGGCGTCATCACGACGGTACATCACGACATCCTCCTCCTGACGACGCGGTGGCTCGGCAACTGCAACTGAGGGTTCAGCCCGGCGAGCTCCGTTCAGGAGTTCCGTAGATTTATACTCCTTCGCTAATACCTCCAGTTGTTCGGTACTGATTTTGGTATTAGGGTTAACTTCAACCTTAAACCCTTTGGCAGACAGACTACCCGCAACAGAGGAAAGCCCTTTGTTGAGGATTTTTGCCACTTGGCTTAGGCGCATTGACTTATCTTCTGCCATATGTTCGATCTATAATCGGCAAATCTACTGGTTGTTGATATAGGATGAACAACACTCGCAGCAATAAAAATCCCTCACTAATTGAATGGATAATGAATAATGTAAAATGGATAATGATTTGCGATTGATAGCATTATCCATTTTACCGCACGGGCGGCCCCGATTTTCATTCAGTATCACTCAAACTCCTGCTTCAGTATGTTCAGCACTTCTTCTACCGTATCTTCTTCGAGATCGGTGCGCCGAACAAGTTCTTCTTTGCTGAGCGCCAGCACACTCTTGGCCGTGTCGAGACCCACCTTCCGCAGTTCCTGAATCATCCACGAATCAATTTCATCGGAGAACTCCATCAGGTCAACGTCTTCATCATCTTCCTGACCTTCATTGTCGCGGAACACGTCAATTTCCATGTCAACTAACCGACCGGCGAGTTTAATGTTCTGGCCACCCTTTCCAATTGCCAGCGACACCTGATCGGGTTTAAGAAACACCGATACGCGCTTGGCTTCGTGGTCGATTGTCATCGAACTCACCTTAGCCGGGCTGAGAGCACGGCTGATGAGCAACTCCAGATTTTCGGTGTAGTTGATAACGTCGATGTTCTCGTTGCCCAACTCCCGAACAATACCGTGAATCCGTGATCCTTTCATGCCTACGCATGCACCAACGGGGTCAATGCGGTCATCATAGGATTCAACGGCTACTTTGGCCCGCTCGCCCGGCTCCCGAACGATCCTGCGAATCGAAATCAGACCGTCGTATATTTCCGGCACTTCAATCTCAAACAAACGCTCTAAAAATACGGGCGATGTGCGCGACAGTACGATTTTAGGCGTACCGTTGACCATCTCGACGCGGCTGATTACGGCTTTTATCGACTCACCTTTCCGATACCGGTCTTTCGGAATCTGCTCCGTGCGGGGAATGCTCAACTCGTTATTCTCCGTATCGACCAGAATGATTTCGTGCTTGAGCAACTGGTAAACTTCGGCCGAAACCAGATCGCCAACCTGGTCTTTATATTTTTGATAAAGGAGTTCTTTCTCCATGTCCTTTATCTTCTGGATCAGCGTCTGGCGGGCGGTTTGCACCACCCGACGGCCAAAGTCGTCCAGCTTAACTTCCTCAGCCACTTGCTCGCCTACCTCGAAGTCGTCCTGAATTTTCCGGGCTTCGGCAAGGGGAATTTTATCGTAGTCCCAGATATCTTCCGAATCGTCGTCCACAATTTCGCGCGTCCGCCACATCTCCAGATCACCGCTTTCGGCGTTGATGATAACATCGAAATTTTCGTCGGTGCTGTATTTTTTACGAATCATTGTCCGGAAGACTTCCTCCAGAATAGCAATCATGGTTGGCCGGTCAATATTTTTCGACCGGGCAAAATCGGCAAACGATTCAATCAGTAAGGCACTGGTTGTCGTTTTAGGGTCGGGCTTTAGTGCTGGGCTCATTGGTTGTTGGTGTTACAGCGCACCGCCATGAATCAACTGAAAACATGAGGTCGCAAACTTATTTGAATACTACGTCTACGGAGGCTTTCTTAATCTGCGCGAAGGAGATTGGCGTAGGGCCAACCGGGACTTCAGCAGTCAGCAAGGCTTCTTTCTTCTTTTTGGTCTTCGATGTTTTCTCCGGTTGAATATCGAGTACAATATGATCTTCAGCCACCGTTTCCAGACGACCTTTGCGAGTTCCCCCATCCACCAGCGTAACCGTTAACTGACGACCAACATTGCGGACGTACTGCCGCTTGAATGTCAGTGGAAAATCGACGCCCGGCGACGAAATTTCGAGCGTAAATGGGAATTCGCCAAAAAAATTCAACTCATCCATCTGACTACCCAACCGACGACTGATTTGGGCACATTCCTCAATAGTAATACCCGTATCGCTGTCTAACAGAATAGTGACTTTAATTCGACCACCCTGCCGTCCAACTATTTGAAGATCAACAATATACAGTTGATCATTGTTCAAATACGGCTGAAGCCATTCAGTAAGTTGTGCTTTATCGTCCATGAGGCCGGGAAAACAAAAAAGGGAGTTCGACTCCCTTTTTTCAGCAACGCCATACAGTTTTCGTACCACAAAGATAATACATTCCTGTCTCATCGCAAGCTCGCCTACTGAACCCGATGCGGGCTTTCCAGCCATTATGCCTTAGTTTTGGCCCGGAACGGGGCGTCTTTCCCGCTCGATGACAACGGTATGGCGATACGGGCACGAATTGGCCAGTTGATTTCTTTCTTTTTTCGGTCGTTGTTGTGGTCAGTCAACTTAGTACTGGTTGTCTACACGCTGTTGGGTTACTGGCTGGTTTATAAACTACCCACTGAACACTGGTTGGCAGGTATGATTACAATTACCATACCGGTTGCGTGGCTGCTGAATATAGTACTGGTATTACTCTGGCTGGTATCGCGTCCCTGGCGGAGCTGGCTATCGGCGACGACGCTGCTGCTTGGTGTTGTCTTACTGGGTTCGCGTACGTTCACCTGGCATAACCCCGATGAACGATTACAGGGGAGCATACCGCTGAAAGTTTTTAGCTACAATGTCCTGTCATTTGGTTTGGAAAATTATTGGCAGCACTACGGCAGTTCGCCCCGCGTTCGGCGAACCATCAACTACGTACTGCGCTATGACGCTCCAATTAAATGCATTCAGGAGCTTCACACCTCAACCGAAATTGCCGACTACGACGTAATTCGCCGGTTTCGTCAGGCAGGATACCGCTATTCGGTACTGCTGCATCCTGAGGTGGCTAACAGCCGGGGGGGACCCGCTGGCGCGGCTATTTTCTCAATCTATCCCATTATTCACTCCGGGCGTGAACCATTCGACGGCGCAAACGGAATCGTCTGGGCCAACATCAAAGTGGGTAACGATACGGTTCGGGTCATCAACGTCCACCTTCAGTCGATGGGCATCCGGGTGGGCCGGGTACTGAGTCAGGATGAAATAACTGGTGTTAAGCAAGAGACCCACGGAGTGCTGAGCGCCTTACGGTTTGGCTTTGTCGAACGGCGGGCGCAGGTTCAGCGGGTCTTGCGGCACGTTCGGGAGAGTGAGTTCCCCGTAATCGTCACCGGCGATCACAACGACACGCCATACAGCGTTGTTTACGAGCAAATGCGCCGGGCTTTACCCAGCAGTTTTGAAGATGCGGGGCGGGGCTTTGGCTTTACCTACAACCGCCTGCCGGGTTTTATCCGAATCGACCACCAATTCTACGACCCGAATTTAACCATTCTCAATTTTGAGACAATCAATCAGGTAAAATACTCCGATCACTACCCAATTGTGGGGACGTACCTCTTGAAGTAATGAAAAGTGGTTAATGTATGACGAACAATGAAGTTGTGGTGACCTTCATTGTTCATCATACATTAACCATTTTTCATTAGCTTACGGATGCGCGTTTACCCACACTTCGCCATCGGTGAAAATTTCCTTTTTCCAGATGGGCACAGTCTGTTTGATCGTGTCAATGATGTATCGACAGGCGTCGAAGGCGTCGGCCCGGTGGGCAGTAGCAACGCCGATCAGAACGGCAATCTCACCGATGCGTAACGTTCCGGTCCGGTGGATAACCACGCAGCGCAAAACGGGCCAGCGGGCAGTAGCATCGGCCACAACCTTCTGCATTTCGCTGAGGGCCATCCGGTCATACGCTTCATAATCGAGTCGATCAACGGGGCGGTCCTGGGTGTTATCGCGAACAACGCCGAGAAAAAAGTCAATGGCACCCGCCTTCGCCGACTGAAGATGCGTTAGGGCCGAAGCAACGTCAATCGGGTCTGTAGTAAGAGCAATCATAATGCAGTCAATCAGTTAGTCAGTTGATCTGTTGGCGAGTTAGTCAATGCTGATACCGGTTTCACTTACCGACTCACCAACTGACTACTTATTTTACCCTCCGCTAACGGGTGGAATAACAGCGATTTCGTCTCTATCGGTGAGAAGCTGCTCCGATTCGGCATACTCCCCATTGACAGCGATTAGTAATGACCGAATGCCGGTCAGCGCAGGGTAGCGTTCGTGCAATTGACTCAGCAAATCGCTAACACTGACTCCTTCGGTAAAGGGGATAGAAACGGTGGTCTGACCCGTCAGGTCGCGGGCGATACCGAAAAGCAGGACTGGGATAGTCGAATGCATATGAGCCAAGATGAGTTGAGGTTATTTGTGAATAAAAACCGACTGCAACGCCGTTGGGTTCGACAGCGGTAACGTATAAACCAAAAAGTGCCACTGTTGTGAACAGTGGCACCAACTATCTGACGGCAACGAGTCGACGTCTATTTTGAGTTATCGAGCTTACGTTCGGCTTTTTTCAACTTCCGATCTGTCTTGTCCAGCGACCGGTTCGTACCATCTTTAACATCTTCTTGGGTGTTTTTCGCGGCTCTCGAAACTTTACGACCTGCCCGCTTAGTACCATCTTTCACGTCATCAGCCGTATTTTCGGCTGCATTTGACACTTTCCGGGTTGCCTTATTCGTCTCGCGACCTACCTTGTCGGCGGCGGCATCAGCGGTTTGGCCTGCCTGACGAGTAGTTTCCTTAACGTTCTCTTTAGTATCCTGTGCAATCGTTACGCCGATAGTGAAAGCCAGCGCAGCCGCCAATGTCATTAACTTTTTCATGATAGTTGAGTGTTTGAATGTTTCGGGTGGTAAACACGCAACGGATGGAATTGTTTGCGGCTGAGTTAGTAAGGCGCTTGCAATCACTTGTGCTTGAACACCTTCACTTGATACACGTACTCCTGCATGCGCTTGATCTGCTGCTTACGAGGCAGGTTAGCCAGCATGTTTTTGTGACTTAACCGCAAGGGCTGACCTTTCAGTGAATCGGCGGGAATACCGTTGATCGCCTGGAGCAGGTAATTGGTTTTAACCGCAAAACTAACCCCTTCCGATGTCGTTTGCTTTCCGCTGATGATGCCAATTACGTTTCCTTTCTCGTCGAGGAGTGGGCCTCCCGAATTGCCGGGATTTACGCTGATTGCCACCTGATAGGCTATCGAGTCACCCCGGTAGCCCGTTCCCGAACTGAGGTAACCTTCACCATACACAATCTCTTCACGTGGGTAGCCGAGGGTAAACACCCGTTCGCCGAGGTCCGACGTTCGGGCGTCGAAATTATACGGAACCGGCGGCATGGAGCGAAATGCACTGTCGTCACACAGTTGTAAAATGGCCAGATCATGAACCTGATCCGCGTGAACGAGACGGGCTTTGTACACCTCCCCCCTGGCACTCTGAATGTAGACCGAGTCGGCATCCCGGACAATGTGATTGTTGGTCACGAAGTAACCGTCGGGGGTGAGCATAAAACCCGAACCCGATACTTGCGCCGGGTTGGCATTCAACGCCCGACCACGACCGGTGATGTCGCTAATGAGCCTTTTCTGCGAAGACTTAACGGCCTGAATCTCCTTACTTAGCTGGCTGTACTGCTGTTCCTGCTGACGATGTCCCTGCACGTAGGAGCGGTACAGGAAAATGGAGCCAAAGGTAGTAATCACGGCCACCGATGCGGCAACAGCAAGTGTGGTGCGGTACGTACGCCAGAGGGAACGGATCTGCCCCGTCTGCTCCATATCGGACTGATACTGATCCGCTTCCTGCCGCACGGCATCCATGTCGACCTGACTCTGAATGACCGCCAGTTTGCGCCGGAAACGAATTCGCTCCCCGTAGGCTGTCAACGCCTGGTTAATAGATTGATCGTCGTTCGCTTCCATCCTTTTTGGGTGTAGTTAAATCAGTTGTACTGTCTTTGTGCTCGGGACCAGTCAACTTTATGACTATACAACTCCTTTACGCTTTATATTCTGCAAAAAACAACCGCTTCAGCCGCATCAGGCATTTATACTTCTGCGTCTTAGCGTTATCGGCATTGGTATAACCGAACTTTTCGGTGATACCCTGCATACTCAAATGCCGAATGTAAAAATCCTCCAGCAACGTCCGGCAAGGCTCACCGAGCCGGTTGAGCGAGTCAGCCATCAGATCGAATTGCCGGTCGCGTTCTTCATGGTCCGTCAGGTCATTGCTCATCTGCCCAACTGCGGCCGAATCGGTAGCGGGCGTCTCGGTGTCGCTGACCATGAACCGGCTTTTGTGCGTTAACTGTTTGAGCCAGAGTCGGCGACTAACCGAGTACACGTATGTCTTAAGCTGGCATTGCAATTCAAACGATCCACTGCGAACCTTTTCATACAGCACAATCAGCGTTTCCTGATAAATGTCCTTGGCTTCGTCTTCACTACCGCTGTTACTCGTCACAAAACGCAGCACCATTGGAAAATAACGACGGTACAATTGCGATAGTGCATCATCGGAACCATCGGCCAGGCCCATCAGCAACTCATGATCGGTCAACAAGGCCCGCTTACTTTCCTTCATTACATTGGGTCATTACTTAATACCAAAAACGTTGCGGACGTAACCCAAAAAAAAGTTAAAATTTGTTGGGTTACCTTCTTCCCTATCGGGTATTAACGTTGACATTGTTCCATTAATCTCACTTAAACAAAAACATCCCAAAACTATGAAAGCAATCACGAAAACCGCCTTCTTTTTCATGGCCATGATCGCCCTGACGACCGCTTGTTCGAAGAAATCCGAATCGACTGAGACGACCACCGAAACCACCACCACGATGAGCGATTCGTCGTCGATGATGGCTACGGATTCGACGATGGCTACCGATTCAGCTTCGACGATGATGTCGGATAGCGCCCGGTAATTTCAGCTAAGGCACAACTGCCGGTAAAAATACCGACAACGCTATAAACGTATTAAAAGCCCTCTGAGCAATCGGAGGGCTTTTTTTGTGACCGGCCAGCGGAGGTCAGATCCGCCCCCGTCCGGCCGAATGGCTGCATACAACCGGCATACCTCACTAAGGTAGTTACCGAAGGGGCGTCAGTTGGTCGCCTGTTCATAAAACAGTATACCCTGGACATAACAACGCTTTTGACTCAGCCCAGCATCAGGCGCGTCAACCATGTTGTCAAAAATCAGGCGAAACAATCGGAGCGGGGTTAGGTTGAGGTGAACAGAACCTTTACTGGTTTGACAGTCAGGCAAAAACTCGTACTACGATGAAGCGATTACTCCTGTTTCTGGCTCTATTTTGGGTCATCATCAGCCGGGCCGGACAGGCTCAGGCAGGGACTATTCTTATTCCGATGGATAATCAGCAGGCTAATCACCTGAAAGCCTACGGTATCGCCTACGCCGTGTTGAAAGACGGGGAAGACGTTGACTGGCTTCTTAACTACCGGGGCGGCTCATTCATGATTAAACATACCCCGGCGTTCGAGAAGGAGTGTCGCGTTCGGGGCGTTTCGTTCGAGCCGCTGACCGATTCCAGAGCCGCGTCGCTCAGGCAGCAATTAGCCGACCCTGACTTGAATATGGACGTGGTGACGCTCCAGAAGGCCGCCAAAATCATCGTGTATTCACCCGTGAAAGTCAGCCCGGCCGAATTTGAAAACACCGACGCCGTGCTGCTGGTGCTCACCTACGCCGAAATTCCCTATGAGATCGTGTATGACGAGGAAGTGCTGAAAGGCGAGTTGCCCAAGTACGACTGGCTTCACCTGCACCACGAAGACTTCACGGGTCAGTTTGGCCGCAACCTGCACCGTCAAACCGCAGCCGACATCAAGGTGCAGGAGGACATTGCCAAAAAGTACGGCTATGCAAAAGTTTCGCAGATGAAGTTAGGCGTGGCCAAAGGCATCAAAGCGTTCTGTGCGGGCGGGGGTTATCTGTTCGCTATGTGCTCGGCCGCCGAAACCCTCGATATTGCGCTGGCTGCCGAGGGCGTTGACATTGTGGGCAGCAGCTACGACGGCGACGGTGCGGACTCGGACGCGCAGTCGAAACTTGATTTTGGCAAGACAATGGCGTTCGAGAATTTCACGCTCGAAGGCGACAATGGCTACCGGGGTTTCTCGACGTTTTCGGATATCAACTCATCGGGGGGCCGGGGCTACGACCAACCCGCCGGTTTCTTTGAGCTGTTCAATTTCTCGGCCAAATGGGACGTCATTCCGGCGATGCTGACGCAGAACCACGAACCGATTATTAAAGAGTTTTTTGGGCAGACGACCGCATTTCGTAAAACGGCCGTTAAGCCGAGTGCGCTGGTCATGGGCGAGGGCAAAACCTCAGACCGCTACATCTACGGCGAACTGGGCCGGGGGCAGTGGACTTTTTACGGCGGCCACGACCCCGAAGGCACCCGTGGGGGCGGCAACTGGCGCATCCCCACCGACCTGAACCTGCACCCCCATTCGCCCGGCTACCGGCTCATTCTGAACAACGTACTGTTTCCATCAGCCCGCAAAAAGAAGCGCAAGACATAATGGCTGACCGCTATCCCAACCAACTGTCTTACGGCGCTAACAATTTGGTAGTTGCGCTATCCAACACGGAAGTCGCTAAGGTTTTCAGAGGAGATACGCGCTCTGATATAGGATCTGAGGCCGAAAAGCTAAAAGTGGCCAATGGCATCAATGACTTGTTGGTGCGCTTCATCCGACTCGACTACGACGACGAACACGACTGGGACATGCTCATCATGGAGCGGTTGTATCCCCTTGATTTCCGCAGCTTGGAGATAAGCAAACGCGAACTTCTCCTGGACGTTTTCGAGGACGAACTACGTCAACTGCATCAGGCCGGATTCGTGCATCGTGATATTCTACGCCCTTCCGATCAATCCGGCGAACGCTACGACAACGTATTTCTCACCGACCGGGGACTACGGCTGATCGACGCGGGCATCTCAGCCCTACGGACGCAGGTGGGCGACAGACTATTCGGGAAATACATTGAAGTTGAAGAACGCGAAATGACGGCGTTTCGAGCGTATTTTTTGAGTCGGTGACAACTAAGCGTCTAATTGCAAGACACACAACGATGGAAAATCAAGGCCGACCCAATTTATTCTCTTATGCAACCAGTGAGCTATCACAAGATGCGTTCATCTGCTGGCTAGCCGCATGGGCAGACCCAAAGTTTCAAGCTGCTGACCCGCACTTGCACCAAATAGCGCGTGAGTTCATTGTTTCCATGATCCGCAAAGTGAAACATGATTACGATCAAGCAAATGTCAAAACCGTTAACGTTCGGCGACAGGTTGAAAAGCTGGACATCTTGATTGAAGTTAACAAAGGCTATCCCGATCAGTTGGCTATCTTAGTTGAAGATAAGACTCATACTGATCACCACTCGGGACAGTTAGAAAGGTACTACGACAATGCCACAAAGAGTTATTCAAGTGAGCAGATCATACCTATTTATTTCAAAACTGGCTACCAATCGAAATTCGATGTAGGTCAATACAAAACATATTTACGTAAGGATTTCTTGGATCTTTTGCGCGAAGGCAACAAAACAGTAAGTAATGCCATCTACGCTGACTTTCTAACGCATTTGGAAAGAATGGAATTGGTTGTAAGTCAGTTTCTGACCAAGAATTTGACGGTAACTGACGGAGAGTTTGCGTGGAATGACAATGATAGGCGTGGTCTCTTCATGCGCTTGTACGAGCAATTCAGCGAAACAGATGATAAAGCAAACTGGGGTTACGTAGCTAACGCGTCGGGCGGCTTCTTTGGATTTTGGTGGAATTTTGAAGTGTCTGCTCAAGGTGACTACTGGAGTTATTTACAGTTAGAAGGTGATAGATTGTGTTACAAAATTGGCTTCTCTGACGAGATATACAAAGCTGAAAACTGGAAAACAAAAGCTCAAGAGGTTAGATCGACCTGGTCAGGCATACTACTGAAACTTGATGAAGAGTCAACTGCCAAACACGCGAAGATTGGCAAGACTATGACTATCGCAAAAAAGGCAGATGGTGTCTTTCTGCCAAAAACCGATGGTACACTGGATTTAGACAAGACGATTCAAAAACTGCTTGAAACCCAAGAAGTCTTAAAAAAAGCGCGTCAATTGGTGGCTGTCTCTGAACAAGTATGACCAATCGTCCCAACCTCTCCCCACCGCCTTTTGGGACGTTGATATGACGACGCTGGATTACGAAGCCAATGTCCGCTGAGCATCACCGGCCAACTGCCCCACCATCCAGTCGAAAATGCCGAGTAGTTCACCGGGTTGATTGAGGTAGTACTGCTGTGTGTCAATCGTTACCAACTGCTCGCGAAGGGTCAGAAACTGCCAGTCTTTGCCCGTCGTCACGCACCCATAAATGACTGGAACAGCGCGGTCTTCCTTCAGATTATACAGCCGGGCACCGAGCATCTGCGCCACGCACTGCCCAAGTCCTACTTCGATGTTGTCATTTTCGGCTTCGACCAGTGAGAAAACGGGAGCCTGCACGACGTACGAACTCTGAAAACTGATCAGGAAATCGCACTCGCCGTTGAGGTCGTTGTCAGGGTCGACGTTCAGGTTGTAGCCTGAATATACTTCAAACAGATCCTGATGACGTTCCTTAAACTCGAATAGAATCGGCGACACGATTCGCTCTGACTTCGCCTTCTCGGTCAACATCACTGACCGGGCCGCGATTTCCAGAGATCGCTTTAGCCAGTCGCTCAAGGCAACGTGTTCTACGTCAGGGAATAACCGTTCGCGCTTTTCTTTAAGTTGAAATTGGCGGTAAACTTTTGCCAGCGTAAAGTTTGGGTAGGCCATCAGGTTACGCGGTTTTTCATCAAATTTACGATGAAATCTGGTCAACCTATGCAATTCTCACACCTCCACTGCCACACCCAATACTCGCTGCTCGATGGGCAAGCCGACATTAAAAAGTTAGTTAAGAAGGCCAAAGCCGACAACATGCCCGCCGTGGCCATTACCGATCACGGCAATATGTTCGGGGTATTCGAGTTCGTAGCTGAAGCCAGCAAACAGGGCATTAAACCCATTGTCGGCTGTGAGTTTTATGTCGTGGAAGACCACCACAAGAAGCAATTTACCAAGGAAGTCAAGGACGTTCGCTACCACCAGTTGCTACTGGCCAAGAACGCAACGGGCTATAAAAACCTGTCGAAACTGTGCTCGCTGGGCTACATGGAGGGGTTGTATGGCAAGTACCCCCGCGTGACGAAAGCCATGATCGACCAGTATAAGGAAGGGCTGATTGCGTCGACCTGCTGCATTGGAGCCAGCGTGCCGAAAACGATTCTCAAAAAAGGTGAGGAAGCGGGCGAGATTGAGTTCAAATGGTGGCTCGACCGCTTCGGCGAGGATTATTACGTCGAACTGCAACGTCACGAAATTCCCGATCAGATCAAGGCCAACGAGATCCTGATTAAGTTCGCCCGGAAGTACAACGTTAAGATCATCGCGTCGAACGATTCGCACTACGTCGATCAGGACGACTGGGTGGCACACGACATTCTGCTGTGCGTGAATACAAACGAAAAGCAGAGTACGCCGTCGATGAAAGACTTCAGCGACGACGACGTGATGCCCAAAAATACCCGCTTTGCCTTCTTCAGCGATCAGTTCTATTTCAAGAACACGCAGGAGATGACGACGCTGTTCCATGACCTGCCCGAAGCCATCGACAACACCAACGAGATCGTTGGCAAGGTGGAGACGCTGAAGCTGAAGCGCGACATCATGCTGCCCAACTTCCCGATTCCGACGGAGTTTCAGCAGCATACGGACGATGTGCTCAACCAGTGGGAATACCTGCGTCACCTGACCTACGAAGGGGCTAAAAAACGGTACGTCGATATTCTGCCAAACGTTCAGGAACGTATTGATTTTGAGTTGTTTACTATCCGGACAATGGGGTTCGCCGGGTACTTTCTCATCGTGTCGGACTTTATTCAGGCCGGGCGCGATTTGGGTGTGATGATCGGGCCGGGGCGCGGGTCGGCGGCCGGTTCGGTGGTGGCCTACTGCACGGGCATCACCAACATCGACCCCATCAAGTACGACCTGCTGTTCGAGCGGTTCCTGAACCCCGACCGGAAGTCGATGCCCGATATTGACACCGACTTTGACGATGCGGGTCGGCAAAAGGTGATCGACTACGTGGTGCAGAAATACGGCAAACAGCAGGTAGCTGCCATTGTCACGTATGGCACGATGGCGTCGAAATCGTCGATCAAGGACGTGGCCCGCGTGCTGGACCTGCCCCTGCCCGACGCCAACGCCATTGTGAAGCTCGTACCCGACAAGCCGACGTACAACATGACGCTGAAGCGCATCTTTGAGGACCCACTCGACGGACCTGGTGGGCTGTCGAACGTGATTCAGCCGGACGAATTAGAAAACGTGAAGCGGATGCGGGCGCTCGAATCGGGCGACCGGAGCGCGGCTGCGGCCATGCGCATCGTGGATTACGAGAAAGTGTCGGCGGTGCTTAAGCAGGCCCGCAAACTCGAAGGTACGGTTCGCAACACGGGCCTGCACGCGGCCGGAATTATCATCGCCCCCAGCGATTTATCCGACATTGTACCCGTATCAACCTCCAAAGATACGGCCCTGATTATCACGCAGTACGAAGGTAAAGTTATCGAGGACGCGGGCGTTATCAAGATGGACTTTCTGGGACTGCGCAACCTCACGATCATCAAGGAATGCCTGCGTCTGATTAAGCAAAATCACGACCTGGATATTGCCATTGACGACATTCCGCTGGACGACGCGAAGAGCTACGAATTGTTTCAGCGGGGCGAAACCAACGCCATTTTCCAGTTTGAATCCGACGGCATGAAAAAGCACATGAAAGACCTGAAGCCCGACCGCTTCGGTGACCTCATTGCCATGAACGCCCTCTACCGCCCCGGCCCCATTGCCTACATTCCGAACTACATCAACCGCAAACACGGCCGTGAAGAAGTGAAGTACGACCTGCCCGAAATGGAAGAGTACTTAGCTGATACTTACGGCATTACGGTGTATCAGGAACAGTTAATGCTGCTCTCGCAGAAGCTCGCCAACTTCACCAAAGGCGATGCCGACGTGCTACGGAAGGCGATGGGCAAGAAAGACAAAGCCACGCTGGACAAGATGAAAGGCAAGTTTATGGAGGGCACGGCCGCCAACAAACTGCCCGCCAAAATCTGCGAAAAAGTCTGGACCGACTGGGAAGCGTTTGCCGCCTACGCCTTCAACAAATCGCACTCGACCTGCTACGCGTTCGTGGCTTACCAAACGGCCTGGCTCAAGACGCACTATACCTCCGAATATATGGCGGCCGTGCTGACAAGCTGCCTCGGCACCATCGACAAGATTACGTTCTTCATGGAGGAATGTAAAAACCTCAACTTAGCCGTGCTGGGGCCGGACGTGAACGAGTCGGAACGGTTTTTTGGCGTCAATCAGAAGGGAGAAATTCGGTTTGGAATGGGCGGTATCAAAGGCGCAGGCGACGCGGCCGTGGACGCGATCATCGAAGAACGCCGGGCGGGCGGCCCGTTCAAAGACATTTTCGAGTTCGCCATCCGGGTAAACCTGCGGACGGTGAACAAGAAAACGTTTGAATCGCTGGCCTACGCCGGTGCTTTCGACAGTATCGATGAGTACCACCGGGCGCAGTATTTCGAGCTGGCCGACGGTGACACGTCGACCTTCATGGATAAAGTCATTCGGTACGCTAACAACTACCACGCCGAGAAAGCAGCCGCCCAGCAGTCGCTGTTCGGGAGTTTGACGGGTGGCGAACCCATGCTGGCGCGGCCCAGAGCCCCCATTGTGCCGGAATGGAATCAGATCGAGAAGCTGAAATTCGAGAAAGACGTGGTGGGTTTTTACATCACCGGTCACCCCTTAGACGAATTCAAACTCGAAATGGAAGGCTTCTGCAACTGCACGTTGGACAAGCTGTACGAAACCAAAACGCCCGAAATCAAGGTGGCCGGAATCGTGTCGGCTATGCAAACCAGGATCACCAAAACAGGTAATCCCTTCTGTATCTTCAAACTGGAGGATTACAATACCTCGGTCGAATTAGCCTTGTTCGGCGACGATTTCGTGCGGCTGGGACAGTTTGTCGACGTAGGCCGTTTTCTGCACATCACGGGCAAAACCCAGAACAAGTGGAACTCCGACCAACTGGAGTTCAAGCCCGCAGCGATCCGGCTACTGAACGAGATGCGCGAAAAGATGTGCAAAGAACTCCGCGTATCACTCACCCTCGACGTGCTGAACGCCCAGTTAATCAGCAAAATTAACGACCTCGTCAACGCGCATCCGGGCACCTGCACCCTGCACCTGCACGTGGTGGATCACGACGAACGCATCGACATCAGTTTACAGTCGCGAACGCTGAAAGTCTCGCCTGTTAACTCGCTCATGCGGGCGCTGGAAGCCATGAACGGCGTAACGTGCAAGGTGGCGTAACGATACACCGTTCCGGCAAAACCGTCAACGTGCGTATCTTTGCGGCTGACTAACTGCCCATGAACGCAACCATTGCCAACGATCTGTTCCGCCAGAGCATCCAGGACTACCACCGCGCCGACCACGTCGATACGCCCGTCGACAATCCATTTGCTAAAGACGATATTCGGTTTCTGCTGTACCAAAAGAACTGGATCGACACGGTGCAGTGGCACCTCGAAGACCTTATCCGCAGCCCCACCATCCGGCCTGATGAACTGGTGGCTATCAAACGGCGCATCGACCAGTCGAATCAGGACCGGACCGATACGGTTGAGCACATCGACGGCTGGTTTTTTGATCAGTTCCGCCCTATATCGCCAAAACCCGGTGCGCGTCTGAACTCCGAAACTCCCGCGTGGCTACTGGACCGGATGTCGATTCTGCAACTCAAACTTTACCACTTTCGCGAACAGACCGAGCGGGCCGACGCACCCGCCGAGCACCGCCAGAAAGCGGAACAAAAATTAGCCGTACTGCTCGAACAGGAGGGTGACTTGGCCCAGTGTTTCGACGAATTGCTCGAAGACATCCGCACCGGCGACCGCTACATGAAAGTCTACCGACAAATGAAGATGTACAATGACCCCACCCTCAACCCGGTTCTGTATGGCCATCCGGCTGGGGACCATCCAGCCGGAAACCAGTCCTGACTTTTTGTGTTTATGTTTTTACGTGTGTGCGTGATTAGTTACCAGCACAGCTAAAACACCGAAATACTCCAACACGTATGCACACAAGCATAGGAAGCCGCCGAGTCAATACAAATTCATCCGAAGCATGAAGCATTTGCTCCTGCTTCGCTTCTCGGCGATGGGCGACGTGGCGCTGCTGGCTCCGGTCGTGCAGGCATTTACGGATCGCTATCCCGATGTACAGGTTACGCTGGTGACGCGCCCTAAGTTCGCCGTTTTCTTCGCGCAGTTCCCTAACGTGAGCGTTGTTAGGGCGGAGGTGAGCGGGCGGCACAAAGGACTCGCCGGTTTGTTCAGACTGTTCCAGGATCTCCGAAAAATGAATTCGTTCGATCTAATTATCGATGCGAATGAGAACCTGCGCTCGGCGGTGCTGAAGCGGCTGTTCCGCATGGCGGGCGTCTCCTCGGTGACGCTCGACAAGGGGCGCGTCGACAAAAAATTACTCACCCGGAAAGACGGCAAAATCCGGCGTCCCCTGCCCCACAGCATCGAACGATACGCAACGCTGTTCAGGACAGCCGGTTTCGCCGTTCAACCATCCCCGGCTGGATGGCCCACGTCGTTCTCATTTGTCCCAACACCCGCAGCCGAAATGGAGTTAGCCGCCTATCTGGAACGCCAGCGTCTGCCCATCGGTGAGCCGTGGCTGGGCATCGCGCCGTTCGCGCAGCACGTCCAGAAGATGTGGCCCTTTGAGCGGTTCGGGCCGCTATTGGAGCAACTCTACACCGACCAGCCCGTACGCGTTTTCCTGTTTGGGGGTGGTTCGGTGGAGATTGCCCGACTCGAAACCCTGCGGAAACGGTTCCCACAGGTTATTATCGTAGCGGGACAATTGTCATTAGCAGCCGAACTGGCGCTCATTCGCCGGTTGACCGGGATGCTCTGCATGGATTCGGGCAATATGCACCTCGCAGCTTTAAGTGGCGTACCGGTGGTGTCGATTTGGGGCGCTACACATACCGATGCCGGTTTTGGACCGTGGGGACAAGGCCCGGAAGCAATTGTACAAGTCCCAACTGACGTGCTGACCTGCCGACCCTGCTCGGTGTTTGGCAACCTCCCCTGCTGGCGGGGCGATCTGGCTTGCCTCAACGACATTTCGGTGGCGACGGTAGCGGAACGGGTACAGCAAATGCTGGGTCATGCTCCTTAGAATGAGTAGCTTATGAGCAAGATTAGCGTACAAGATAGATTCGGCACTTTATTTGTGGACAAAGCAGTAACCCATTTTTACTGCACCACCCGCCATGCGTTCTGTCCTGACACTACTCCTTAGTCTGCTTACTCTATTCGGCGCGTTCGGCCAGACTTCGTTGTCCGAAAAACCAACCCGCACGGTCTTTTCCATCAAAGCCGTTGACGACGGAACGTCGGCCGAGTTACCGGCTCAATTTTCTATTCAGGCGCTGTTGGCTAAGAAGAAATTTACGGGTAAAAGCCAGCCCGGCAAGTCGTTCGATTTTGTGCTGACCCGTACCGATACGCTCAACGTGGTGGCCACTGTACCGGGTTATTTTGAAGCAGAAGAGCTGATGGTGGTCTCGTGCGATACGTGCGCCGACTATGAATACATTGTGCGGCTGGAAAAACAACAACCCAAACTATCAGAATCTAAACCAGCGGTAGCGGCTGACAGCGTGTTCAGAGATTTAGCCGTCAATCGGTCGATTCGGCTGGATAACGTCTACTTCGATCAGAGCAGTTACGTCCTGCGGCCCGAATCGTATCCGCAGTTAGACAAGCTGGCCAAAACCCTGATTACAACGCCCGGTTTAGTGATTGAAATTGCGGGGCATACCGACAACGTGGGCGACCGGCAACTGAATCAGGCCCTGTCGGAGAACCGGGCTAAAATCATTCGCAACTACCTGATCCGCAACGGCATTGTTGAAAGTCGGCTGCGGCCGAACGGCTACGGCCACAAGCGCCCGGCGGCTCCCAATGATTCTGAAGAGAATAAACGAAAGAACCGACGGGTCGAATTCGTTGTCTTAGCGTTATGAACGCTACTGCTAATACGCCAGCTACCCCAACGTATTTTGTGCCGCCCGGCTCCATCGTCCGTCAGATTTGGGGCGACGCGGATGTCATTCTCCTGATTTTTGGCGGTGCTGCGGCTGAATTTGCCCTTAACCGGGCGGTAGACTGGTTATTTTTTACGGGCAAACTACCCGCCGATCCCATTGCGCGGTTGTTTTCGACCGTTCAGTACGCTCAAAAAATCATTCTGTCAACCGACGCGCAGGCCCGGCAGGCCATCAGCCAAATTAACGCCATTCACGGCGGGGTCGAACAGAAGCGGGGTCGTCAGATTCCAGACTGGGCATACCGCGACGTGCTCTACATGCTCATTGACTATTCAGAACGAGCCTACCAACTCCTGCACCGCCCACTTGCCGAAGCCGAACAAGACGACCTGTTTCTTCATTTTCGGGAAGTAGGTACGGGGTTAAACCTGTCCGATCTACCAGTCAATTACACCAACTGGAAGGCCGACCGGCAGGCTCACCTCAACCGAGATTTAGTG
Source organism: Spirosoma arcticum (assembly GCF_054779955.1). Taxonomy (NCBI): domain Bacteria; kingdom Pseudomonadati; phylum Bacteroidota; class Cytophagia; order Cytophagales; family Cytophagaceae; genus Spirosoma; species Spirosoma arcticum. The sequence goes on from NZ_BAAGXG010000012.1 coordinate 93,124, forward strand.
CGCAGTGAATTTACGGATAAGCTGTTTCAGCGATACCGTGAGCAGTTGGGGACCTGGCGGTATGATCTGCTGCGGCAGGCGCAGGCCATTCTGGTGCCGGAGCAGGTGAGCCGATTACTGGGTCTCCCCAAAAAGCCGCTGTTGGCCTATTCCATCGGGTTGTACAACGTGCTGAACGCGCTCAACCTGCGCTCGGTGATGCAGCGAGTACTACTACCCACTGAGTATCTGGCGCAAATCCGGGGCTTAGACGTGAACAGCTAATAGTATGACCTCCACGCCCATTACCACCTCCGTCTTCGACCTGTTTAAGGTTGGGCCGGGGCCGAGCAGTTCGCACACCATCGGGCCGATGAAAGCCGCGTTCGACTTTCGGGAACGGCTTGCTCAACTGCCCACCGACGTGCAGCACCGGGCCAATGCCCTTCATGTTCACCTGTATGGCTCACTCAGCGCAACGGGGAAGGGCCACGGCACCGACCGCGCCGTAGTAGCCGGGCTGCTGGGCTGGCAACCCGAAACAACCGACCCGGTCGCCCTGCTGCGTTTGCTCAAAGACCCGGCTGTCGTATACACGGTTCCGGTTGGTGCCGAACCAATTGATGTTGGGTCGCAGCACATTCATTTCGAGCGAAAGCGCTACGACTCGCCCTACGCCAACACGATGGTACTGCGGTTAACATCGGGCGAACAGACCCTAACTGAGCAGGAATATTACTCCATCGGGGGTGGGTTCATCATCCGTAAAGGGGAATTAACCGACGGTCCATCGGTTTCTGTGCCGTACCCGTACAGCACCATGACCGAACTAAAAACGCAGCTAACGACCCACAACCTGACGCTCGACGCGCTGATGATGGCGAACGAGATGGCCCTGACCGGCCGGAGTCGCGCCGACGTAAACGCCCGAATCGATCAGTTACTGGACTTTATGCACAAGGCCGTTCGGCGGGGATTGCGGCAAACCGGCGTCCTGCCCGGCTCCATCAAACTGAGTCGCAAGGCACCGATTCTGTTCCGGCAGGCAAAGGGTATGAGTCAGTCTTCGGACAGTTTTCTGATTTTTCTGAATGCATATTGCTTAGCGGCTTCGGAAGAAAATGCAGCCGGGGGCATTGTTGTGACGGCCCCAACATCGGGCGCGTCGGGGGTAATTCCGGGCCTGACCTACTTAGCCAAACACCATTTTCACCACGACCGGGCCACGCTCCGGGCGGGGATGCTGGCGGCTGCCATGATTGGGTTTTTAGTGAAGCACAACGCCAGCATTTCGGGAGCCGAGATGGGCTGCATGGGCGAAGTTGGCACAGCGTCGGCCATGGGCGCGGCTTTCCTGACGCGCTGCGCCAACGGAAACATTGGCGCCATCGAAGCTGCCGCTGAGATCGGTATCGAACACCACCTCGGCATGACCTGCGACCCCATTGGTGGTTATGTTCAGATTCCGTGCATCGAGCGCAACGCCATGGGGGCCGTTAAAGCCTACAACGCCTTTTTGCTGGCCACGTCGGGGGCGGCTTCATTCCAGAAAATATCGCTCGACGCCGTCATCCGGGTAATGAAAGCCACCGGCCGCGACATGTCAACCAAATACAAGGAAACGTCGGAAGCCGGGCTGGCCCTGAGCGCAACGGAATGTTAGGGGTTCCGGTTAAACAATTCGAGGGCGTTGGGGTGTTTACGAACCATTGCGGCTACTCAACCGAATAACTGAACAACTTTTCTACCTATGGCAACCATCTACACTCCCAAGCAACAGCGGGTTCTGCTCATCACAAGCTTAATCATCATTGCCGGCTTCATCATTGCCGGTCTGCGCGGCTACGCATCGGCGTTTTTGGGCGCGGGCATTCTCTACGTCATTTTCAGGCCCTGGTTTACCAACTTAGTCCATAAACGCAACTGGAACCCGGCACTCGTCACCTCGCTGCTGATCGTTTTTGCCTTAGTCGTCATCGTCATGCCTTTTCTGACGCTGAGTTTGCTGCTCGCCGGACGCATTCAGCACTACAGCCAGAACACCGACGACATTCTGAATCTGATTAAAAAAGGGGAAGATTTAACTGGCTTTCAGATCACCAGCCCGCAGAATATCCGTTCCATTGCCCAGCAGGGGGCGGGGTTCGCCAGCCGCTTGCTGCCGTCATTAGCGGGCGGGGCGCTCGACTTCATCGTCATCATTGGGCTGATGTTTTTCACGTTTTACTTCATGTTCACCCAGCAGGAAGGATTTCAGAAAGGACTGCAAAAGTACCTGCCCTTCAAGCGTGACACGCAACGCGAACTGGGCGAATCGCTCAAGAACAACGTCAACGCCAACGTGCTCGGGCAAGCGCTGGTGTGCTTGGTGCAGGGTGTTCTAACCGGCCTTACGTTGTGGATCTTCGGCGTGCCCGACGCGCCGTTCTGGGGGGTTATCGCCTTTTTTACCGCCTTTATTCCCGTGCTTGGAACGCCATTGGTGTGGGTTCCGGCCGGGCTAATTCAACTCTCGCAGGGTAATACAGGGCAGGGCATTGGCATTCTGGTTGTGGGTGCCGTCGTCATTATCAACATCGACAATTTGCTGCGGATTGCGCTGGCCAAGCGCATGGGCGACATTCACCCGCTCGTTACGCTGGCGGGCATTGTGCTGGGCGTTCCCATCTTCGGTATCCTGGGCTTAGTTATGGGGCCATTGCTCCTCTCCTATTTCATTGTGCTGATGGATGTCTTCGAGCGCGACAACCGGCAGCAGGAGCAGGAGGTAGCCATTGCCGAAGCAAAAGTGAGTGAACGGGCGGAGCAGGTTAAGTGACGCGTGTGACCCAACCAAGTTCCAACGGTATTCAACGGATTGGGTGTAGCACCGCTCCCGTCTGGCGGCAACGCGTTTGCCGGGGAAGATACGCGCTACCCGGACCCGATTACGCGGCCAAATCTGGTTGTCTAAGGCCGGTTGAGAAGGCTACTGGCGATGTTAGGAATGGATAACACAACTGGCGGTGTAGGGCCAAACATATAGAAACACACGATGGAAGTTGGCATTGACAGTTTTGCATCGCACTTGCTGGGAGCCGGTACGGGAACACCCATCACCGGCGCGGAGGCCATGCGCGGGCTGCTCGACCGGATTGAGCGAGCCGATCAGGTTGGGCTGGACGTTTTCGGCATTGGCGAACACCACCGGATCGAATACCTCGACTCGGCACCCGCCGTTATCTTGGCTGCCGCAGCAGCCCGAACCCAGCGAATCCGCCTGACCAGTGCCGTCACGGTGCTGTCGGCGGCCGACCCCGTGCGGGTATTTCAGCAGTTTGCCACCCTCGATCTGATTTCGCAAGGCCGGGCCGAGATGGTGGTGGGGCGTGGCTCATCCATTGAAGCCTTCCCCCTGTTTGGGTTCGACCTGAACGATTACGACCCGTTATTTACCGAAAAGCTTGGTCTGCTGCTCGACATCCGGGCGAACGAAAAAGTGCATTGGTCGGGTACGTTTCGCCCCGCGCTCACGGGTCAGGGAATCTATCCCCGGCCGTTGCAACAGCCGCTGCCCATCTGGCTGGGCGTGGGCGGTACGCCACAGTCGTTTGCGCGGGCGGGTACGCTGGGACTGCCGCTGATGGTGGCGATCATTGGTGGGGATACGCATCGTTTCCGGCCCCTGATCGACCTCTACCGCGAGGCCGGTCGCCGGGCCGGGCACCCACCCGACCAGTTGCGGGTGGGTCTGCACTCGTTGGGCTACGTGGCACCGACGACCGACGAAGCCATCGAGTCTTTCTATCCCGGCTACGCCCAAACCTTCACCGCCCGTTCCCGCGAACGCGGTGGCTCCCCCGTAACCCGCGCTCACTTCGACGCCCAAACCGGCCCGCTGGGTGCCCTGCTGGTGGGTAGCCCCGAAGACGTGGCCGCGAAAATCAGGCGGCACAGCGACGCGCTGGGCGGCATCGCGCGGGTGACGTTTCAGATGGATGTGGCCACGCTGCCACACGACAAGATCATGGAGTCCATCGAACTGATTGGTGAACGACTGGCTCCGTTACTGCGCTAACCGGTTCCGGTTGGCAACCGGTTAGCGCTACGACAAGGGCTGGGGCGAAGGGTTGACCCCTGAACCGGCCGGGCGCGAACGGTCGTCGGGCGGCAGAGGAACAAACTCGGCGTTGTCGTTGGGCGGTAGAGGAATGCGGCCTGACTGCCAATCGGCTTTAGCCTGCTCAATGCGTTCGCGGCTCGACGACACGAAATTCCACCAGATATAGCGTTGACCCAGCGGTTCGCCACCCAGCAGCATGAGCGTAGAGGTTTCTTTGGCGGTCAGCACCGGGTCGACGCCCGCACTTAAGACCAGCAACTGACCGACGCCGTAGGTATGGCCGTTCACCTCCACGCTGCCTTTAGCTACATAAGCTCCCCGTTCGGGAAAACCCCGTGGCGGACCAAACCGGGCACCGGGTTGCAGCACGACGTGGGCATAGAACAGCGGAGAATGCGTAGCTACGCCGTTTGTCAGGCCATAGGCTTGCCCGGCGATCAGTCGCATCCAGACACCGGTATCGGTAAAAATGGGCAACTTGTCGGGCTGATAATTGGTAAAAGTCGGGGCATTTTCTTCGGCCGATTCGGGCAGGGCTACCCAGGTCTGAATCATTTCAAAGGTATTACCCGCGAGCAACTTCGGGTCCTCGAACCGCTCGGAATGGGCAATTCCCCGCCCCGCCGTCATCCAGTTAACCTCGCCGGGCCGGATAATCTGTTGCACACCCAAACTGTCGCGATGGGTCACCTGCCCATCGAAGAGGTAGCTCACCGTGGAGAGGCCAATGTGCGGATGCGGCAGTACGTCCATCTGGCCCAGTTCGTCGGGCGTTTTGCTCACCGGTCCCCCGTGGTCCATAAAAATAAAAGGGCCCAGCATCCGACGGAGCCGGTAGGGCAGAATCCGTTTCACGGCAAATCCATTACCGATGGACGCGGACCGGGCATCAATGACCAGTTCTAACATAGCAAGTAGGATTAATGGGCGTACTGTTCTGTACAATGGTCGTTTAGATTCATACCGTTAACACAGTAGTGTAGCAATAAAGCGAAAAATCGTTTCTACCATTGCGATCATAAAAACGAAATAGGATGAATCCAAATAAAGCATTGTGGGAGAAGGGCGATTTCACTCGCATCGCCGAAACCATGCGCGAAAGCGGTGCGGCATTGGTTGCCAAATTAGAAGTCACTAACGGTCTTAACGTGCTTGATCTCGGTTGTGGCGATGGCACCACCGCGATACCGGAAGCCAAACTCGGTGCTACCGTTTTAGGGGTCGATATCGCCCGGAATCTTGTTGACGCGGGAAACAGCCGGGCGAAAGCGGAAGGGCTGACCAATTGTACTTTCCAGGAGGGTGATGCCACCAATTTGCACGAGCTGCAGGATCAGACATTTGATCTGGTTGTGAGTATCTTCGGTGCCATGTTCGCCCCAAAACCGGTCGAGGTAGCCAAAGAAATGGTTCGGGTTACCCGGCCGGGCGGCCGAATCGTGATGGGCAACTGGATACCGGGCGATCCTACTTTAGTTGCGCAAATATTAAAGATCAGTTCGGCCTACACACCGCCCCCGCCGGAGGGTTTCGTTAGCCCAATGTTGTGGGGTGTCGAGGACCACGTTATCGACCGGTTTGGGCAGGCGGGCGTGGCAAAAGAAGCTATATCCTTTAGTAGGGAGACGTTCACGTTTGACGCCCCGTATCCACCGTCGGAACTCCTCAACACGTTCAAAAACTACTACGGCCCCACCATGAACGCGTTTGAAGCCGCCGAAAAGAACGGTAAGGCGTCGGAGTTGCAGCACGAATTGGAAGCCTTGTTTACCAGTCAAAACAAAAGCACCACCGATAACACCACGTCTATACCCGCCACATTCTTACGGGTGACGGTTAGGCGTTAACGTTATTTCAATGAGTTGATTTTATTTTGTACCAGTAGACTTTCAACGGCTGACTCAAGAAAGCTGACCGTGACTGACGGTCAGCTACCGAATTGAAACGGTTTAGCAAACTATTGGCTAATTTATTTTTATACTGTTACATCATCAACCTTACTTCTTATTTTTATTGTCTGTCTTATTTGTGCTTAATTGAGGAGACTAAATTTGCAAATCTTGATGTGAAAAAAATTATTCCAGGCCTAACAAGCAGGTATAGTACCATACCTATTAAAGTCAATAGCGCTACTATTCCAATTGGAAGAACTCCACCAAATGTAAAGGTCATACCAATGACACAGCCAAGGAAGCACTCTGCCCGATAAATTGGCAAGAAAAGTGCAAGCAGGAGAAGCCCAGTAAGCATGTATAATGGCATTTCAGTATAGCCGAAAGTAAAAAACACAGAAAGCAGTATTCCAAAACATAGAGCAATAATAAATGCATAAAGTATATTCAAAGAAAACTTTGAAGCTCTTGAGTTTCCATTCTTGGGATTGATGATTCTCTTTTGAATCCGATATAATAGAAACCATGTGAGCAATGGGAGTAAAAGTCCTCCCCACCAATTAGAAAATTCAGGCATGTCTTTACGCTGCAAAATATGATGGCTTGGTACACCTCCATGATGATAGTCCCAAATTAATAGTAACCATATAGAAATCATCATTGCTCCTGTAAAATACAGGCGAATCTTAAGAAACGTTTCTTCGTGCATGACATCTAATTTTAAAGAATCTCGTGCCTTTTCGAATAGGCTATATGCAACGAATCCTTAGTCCATCAGCCGCTAATGTAGGAAATTTCAACCACCCTGCCTGTCAAATTGTGTGTGACGGTAGTTGTGGCTATGGTTAGTCCGCCATATTAGCTTTATCCACCAGGACACGTCGATTATCGATTCCTGTTATAGCCTAACTAAGCCGCCCAAACCCTGATTTGCACTATCTTAGCCAGATCGAACTGAACAACTGGCTACCTATGCGAAACGCCCTACTTCTTCTTTGTTTCCTTCTATCAATCAACCCGTTACTGGCACAGCGGCAAAAAATAGCCAAAGCGGTATCCACGTCCATCGCCGAAGGAGCGGTCAACGATGACCCATATTTCAAACCCGTCAAATGGCGAAGCATCGGACCGTACCGGGGTGGCCGGTCCGTCGCGGGAACCGGAGTGACGACCGATCCCCAACTGTACTACATGGGTACGGTGGGTGGCGGTATCTGGAAAACGGACGACGCGGGCATGACCTGGAAAAACGTCTCCGATGGTCAGTTGAAAACGTCGTCGGTGGGGGCCATTGGCATTTGCGACGCGGACCCGGCGGTGGTGTACGCGGGCATGGGCGAACACGCGCCACGGGGGGTGATGACCTCCCACGGCGATGGCGTCTACAAATCGACCGATGCGGGCAAAACGTGGCAACACCTGGGTCTCGACCTCACCCGGCACATTGCCGCCGTGCGGGTGCATCCGCAAAACGCCGATGTGGTCTTCGTGGCCGCGCAGGGTGCGTTGCATGGCCCATCGGCGGAGCGGGGCGTTTATAAAACCACCGATGGCGGTAAGTCGTGGAAGAAGGTATTGTACGTGGACGAGAACACGGGCTGCAACGACCTGAGTATGGATATGACCAACCCGCGTATCCTCTACGCGTCGATGTGGGAGCACCGGCGGCTCCCCTGGCAGGTGCAGAGCGGGGGCAAAGGCAGTGGTCTCTACAAATCGACCGACGCGGGCGAAACCTGGACGAAGCTGACTAAAGGATTACCCACGGAATTAGGTAAAATGGGCATTTCGGTGTCCCGCGCGAATCCCAACCGGGTTTACGCCGTGATCGAGTCCGATACGAAAGCCGAAAAAGGCGGGGTCTTTCTGTCCGACGACGCGGGCAAAAGCTGGAACCGGGTCAGCAAAGACCACCGCACGGTGCAGCGGGCCTGGTATTACATCGAAATCTTCGCCGATCCGGTCGATGAAAACATCGTGTACGTACTGAATACCTCGATGCTCAAATCTATCGACGGGGGGAAAACGTTCACGCCTATCACCGGCTCGCACGGCGATCATCATCATTTGTGGATCAACCCGGCGAACAATAAAAACCTGTTTCTGCTCAACGACGGCGGGGGCACCGTAACCTTCAACGGGGGCAAGTCGTGGTCGTCGGAAAATAACCAGCCCACGGCGCAGTTTTACCGCATTAATGCCGACAACCGCTTTCCGTACAATATCTACGGCGGACAGCAGGACAACACCTCGGTGATGATTACCAGCCGGACCACCGATGGCAGCGGCATCACGGATAAAGACTGGCGGGCGTCGGCGGGGGGCGAAAGCGCGTTTTTAGCCTTCAACCCCGACGACCCGCGCTACGTGCTGGGCGGCAGTTATCAAGGCACCATTGAAGTGCTCGATCAGCAAACGCATGAGGGTAAGGGCATCATGGTCGCGCCGATTCAGTACTTAGCGCAGCAGGCCAAAACGATGAAATACCGCTTCAATTGGAACGCGCCCATCATCTGGTCGAAACACGAGCCGAACGCGTATTACCACGCCGGAAACCGCCTGTTCAAAACCACCGATATGGGCCGAAACTGGTTGCCTGTCTCCCCCGACCTGACGCGCCACGACTCCACCCGGTTGGGCTGGGGCGGTGCGCCGTACACCAACGAAGGCGCGGGCGGAGAGAATTACGCCACCATCAGCTACGCGCTCGAATCCCCGACCGAAAAAGGCCTTCTCTGGACGGGCAGCGACGATGGCTTAGTCCACCTCACCCGCGACGGCGGCACGACCTGGACCAACGTGACCCCGGCGGGTTTGGGCGAAACGCTGATTAATTCTATCGAAGTATCGCCCCACGACAAAGCCACGGCCTACATCGCCACCACCCGTTACAAATTCAACGATTTTACCCCGGCCATTTACAAAACCACCAACTACGGCAAAACCTGGACAAAAATTACGCAGGGTATCCCCTACGGTGCTTATACCCGAACGGTTCGCGAAGACCCCGACCGCAAAGACCTGCTGTACGCCGGAACTGAAACGGGACTGTATATTTCCTACAACGGCGGCACCAACTGGCGACCCTGGCAACTGAATCTGCCCCTCAGTCCCATCACCGACCTCAAAGTGCATCAGGGCGACCTGATCGCGGCTACGTCCGGGCGGGCGTTCTGGATCTTAGACGATCTGGGGCCGATTCGGCAGTACAGCGAGAAAGTTAGCAAAGACAGTTTGCTGGTCTACAAACCGGAGGCTACCTACCGCGTATCGGGGAGCAGTGCGCTGGACAAAGTCGTTCAGGACGACGATGACGAAGAGTCCGGCAGCAGCCCCGGCCGTAGCGGTTTTGCAGGCACTAATCCCGCTACTGGCGTGGTGATTTATTACCAATTGCCCGCTAAAGTAGATACCAGCGCAACGCTTTCGCTGGAAATCCGGTCGGAGCAGGGCGCGGTGCTTCGCATGTTTAGCAGTAAGAAAGACAAGAAGTTTGTCCAGTTTCCCGGTGGCCCATCGCCGGAGCCGACGCTGACGATGAAGCCCGGCCTGAACCGGTTCGTGTGGAACATGCGCACCGAAACGCTGCCCTCTATCGAAAAGGTGTTTATCGAAGGCAATTACAGCGGCCGCAAAGTGGCTCCGGGTACTTATCAGGCGCAGGTGAAGCTGGGCAAACAGGCGAAAACTGTAGCGTTCAAAATCCTACCCGATCCCCGGCTCAACGCGTCAGCAGCCGACTACGAGCAGCAGCAGAAAACGCTCATCGCCATCGAAGACGGGGTTAAGGAGATTCATCAGGGTGTGAACCGGATGCGCAAAGCTCAGCAACAAATCAACGCACTGGTCGATCTCATTGACGATAAACCCAACCTGAAAGCCGTGGCCGACTCGGGCCGGGCGGTAGCCAAACGGATAAAGGTATGGGAAGAGAAAGTGATTCAGCCCAAGTCGCAGTCCAACGACGACGTTATTAATTTCGAGAACAAGCTGAGCGCCGATTATATGTTTCTGAAGGGCGAATTAGACGTGAACATGCCCTACGTCACGACCGGGCAAACCGCACGCTTAGCCGAACTCAACACCACCTGGCAACCACTAAAAACTGACATGAACCGGCTGATTCAGGATGATATTGGCCGCTTTAACGCCCAGTGCCGTCAGCTACAGATCGAGAAGATTACGGTGCCGGACGTGGCCGCTTCCGTACCGAAACAATAGGAGTCTTAATGCATAATGGGTAACGAATAATGTACAATGGTGCCAGTGGTCACATTGTACATTATTCGTTACCCATTATGCATTAACCATTTAACTATTGCCGCGTTACCTTGCTAGCTCCCGATGTTTCAGAGTCGAGTGTGCCGACCTGACCCATGTCGGCGTGGCTGGCTCCGCTGGCATCGACCTCGGCGCGGTCGACGGCTAAGCCGGTTGCTTCAATTTTGCTGGCTCCGGTCAGGTCGGCGTCTAACTGAGTCGCGTGGCCCCGCAGAATGACGTTCGATGCGCCCGACAGGCCGATGGTCAGTTTTTTGACGTCCCCATCGAACACCGTCCGGCAGGCTCCGCTCATGTCAATATTGAGGTCGTTGAACGAGCCGAAGCCGGTTAAACTAGCCTTTGATGCGCCCGACATCTTCAGTTCATTGATGGCGGGAACGGTGATGGTCAGGCCAATGCGTTTGCGGTCGCTCCAGTCGAACAGGCGGTTGTTTTCCATCGACACTTCCAGCGTGTTACCGTCAACGTCCACCTTCACCTCGTCTAAATCCTCTTCGCGACCATCGGCCACGACTTTATACGTATCGCCCTTGCGGAAACGAACCACGAATGCCCCCGACACGTCGACCTTCGAGAAATTGCTGGCGTTGAACTGCCGGGTGTGGTCGCCCATCTCGTCAAAATCTTCACCCAGTTCACCCGCTACGGCACTCTGCACGTCGTCGGTGAGGTCGGTCACGTCGTTATCTTCGCTGTCGGCGTCGCGTTCCCGTTCGCGGGGGAAGTTGATGCACACGAGGCCGTCTGCCTGGGTGAACTTCCAGAGGCTGGCCTGCATCCGGTCGATTTCTTTCTCACCAAACCGATTGCGAATGTAGCGGGCGAAGGCGGGCGTCATGCGAAACGGTTTTTCGTAGGGAATCTTCAGGTTCATCTCCAGATCCTGCATTCGGAAACGGGCTTTCGGCGCTAACTCGATACTGTTGTCGAACCGAATCACCGAATCCCGCTGCACGTACCGGTATTGAATCGTACGGGCATTGGCCTGGGCGTCGGCCCGGTTGCGGCCCTGCGCTTCAAACCGCTGAACTAAATTAAGATCCGTTCCTTCGTAGCCTTCCAGTTCCAGGTCCGCTCCAGTGTTGTATTCGCTGTCGATGTCGACCAGGTCGAACGTTGGCGTACCAGCCACCCGCAGCACTTTGGTCTCGTCAACAACGCCTTTCCGCTGGAAACTATTGATGAGGGGCGTGGCCGTTCCGCCAAACACCAGCATACTGACCAACCACACGCCCGCCAGGGTCAGTGCCGTGCGGCTGCTGATAACGCTGCGCGTCGTGATGAGCATAACCCCTAAAATTGCCAGTCCGAAGGCCGGAATAATGCCCACCGCAAAACCCGACACGATCATCGGCATCGTAATGTCAGACCGGAACAGTTGGGCCGGAAAGTCACCATCGCCGAAGTTCATGCCCGATTCTAACCCAATGGCCGCGCCCAGGAACGCTAAACAGGCCACCATCCCGGCGAAGGCGAGCACCAGCAGCAGGATACCGGCAAACACCCGGATAACGGCCACCACACCGTTCAGCAGCGGCCCCAGCGCACTGCCAAGCCCACCAATGATGGTGGCAATGGCCCGGAAGGGAAACAGCAGTACCCGCGTCAGGCCGCTTTCGTTGTTGGGCGCTTCGTTGATGTTCAGGTTCTGCTTAATGCTGCTCTCGATGTTTGAGAGGGTGATTGGGCGACCCTGCATTTCCATTTTTTCGGTGAGCGTATTAGCCGGGGGCGCAATCATCCAGAGCACGATGTAGAGCAGGAATCCGACGCCGAAGAATACGATGCCGAGCACGAATAGCAGCCGGACGACGCCTGTGTCGATGCCGAAGTAAGCCGCAATACCCGACGCGACGCCCCCGAGCACTTTGTCTTCGGGGTTACGGAAAAACTTTTTGATCGTCTTGTCTTCCTCAATCGTCCCCACGCCGGGCAGGGCAATCCACATAGCGATGTAGATGATGACCGTGAAGCCACTAAGTCCACCGAAGAAATCGCCGGAGTTACTGTTGGAAGCACCCATTAACGCGGGCAAACCAACTACCAGGGCAACGAAAATCAGGCGTACCCAAACCACGTCCATATTAAAGTAATGCGCCAGACCAGCCGCCACGCCCCCGAGGGTTTTCCGGCGCAAATCCCGAACCAGTTTACGCGGACCGGTATACGTGCCTGTGTTGCCGCTTTGGGCAGAACTGTAAGCACCGGTCGTAGAACCCGTTTGCTGGCCACCGGGCCGGGCGTTACCTGACCCCGGTGCCGAGTTGCGTCCTCCACTGGTTACTAACACTTCCTCTTCTTCCACGGCCTCAAAGTCGGCCACGGTTCCCATGGCGGCAATGAGTTCGTTAACGTCTTCGAGGGAAACGGCCTGCCGGTCGGCGGATTTGAGTTTGGCAAGAAGTTTTTCGGCAATGCGGTTTTCAATGTCCGTTACGATCTCCTGACTGTCTTCGTAAGTCGAAAAATACTGCTGGACGGTCGTCAGGTAACTTTTGAGTTTATCGTAGCCGTCTTCTTCAATGTGGAAAATGACCCCACTGATGTTGATGCTGATTGTCTTTTTCATGGTCTTAGATAGAAATAGTCTCGGTTAAGCGTTAGGGGAAGAACTGGTTTGGTCGGGCATGGTCATGGGCGCATTCGTGCCGTTGGCCGGTTTGCGGTGCTGCTCCGTCCGGCCGATGATCTGGTTGACCGATTCGGCCAGTTCCTGCCACGTTTCGGTCAGCGATTCGAGCGAATTGCGCCCTAAATCGGTCAGGATGTAATACTTACGCGGTGGCCCTGACGTGGACTCTACCCACTTATAATCGAGCAGACCCGCATTTTTGAGCCGGGTAAGTAACGGGTAAAGGGTCCCTTCCACCACCATAATGCGGGCGGAGGTGAGTTCATCGAGCATATCGGACGCGTAAATTTCGCCCCGCGATATGATGTGCAGGATGCAGAACTCCAAAATGCCCTTTCGCATCTGCACCTGAGCGTTTTCTATATTCATTGGTGTAGCCAGTTTCGTAAATTACATAGATCAAAGGTACAATAAGGTACTATGCAATGCAAGGTACTTTAATAAAAAATCGATAATTAGTAGATTGGTGGTCGAAAAAATGGACGAACGGCATGTATGGTGTGATTCACGATACTAAATGCGACATACGCAAACTAAATGCGACACTCCGCAAACTAAATGCGACAGTTTCAAGATTAAGTCGCGCCTTTCTTCGATCAGATTGTTCTCCCAACTGCATATACATGTAATCACCCTATGTCGGATCAGTCCGTCTTGTACAAGTTTAGTCCAAGCAGTATACTCAGACCGTTACAGTTAGTAGAAGTCCCAGAATTTGGTGTCGTCGAAAAATTGTTTGCACAACTTTATATACGTCTGTATGGTGTCTTTAAGGAACCGTGAACGAACTATTTTAGAGCGTCTGACATTAACGCACTTGCAAAAGCGAATTTCTCGCTTGATACAAGCTAAAATTTGTGTCCGCCGAATTGATCATTTCTAATGGTTGCTTTTATTTAGGTAAGTTTGAATTTCTTACTCTTGCCCTTCTATGACCCTATTTCTACTCCTGTCATTAGTTGTCGCCCTAATTTTTCTCCTGGTCCAAACTACTAAAATCAAGTCCAAAGAGCAGGAGTTGACTTTAGCCCAGAATGCAATTGATCAACAAATCCTTGCCGCAGCCACCCGGGAAGCGCAGTTGCAGGGTGAAGTCGACCAACTCAGCCAGTACCAACCCATTTTGGACGCTGAGCAATATGCCACTCAGGTACGTACCCAAGCGGAGAGTGAAGCAGCTACCGTTCTCGCCCGTGCTCAGCACGAGGCTGGCGATCTACGCGCGGCCGCAGCTAACGAACTCAAACAATCCCGCGCGGAAAGCAAAGATATCCGCGATCAAGCGGGCGTTAGAGCCCGCGTTCTGCAAACACAAGCCGATGGCGTACTGCTCGATGCCACTAAGGAAGCCGCCCGCATCGTTAGCATGGCTAATCAACGGGGCGAAGAAATTGCTGGTGAGGCCCTGGCGGCCGCCCGTAATGCAGCTGGCCTTGAGAAAACGATTCAAGCGCTCAAAAATGTCATTGACGGTTATGGCGACCAGTACCTGATTCCATCGTATGTCTTACTGGATGAACTGGCCGACGAATTCGGCCACACGCAAGCGGGCGAGGAACTAAAGCGGGCTCGTGAGCGGACAAGGTTGATGATGAGTACTCGGGTAGCCGCTAAGTGTGATTATGTCGAGGTAGTACGTAGTACCAGTGCCGTAAACTTTATTACCGACGCCTTCAATGGTAAAGTGGATACCGTGCTGGCCAGTGTCAAGCATGATAATTATGGTACGCTGAGTCAGCAAATCAAGGATGCATACGCTTTGGTTAACAACCTGGGTAAGCCATTTAAAGATGCCCGCATCACCCCGGAGTATTTACAGTCCCGTCTGGAAGAATTGCGCTGGGCTACCGTCCTTCATGAGTTGAAGTTGAAAGAGCGCGAAGAGCAGCGGCTCATTAAAGAACAGATTCGAGAGGAAGAGAAGGCCCGTCGCGACTTTGAAAAAGCCCAGCGCGATGCGGCCAAGCAAGAAGATACGATCCAGAAAGCTATCGATAGAATACAGCAACAAGCGGCTAAAGCCTCGGCCGAGCAGCAGTCGGCCTTTAACGATCAGCTTCGTGAATTAGAAGATAGATTACGGGTGGCCCAAGAGAAAAATCAGCGCGCCCTCTCAATGGCCCAACAAACCAAGTCCGGCCACGTCTATATTATCTCTAATATTGGCTCTTTTGGCGAACACGTCTACAAAATCGGCATGACCCGCCGTCTGGAACCTCTCGACCGTGTGCGCGAACTGGGCGATGCTTCAGTACCCTTTGAGTTTGACGTCCACGCGCTGCTCTTCAGCAACGATGCTCCAGCCCTGGAGCGCGACTTGCACCGCCACTTCCTAAATAATCAGATTAACAAGGTCAACCCGCGTAAAGAATTTTTCCGCGTAGATCTATCCCAGATTAAATCAGAAATTGAGCGTTTAGGGATCGACACGAAATGGACTCTTTCGGCAGTAGCCCGCCAATACCGCGAAAGCCTGGCCGTTGAGCAAGCCCTGAGCAACGACACACGTTACCGGGCTGAGTGGGAGAAATTCCAGTTAGAAAACATTCCTACTGAATTAGAAGCGGAAGAGCAGGAGCTATAAACTACCTTTCTATCCGATCAACCTTAATCCTTATTAATCTATGAGTTGGAAAGGAGCCGTCCGCTCGTTTGCCGCCACTACCCGGCGCATCGAGCGCGACCAGCAGCGACGAGCCCGGGTTGCCACGCAACAATTCAAGCAATTGCAAAAGGAGCAGGCAATAACCAGTGCAGCCCAAGCTGTACGCGATTATGACGAGTATATCAGCGTCATTAAATCCGTTCATTACGATCGCAGTGATCGGCTTGACTGGTCGGCAATGCAGCAGGAGTCTCCTCCAAGTTTACCCTTACTGAGTACCCAAGAGGAGCAGCGTGCTCAAGTCTCTTTAGATACTTACCAACCTAATTTCTTCGACCGGCTCTTCAGATTAGGGGCCCGTAAAATTCAGCGCCTGGAAGAGGCCATCGTTGTTGCCCGTCAGCGCGACTACCAGATCACCGTTGAGCATCAGGCCAAATACACCAGCCAATTTAACGAGTGGCAGGACCGGCAGGACCTCACTCGCCAGGTGCTGAATAGAGATTCCGATGTATATGCACAGGTGTTGGAGATTTTTGCGCCTTTTGAAGGTAACACTCACCTGGAGTCACGGCTTGAATACACCTTTACCGCTGACCACATCGAAGTTGATGTACACGTAAATAGCATGGACGTTATTCCCGATTTTGTCGTTAGCCAGCTTGCCAGCGGGAAGCTCTCCCGTAAGGCGTTGCCTGTTAGTAAATTCAACGAGCTCTACCAAGACTACGTATGCGGTTGCTTGCTGCGGGTGGCCCGCGAAGTGCAAGCTCTTTTGCCCGTCAGCCAGGTCGTTGTCCATGCCTTAGCGAAACAGTTGAACCCCATCAACGGCCAGGTAGAAAGCCAGGTTATTGTATCGGCCGCAATGCCCCGAGCTACCCTGACTGAACTCAATTTTATCACTTTGGACCCGTCTGATTCAATGCGCAACTTCAACCACAACATGAAATTCACCAAGACTGGTGGTTTCCAGGCCGTAGATCGCGTGGGCCTCGCGGCTCCGCTGCCCCTAAACAAACAGCGATGATTTATATTCGATTAGGATAACTTTAACAGATAGGCAAAAATTTAAAGAACAGCATCCCTTCCCGTCCTATCCTAAAGAATGACATCTATTTTTAGGATAGGATGGGGAAGCTCATCTTAAATACCTCTTAAATTTTTACTATCATAAACTATTCGTTTTCAATCATTTATTCGATTTTCAGCTACCGTTTCGAACCGCCAGCTCCATAGCTCAGTTTAGTTTACGAAAACTGTATTACAAAATAAGTACTTAATAGTCAATCATTTATATATAATAAATTTTAACTCTATTTTTCTATACCTTTATAGCCTGATAGACTTGTTATGGACCAGATTGACTCATTGAATAATGGCTTACAGCAAGAGAACGGTTTAAAAGAACCAGAATCCCTTGTTATTGAAGCCAAAAAGGCTCCTAATTCGCTCTTGGAACGGCTCATTCGGGAAGTGAGAACCGAAGCGCAGCCTAACATTCTGGCTTACAACCGGACTCACAACCGGCATAACCGTGGCCGATAGTAAAGACGTTAGGCCTATCCTTGATACGGTGCTGATTAAGGTAGCGAGCCGCTGTAATATAAACTGCACGTACTGCTATGTATACAACATGGGAGACGACAACTGGTCCCGGCAGTCTAAGTTCATGACGGCGGAAACCGTACAGGCAGTCTGCTCATCCCTGGCGTCATTGGCCTTACACCAGCGGGATTGCTTTAGTGTCGTGTTGCATGGTGGTGAGCCCCTATTGTTAGGCGCAGGCAGGTTGAGCGATTTACTAAAACAACTGCGGATTGTTCTACCCCCTCGCTATCCAATCAGTATTCAGACGAACGGTATACTTATCACAGAAGAAATTTTGAACATCTGTGCCCTGCACCAGGTAAGCGTAGCCGTCAGCCTTGACGGGCCAGCGCACGTTCATGACCGGTTTAGAGTCACCCATGGCAGCTCTGGAACGTTTGACCAAGTCATTACAGGGATAGCTACGCTACAGTCGCACCCGGAAGCCACTTTTCTTAACGCGGGCCTGTTGGCAGTAATCGACCCGGCTACTGACCCAGCGGAGATCTATAATTTCTTCAAAACGATGGGTGCGCCCAGCGTTGATTTTCTCTACAAAGATGGTAACCATACCGCTTTGCCAGTCGGTAAAGCGGCCGTGCAATCTTTGGAGTATGGTAAGTGGATGGTTGGCTTGCTGAATAGCTACATGAACGATGTCGATCCGCTACCGATCCGGGTTCTCGATGACATGCTGAAAGTACTCTTGGGAGGAAGTGTTTCCAAAGAAGGGTTAGGGGTCACTGATTTCGGGATTCTAATTATTGACACCGATGGTGGGCTCATGAAAAATGATACGCTAAAAAGCTCTTTCAATGGTGCCGATAAGTTTTTGCAACCGATCAATGTTAAGGAAACCAATTTGATTGATTTCCTGCATTCGGTTGAGTTTGACCAGTACCGACAGATGCAGAAGCCAACCAGCAAGAAATGTCTCGCCTGTGCGGAACTGAACGTCTGCGGTGGCGGTATGATTTTACACCGCTGGCACGGCCAGAGCGGCTTCAACAATGCTTCTGTATACTGTTCAGACCAACTCTATTTGATTGGCCACATGCGTCAACTACTCAGTGCCTATAGCTTAGACCATGCATACTGCTAAGGTGATCGATTTCTCAGATACTATAATTGAACAACGCCCTTTTCCGCACTTTTGCGCTAAGCAGGTTTTCTCCCCAGCGCTTGAGAAAGACATATATAATTGGTTGTCAAGCACCACCATCTGGGAGTTGACCCGAACAGAATTTTATGAGCAGTACGAATTTAGCCTGTTACATATTACGCTTCCGTCTAATTTACGCTATTTGATTGAAGACGGGCTGGTCAGAGCGGTCAAGGAGCAAATAGAAGCGACTTTTGAGGTTAGTGGTTTAGAATTAGCAGGTGCCACGGTGCATAAGCTTACCGACGGACAGCGCATAGGAGTGCACAATGATTTTATTGGCAAAGAGGAAAGTCATCGATTATTAGTGCAAATTAATGCCAACTGGATTGAGGATAACGGGGGGTACTTGCTCCTGTTTAATTCTGCTAATGCGGAAGATGTGAGCGACATTATCCTTCCGGTGAGTAATTCAGCATTTGGGTTCGAGATCTCTAATAGATCAAACCACGCAGTTTCCACGGTGTATAATTTCTCCCGCTACACGCTGGTATATACCTTTAAACAGTCAGAACAGCCATGAATGCACGTGCTCACGGATTAGCCTACCTTAAGAATGAGCCATTCGTTATTTGTGAGCCGACGTTAGCTGCTATTCTGGCACAGGACGGCTGGAATAGGCTGACTAAGGAAACCGGTATCAATACTGATACCTACAGCATAGCTAATTGCTTAAGTAATTTCAGACCTACTGCTTGCAATCAAAAACAGTTATCTGTTGCCGGAGTAGAAAAGATCATTGTTGAAATCCCTGATTTCCAGCGTCTACAAAGTTTTTACGACGAACACGGTCTTGATCCCTTGTCTGCAACTGAGCTCGAATCAAAACACGTGGTAGATAAGCTTCTACAAGCACTATCGCTGCTCCAACGAGTGAAACCGGTAGCCGCCAGCATTGGCAAGCTAGTTAAGACGTTACAAGTCTTGCGACAGGATGATGCCGAAATAGATACCAGCTACAGCCACCCCAAGATTCCATTCTCCATTTTTGTCTCGGTTTGTGAAGATGCTTCACTGCTTTCGTCACTGCGAGTTGCGGAGTCTATCCTGCACGAAGCCATGCACCTTCAGTTAACCCTGCTGGAGAATGTGATAGAATTGATACGCCCGAAGAGCAACAACCTTTATTACTCCCCGTGGCGCGACGAAGACCGGCCCGCCCGAGGAATATTACACGGTATATATGTTTTTAAAGCTGTTCATGACTTTTATGTTGCCTTCGCTACCGCCCATAATTGTTCCAATGAAGTAAAAGAATTTTTAGTAGATCGTATAGAACGTACTGGAAGCGAACTTGATTCGTTAAATAATTTTGATCAGATTTCTGATTTAACGAAGGAGGGAAAATCGCTTGTTGTCAATTTACTTGAATACCATATCGACTCAAATAATCTGAATACTGACGTAAATAATCAATTGCTGTTGCTGAAAACTGAGCAGCAGGCTTCTGACAGTCGCCAATAAAATTCTTAGCCCTTACAAAGCTGAGGTCATCTTGGCTAATACATGTTTCTATATCTGCCAATTTTTCGTCAATGTTACTAATTAATTCAAGTCTCATATCATCTAAATCACGTCTATCTAAATTACAGATTTTAATAGTTATCTTTCCAAACTCAGTTACACCTCTAATCAAATGATTTTCGAAGACTATATGTGCTCGTGGATCTTTGGCCCCGCCTGGATCAATTAAATAAGGAGTTTCAAGATTTATGTCGTAATGATGCGATTTTGCTCTTGTACTTTCATCAACTAAAGGAAAAAGATTTCCTTTAGTTGTATTGCATCGACAACAAACAAAGTATAAATTTGTCCATTCATAGCCTAACCAATAGTAACCCGGTTTTTTTAATTTTTCATCTCTTGTAGAGTGATAACCACCTTTAGGTCGATAATGCTCGACAGCTCCAGGCTCATCACCTTGATGTTTTTCACAGTAGCAGCATTTTAAATACTGTTCTTCTTTTAAAGCCTGTTTAATAATTTTATTTCCATATATTGTCTTTTTTATATCAAAACTTTCTCCGTTTTCATTGTACTTTTGTGGTGAAAAATCATATTCTTGTTGATTATGAGTGTTTTCTGAGTGACCAGCCTTAAAGAGATTATGGGGTGGTACTATTGACTTGTCTATTCGTCTCATAGTCTCAATCTATACTTTTGTTTTTAAGTTTCTGAACTAATTTAGAAAGTTCTTTTCTATTATCGATCTCTTCAGGTGTTTCTCCAGTTGGCAACTTTGATAACTTTGAATTAATTACCTTTAGGGCAGCCTCATCTTTCTCCGCTAATTTTTTCTTAGCTAACAAATGTTCTCGTTGCGCCACCAGTTCCTCATACGCCTTCCCGCGTGAAGACTTTAAGCCAAAAAAATCACTTGTTAGAATTTGGTCTACTCGCCACCCGTCAATGCCCTCAGGCTCGTTTTCAATTCTTACACTACCTTCCTCAAATTTCAAAACAGCATGGTTGGAGCGAACAGCTGCTTGCACCATAAGCGGACTGTGGGCTGTGGCAATAAATTGAATGTTGGGAAAATGCTTAGATAAATTCGCCATAATATCCTTCTGCCACCGAGGATGTAAGTGAAGGTCAATCTCATCAATCAATACTATAGCTGGCTCTTCTAACGGGTTCTCAGATTCGGCGTGATGCTTATTAAATAGCCGCCATGCCAAATCTACGGTCCAAGCAGTTACCGTTTTATACCCAAGACTAAAGTCCCCATATGGTATTTTCTGTCCGTGTTTCGTGTTTATGACAAAGCCCCCCTCCGAATTGTGACTTAATATCTTAGGTGGATTTATTTCAATATCCTTTATATGTTCAAAATCGGGCAGCAGCGCCACTAGCATCTGTTTTACGCGCTTTATAAATGATTTATACTTTTTTCTTTCAATCTTATCCTTAGAGCCTAAAGAAGCGTAGTGTAAGGTGTGAAGAATTTCTTCTACATCATAAAGTTCCGTTTTTTCTTGAATAAAGTTTGGTATTGTATCAAGAAGTTTAGGATTATTTAAATTCAACTTACCTAATTGCCTTGATGCACCATAAGCGTATATTAGCACTTCTTCTGTATAAAACACCCCATTCTCGTAAGCTTTTAAATTAGTTTCAACATCTTTTAATTTACCTAAATCATTAAGTTCAATAGTTATTTCTGTTTCACATTTGCTTACAGATGAAGTAGCTTTTTCATTCAGTTGATGATTTGCCACGAACAATGCTTTTGCTGTAGCCGTCTGCGTCTCCCCTAAACTTCTATGAACCAAACGCTCTAAAACTTCATTTTCTTCATCGTTAATCATTGGGGCTGGTTTTAAGCCATTAGTATCAGATGCATCATATGGCAATTGCGGTTTCATCCAAGCAATGAACCGTAGCAGATTAGATTTGCCAATACCATTATCACCAAGGATTAAAGTCCACTGCGAAATAGTTCCATCGGGTTTCGTAAGCTTTAATTCAGTACTATTAACAAATGTTTCAACATTCTTAAGTTCTATTTTCTTGATGTAAAATGGTATTGTTTTCATGAAAATATTTTTAATGTTGTTCTGTAAAATAAGCTATCATTGTAAAAAATCGAATTGCGAGTACATGGGAATTATTATTTGTACAGTTCTATAATTCGCTGGACCTGAACTGCCTGAAATGATTTGCCACGTCGGGTAAGAAACCCGTGCTCATTAAGCGTTCTGGCCACGTCACTCCAACTCTGGCCAGCCCCCCGGAGCGATTTGACCAAGGCTACTGCTCTTCGATTATTCTCATGACTACGGGCATTATACTGTCGTACTTCCAAACCCTTTTGAACAGCGACTTCTGTTAAATTCTCTGGTTTACCAAGAGTAAATCCAGCCCGTTTCTTTTCAGCAAGAGCCTTACGGGTTCGATCACCAATGACTTCCCGTTCGTGCTGAGCCATGGTAGCCATCACACCAATGGTAAGTGTATTGGCCTCCGGCATGTCAGCGCACACAAACTCGGCTCCCGAATCACGCAGGGTAAAGATGAAGGCCACATTACGAGTCAGCCGGTCGAGCTTGGCAATAAGCAGTACCCCTCCCCTCTCCTTACAGCAGGCGATTGCCCTGAGTAGTTCCGGCCGGTTATTCTTCTTGCCCGACTCAACGTCGGTGTACTCAGCAATGATCTCTCCCTTGTTATGAATGTATGAATTAACACTCGTACGCTGGGCGCTTAGTCCAAGACCACTGGCACCCTGTCGCTGGGTCGAGACCCGGAAGTAGGCAACGTACTGTTTGAGTCTCGATGAGTGTTCCACGGTGCAATATGGATGATGTGAAGTAAATATACTCTGATTTTACATTTTACAAACGTGCGTTTAAGAAATGTAAAATTCAATAATACCAAGAGTTCTGTACAAAATGTATAAAAAGTATGTAATGTAAGGTTGTTACAGATAGTACGATTCTATTGAAAATTACGCAAAATACAGATCATACGAATTCTAACATCTGTATGTTTAATAATGATTGTATAGATTTGTCACAATGTACAAATGTATTGATTAGCGCAGTTTATGAAAATGGTTCAATTGCATAAAGTATCGGCCCAGGAAGCCCGTGTCCAGTTATCTGATTTAATCAATAAAGCAGTCTATGGCCAACAGCCCTCCGTGATTACCCGTCAAGGTAAGCCAGTTGCCGTGTTGATAGCTTTTGAGGAGTGGCAGGTTTTCCAACAATGGAAGCAGAAAGAGCAGTCGAGATTGACCGATGACCATAATGAGTTGGTCAGCTTACTATATGAACCATTCGTTTCGACGGACCAATCGACCAATACTGAAAAAGTAGCCGAATCAGATCAAGCTAACTTAGGGGCTACTGAATATGAATCTCCACACCCTGAAGAAAATATAGCGAAGGAGACAACGAATTAGTCAATTAGCCACTCATCTGCGACAGTAAGCGCGCAAGCTTTGAGGTGTCCCTATTTATTGGAAACAGGTCGGTATTGACAGATAAATTTGTAAGCAAATGTATTGAATGAAATTGGTTCGCTAAAATAGACTACATAGTTCAGAAAATTCTGGATGTGCTCCAATATCGTGAACGACTAAACTGGACGGTTTTATTGAACGCCAAAAGTCGTGTTTTCGGCCACTTCCCCCTTCCCGGCTACCGTTCAGAAAAACCTCCGATTGCAATCTAGACTTACCAAAGTTGTATCGTCCTAAAATAAGTTGACCGTTTTGAGTTAGTCCGGCTATACGTTTACCCTTTTATGCTTAGTCCGAATTTAAGCTATTTCGGCTCCTCTGATGCGGGCGGTTTGTAATAGTTCTTCCAGCGTCGTTCCAGGGGACCATGGCTACTGTGAGCCGCATGGGGACTGAGCATATTGCAACTTAGGTGCGGTCGCTTGTAATTGTAGAGAAACACCCCTTTCTCCAGTAGTATATACGCTTCCTCCAAGCTTCGGACCGGTTGATGACTCAAATACTCCTGCTTGAGAATGCCGTTAATGCGCTCAGCAATCGAGTTCTCCAACGGATCGGAGTTCTCGGTCATGCTGATCCGGATGTGATAAGCATCGACTGCCTGAGTATACTCATCACAACAGTATTGAATGCCTCGATCACTGTGGTGAATCAGATTTCGACCCATCCGTTTGGTAATCTGCTTAAGTGCCATTTCCAGCGCCCGCCGACAATGAACGGCCGCTAAACTGTCCGCTACGGCAAAGCCCATAATCCGACGCGAGTAGGCGTCGGTTAACAAGGAGATGTACAAATATCCCGCTTCGGTCAACCAGTACGTGATGTCGGCCACCCACACTTGATTAGGTCTCAAGATGACCAACTCTTTAATCAAGTTAGGGTACTTGCGAAACCGATGTCTTGAAAAAGTGGTGATCATCTTACGCTTTCGCTTCCTGATTAATAGATGATTAACCGCCAGTAGATCAAACAAAGCATCGCGGCCCATTTTTATTTCCCTTTTCAACAGCTCTTCTTTGATCAGCTCATAGAGCTTCTTGCCCCCGATGCGTGGGTGATCCTGGCGGACCTGCTCAACCAAAGCTAACACCTGTTGATCGCGCTCTTCCCCGGTTATCAGGCGGTTCGTATGCTGATAGAACGCCTGACGACTAAAACCAAACAACCCCTCAATTCGCCGGATACGAACATGAGGATGGCTCACTCGAAGGAGTTGGATTGCTTGGTATCGGACTTTTTTTCGATTGCGATGCCCAGCTCCTGCTCGGCAACCCGGATGACGGTGGTGTAGTAGAGTACCTGGAGTTGAGACTGCTCTAACTCATGCTGTAATTGCTTGACTTGGCCGGCTAACTCGTCGGCTTTGTGGGCCATCTGCTCGACGATCGTTGGGGGTGGTTGTTTAGCGGCTTGGGACATGGCTTGGGTACGCTGTTTGTCTTCGAGACGAACTCGATCCAGCCACTTTCTAACCGTATGCCGGGTAAGAACATTGTATTTGGCCATGGCCTGATCGATCGTCAGGCGGCCCAGGTTGATCTCTTCAACCATCTGACGCATCTTGAGCTCATGCGCCTGAGTACGCAGCAAAAATAAGTGGTCCATCGGCTTGTGGTGATGGTCAACTTATTTCTATACAACAATCAATTAAGTAATTGACATGGAGTGACTTGCAAATAGCCTTATTAACTCATCTTGACTCAAATCAAGAGCCTTTAAACGCCGTTGCACTTGCCGTAAACCGGCTTCTCTCGTTTTCTGAGCCGTGTCTTTAACCTGGGCTTTTTTGTAAGGCTCCCTTTTGGTAATCATGTTCCAAATAATCATCGCCAGCTTTCGGGCCGTAGCGGTAATGGCAGCGACTCGGCCTTTCTTATAGGCAATGCGCTTGAAGAAACCACTCAGCTCATGATTGGTTTGATTGCCAATTGTGTTAGCCGCCTGTCGTAAAGCCGTAGCGATGAAAGATTTGCCCGAGGGGGTACGATGGCTAATGACACGTCCACCACTGATTTTATTGTTGGGTACTAACCGCAGCCAACTGGCAAAGCTTTTGGCGGTGGCAAACTTATGAATGTCCTTGCCTAACGTGGTTAGTAAGCATAGAACCGTACTATGACCCATCCCGGATATGGCTAACAAGTCTGTTTGAAAATAAGTCAGCGCAATCTGCGAGACGTCGAAGGTAGGCGTGTGCTTGTTCGTTTTCTTTCGAGTTGCAGGTTGGAGGGGTTCGGCTGATTTCGAAACAGATTCCTGAGGCACAGAGCGTCGTAAGGCCTCTTCGATGACCCCGTCACACTCCAGAAGCGCTTTCTGATAGAGCTTATAAAAATTTAGGGCGGCTCCTAATTCAAACAATTGTTCATGTCGCCACCAGCCCTGCAGCGATTGAGTGATTTCCTCCTTGGACTTCTTCACCCGGACGTCCACTAACGAGGCTAACTCATGCGGATCGCGGTTGCCACTCAGAATCGCTTCGATGATGGTCAGGCCGGACTTGCCTGTGATGTCGCGAATCGCTACGTCCAGGCGAATATTCATCAGCCGCAGCGCTTTCTGCATTTTGTGGGTATAAGTTGCTAACTGTTCAATTAGGTGCTGGCGATGGTAGTAATATGTACGAAGCTCCTGGAGTGTATCACTCAGCAAAAAACTACCCGACAACAAGCCCAAAGAGTGGAGCCTTTGAATCCACAAACAATCAATGACATCGGTTTTGCGGCCCTGGACGTTTTTAGTCTGACTACCGCCCACTAATAACACCTCAAATCCAGCTCTCTGTAAAGCGTTAAACAGGGTTTGCCAGTAACTGCCGGTGCTTTCCATGGCGACCGACGTAATGCCATGCTGCCGCAGATGGTCAATCAGATACTGGTGGTCCTGGGTGTAAACGCCAAAGGATTGGACGTTTTCTTTGTTTTGGTCGACGGCTACCCAGTGAGTACGGGAGCCGATGTCAATGCCAGCGGCATGCGCATTGACGATTGGTAAGACGGCTGTTGGCTTTCCCATCGTTTTATCAAGTTTTAAGGCGAAACTGACTTCAGTGAATGGATTGATGAATCAGGATTTTTCTATACGGGATTCTCTTGAGAAGATCACCAGTGAATTCAACAAGTGCCTCGGTAAGAGGCCTTATCCATTCCAGCCCAGATTTCAGTAAGGACTAACGTGTACCAATATAGGTTGATGAGCTTGTTTCTGAAGCCAAAACAAGGTAAGTAGAAAGCACCAGCCTGCCTACTCCAGTTGTCCTGGGTATTCAATGGTACCCGCACAATCGAGCGATTTTAGGACAAGACAAAGTGTAAATGGGGAGTGAAACTATATTCTATTCCCATTTCAACCGATTGTATCGAAATAATCACTCACTCAGAAATCCGCGCCATTTGAGCTTATTCATTCTGATAGGTGTATATCGTAAATCATCTTATTACTCACTTCGCAAACTTTTCACCGGGTTCATCAGGGCCGCTTTTACGCTCTGGACA
Organism: Spirosoma arcticum; assembly: GCF_054779955.1. Lineage (NCBI taxonomy): Bacteria > Pseudomonadati > Bacteroidota > Cytophagia > Cytophagales > Cytophagaceae > Spirosoma > Spirosoma arcticum. The sequence goes on from NZ_BAAGXG010000012.1 coordinate 119,830, forward strand.
CTCACCGTCAGTAGGGCAATGCCTACCGCTAACAAGCCCGCTATAGCAAACATCCACCATTCGATGTTGATCTTGTAAGCAAAGCCCTGCAACCAGTGATTCATGACGTACCAGGCGATGGGGGAGGCAACGACAATGGCAACACCTACCAGCTTTAGGAAGTCTTTGGATAATAGGGCTACAATGCTGGCAATGCTAGCCCCCAGCACTTTGCGAACCCCGATTTCTTTGGTCCGTTGCTCGGCCGTGAAAGCCATTAGCCCGAACAAGCCGAGGCAGGCAATGAAAATGGTTAGCCCGGAAAAAACGCGGTAGAGCAGGCCCATCTGCTGCTCGGCTTCATAATAGTTAGCGAGGGTCTCGCCGTAGAATTTACTCAAAAACGCTACTTCGGGAAACACTTTAGCATAGGTCGCTTTGATCTGTTCGGTGGTCTGTGTCAGGTTTTGCGAACGTATCATGACGCTCCCCGCTAAGAAGAACTTCTTTTCAGGCATCATGAGCAGCGGTTGGATGCCCCCCTCCAGGGCCGAGTTAGTGTGAAAATCTTTCACCACGCCTATAATCTCGGCGGGAGACTCTCCACCGATGCGCAACTTCCGACCGATAACCGACGCCGGGTTGCGGATGTTCAGCTTTTTGAGCAGCGTTTCGTTTACCACAAACTTCAGCACGGTGTCGTTGGTAGTGTACGACGCGCCAGCCACCAACGCAATGCCGAAGGTCTTGCAGTAATCGCCGTCGGTCATTTTTATGGATACCGTAAAATCTTCGTCTTTCGATAAATTGGTGAAGGCGAAAGTGCTTTGCCATTTGCTGTCCGACGACGGCAAATCCGACGAAAACGTAACGCTGCTTACGCCCGGAATGCGGATCAGTTCGTTTCGTAACGTAGTGTTCCGCTGCCCGTATTCGGGATCCATAGCGAAATAGAAAACACCTTCTTTCTGAAAGCCGAGTTTCATGCGGCTCAGGAAATCCATCTGCCGAAAATTGATTATCATGCTGATAATGAGCACCAGCGCGGCCGTGAATTGCACCACAATCAGGCCCTGCCGCAGCGTGATTCCCCGCATCCAGCCCGATGCTACGCGGTTGCGAAACACGGCCAACGGCGAGAACGACGAGAGAATGAGCGCCGGATACAACCCCGCCAGCGCCGTAAGCATCACCAGCAGACCGAGCAGGCCCAGTGCTACGCCCGGCTGGAAGTAGATCGATGGGTCGGCGGGCAGGCTAAACAGTTGGCTCATCAGCGGTAGGGCTGCGTAGGCCATGCCCACGCCCAACCCCACGGCAACACTTACGATCAGTCCCGTTTCCAGCAAAAACTGGCCAATCAACTGGCTTTTTTTGCTGCCCATCACTTTTCGTATCCCCACTTCCTTCGCTCGCCTGGTAGCCATCGCCGACGCGATGTTGATGAAATTGATACAGGCCATTAGCAAAATCACGACGCCCACCAGCACCATATTCCACAGACGCTGACGCGGTACGGGCAGTACTTCAGCCGTAATCCCGCCGAACCGCTCGTCGTGGTGCACATCGGCCAGCGGGCTGAGGAAGTGCACTCTTTTCTCGCGTAGCCCATTGTAGTGTTTGCGCGAGAATGTTGAGAGTAGCACGTCGGCTTGGGCGGCGGTAAAATGAGCGGGTAGGCGCACAAATAGCTGATCGTTGCTGCTGGAACTATACCAATCGTCGAAAGATGTCACGCCAAAGGAACCCGTGAAATCACGGCGTTTGGTCTCGTAGGAAATCACGATATTCAACGGGAAACTCGTGTTTTGGGGCAGGTCGGCCAAGATGCCCCCAACCCGCATGGTGAATTTGTTATTGATGCGCAGAAAACGACCTACGGCCAGGTTGGCGTCGCCGAAATACTTTTTGGCGTATTGCTCCGACAGCACCACTACGTTCGGTTGGGACAACACGGTGGGCTGGCCCACCAACCAGTGAAAGTTGAATAGCCGAAAGAACTCCGGCCCGGCCAGAAACCCCTGGTGTTGCTCGATAAACTTGTTTGTAAAATTGCGGGTGTGGGGCTTGCTGCCGAGCACTGTAATCTGCGGGCTCAGTGTAGCATAGACCGGCACAATGGCCTCAAACTGCGGGATGTCGGTTTTCAGCGCAGCCGTTACCGGCAGCGGGTTGCCCCGCGTGAAGTCTTCGTTGCCGTTGGCATTAACTTGTTTGCGCACTACGCGGTAAATGCGGTCGCTGTCGGTATGAAACTGGTCAAAGCTCAACTCATAGCGCACAGCCATGAACAAGAGCAGCGCGGATGCCACGCCCACGCTCAACCCCAGCACATTCAGGGCAGTAAAACTGCGGTTACGCACCAGCGTCCGTAGCGCGATGTTGAGATAGTTTCTGAACATGGCAGTTGAGGGTTTATTCTGATCTTAACGACTTCACGGGGTTCATTAGGGCGGCCTTTACACTTTGGAAGCTCACCGTCAGCAGCGCAATCGCTACCGCCAACAGCCCCGCCCCCGCAAAGACCCACCACTCGATGTCGACCCGATACGCAAAATTTTGCAGCCACTGATTCATGACATACCAGGCGATTGGGCTGGCGATCAGAATGGAAATGCCTACCGGTTTCAGGAAATCACTGGAAAGTAGGTTCACAATACTGCCTACCGATGCGCCCAATACTTTGCGAACCCCGATTTCTTTGGTGCGCTGCTGGGCTGAGAAAGAGGCCAAACCAAACAAACCCAGACAAGCAATAAAAATGGCTAAGCCCGCAAACACACTCAGAATCGTTTGCTGACGTAGATCGGCCTGGTACATCTGGTCGAACTGCTGGTCTAAAAAGTGGTACTCAAAGGGGTAAGCCGGTCGCGTTTTGGCGTACAACTGCCGGATAGTCTCAACCGCAGCGGTCAGGTTACCGGGGCTTAACCTAATCAAAGCCGCGCGTCGGTCGTCGGGGTTGGGCGCAATCACCAATGGCTCGATAGCTTCTTTCAGCGACAGGAAATTGAAATCCTCGACCACACCAATGATGGTCCGGTTCGTGCTATCCCGTATGGTGTTTTTCAGCCACTTGCCGATGGCTTCTTCCGGCGTCCAGCCCAGCCGGGCAGCAGCCGTTCGATTAATCAGGGCAGCCTGAGCCGTGTCGGTGGGGTACTCGCCAGAAAGATCCCGACCCGCAATCAGTTTCAGGCCCAGGGTTTTCACATAATCGAAATCGGCAAACTCCGTTCGGGCTTTCCATCGGCTGGGGTGCGCTTCGACGTCAAACATTTGCCCATCAAAAAAGCCACCCGGCTCGCCCGACATCATCGAAACGGCCGCCACCCGGCTCTGGGCCTGCAGCTCTGGTTTATGGTTCAGGATGAAGGTATAGATGTCCTCGTTGTCGATGGGTATTATTACCGTTTGCTCTTTGTTATACCCAAGCTGTTTGTTTTTAAGGTAGCTCATCTGCTGGGTACCGATGGCGGTTCCGAGCATGAGCAAAATCGAAATACTGAACTGTACCACCACCAACACCTTCCTTAACGAGATACCGCCTTTGCCCAGCCGTAATTTACCTTTCAGTGCCTGGATGGGCGAAAAAGCGGCCAGTACAAATGCCGGATAACTGCCCGACAAAAAACCCACTACCACCATAATTCCGATCAGAAACAGCACAATCGGCAAGGCATAGACCGACAGGTTCAACGGGTAGCCCAGCAGTTGTTTGTAGAAGGGTGAAATCAACGCCAGTAAGCCCACCGAGAGTACGCACGAGAGGGCTGTCAGCAGGATCGACTCGCCAATGAACTGCCACACCAAGTGCCCTTTAATGGCCCCCAGTACTTTCCGAACGCCAATTTCTTTCGATCGCTCCACTGCCCGAACCGTCGACAGGTTCATGAAATTGATGCAGGCCACCAGCAGAATGAGGATGGCAATCGACAGAAAAATATAAACCACCCCTTTATCGCCATGTTTGGCCTGATCGAAGGGTCCTTGTTCAAAATAAATGTCGCGCAACGGCGTGAGCGATAAGGTAAAATTAAAGCCAGCTTGCTTCATGATAAGCCCCATGTGTTTATCCATGAAGCGAGGGAAATTGCGCTCAACCTGTGCTTCGCTGACCGTTGGGGCAAGCTGCACGTAGGTGTAAATGCCGTTATTGATCCAGCGGGTCATGTAGCTCCGGTCTTTGTAGTTTTCCAGCGGTATCACCAGATCAAAATCCAGGTGGGAGTTAGTAGGCACATCCTGCGCAATACCCGTGACCTTTAGGGGTAGATTTTTATCCACTTCGACGATCTTACCCAGGGCGTTGTCGATACTACCAAAGTACTTCCGGGCCGTCGACTCGGTGAGCACGACACTCGCCGGTTCCGTCAACACCGTAGCCGGATTGCCTTTGAGCAATGGGAACGAGAAGAACGTGAAAAATGCAGGGTCAACGTCAATGATTTTTCGTTCGTGAAACGATTTGTCCTGGGTTGTTACTAAGGCATCGGTAGGATTTACCCGTACCGCCTGAGTGATTTGCCCCCTAAAATCGTTTAACAGCGCAGGCGCATACGGGCCCGATAGGTAAGCGACAGCGGTCTCTTTGCCCTCATTTAGCTCAATACCCCGCATGACGCGGTAGATGCTCTTCCCATTTTTGTGAAAATTGTCAACGCTGAACTCATTGCTGATGAACAGGAAAATCATCAGGCAGACGGTGATGCCCGTGGACAGGCCCAGCAGGTTAATGACCGAAAAAACTTTGTTTCGGGTCAGATTGCGGACGGCGACTTTGAAATAGTTTCGGAGCATAGTGGTCAATTATTTACCCGCTGACTTGGTAAGGCTCAACTATTATACCACAGTTAAAAAACGGCTCCCAAGCGCTCTGAAGAGCTATATAGCTATTGGTGGCTGTACGATTTCGGACAGTTTCGGCCTCGATTGTCCGGTTTTGTCAAGGCGTGCAAGGTTACAAATAAGGAGTTTATAAGTAATCTGCTGTTTCAGTTTGAGCAAGAGGAAGGACCTCGGCAATCATCGGGTGGATGTTGCCTAACATTTTTCTTACATGATGTACCTGTTTATTACCCTACACTCCCCTCCTACTCAACCGGCCGTTTTCTGTCAATAAAAGGGTAATCAATACTACTTGCTGGATTATTAATCAATTGTAAATGAACAATTTAGTTTAAGATAAGCCGCTATTAAAATCGTTCACGAAAACCTCCGAATAAAATCAGGACAAGACATTCAGTAAACTGCACCGAAAAATGAATGTATTATAAGTCAATTTAGAGCTTCCAATAAAATAGTAACTGGCCTATTTAATTGGTACGTCATACTCCCTTTTTAAATCATCCGATAATGGCGCCACCTTTTCACTGTTGTTTCGTAGCCAGTTCAAGGCCCCTTCCGGCGTCAGCCAGAGCATTTTACTGAAATTGGTGAGAATCCAGTTCCCATCGGGGGAGAACACCGCTAAGGAAACAAACCCCCGGATTGGTAGTGTGTAGAGTGACTTCCCGTTCCGATCCCAAACGGTAACCTCCCGGTTATTAGAAACGGTCAGAATCTGACTCCCATCGGGCGAGAACACCGCCGAACTGACCAAACCCGGAACAGCGAAGGCAGAAAGCCACTTTCCGTTCCGGTTCCAGATCGTAACCCCACCAATGCCACCCCTGTCTGTATAATCACTGGACGTAGTCAGCATCCGGCTCCCGTCGGGGGAGAACACCGCTGAAGAGACTATACTCGGGTGAGAAAGTGTCGATAGTAGTTTCCCGTCACGGTCCCAGACCTTGGCCGTAACATCTAACGGAGTAGTCGGCAGTCGGCTTACCTCTTTGAACGTAGTCAGTATCCGGCTCCCATCGGGCGAAAACACCGCTGACGTGACAGCACTCTCAGGAAGTGTGTGTAACGGCTTTCCGTTCTGACTCCAGACCGTAGCTATGCCGCCATGAGAACGGGTAAGAATCCGGCTGCCATCGGGGGAGAATACCGCTGAGTACACTAAGTCCGGCACAGGCAGTGTGAATAGTGGTTTTCCGTTCCGGTCCCAGATTCTAACCGTACTATCACTAGACGTAGTCAGCATCCGGTTTCCATCGGGGGAGAACACCGCTGAGTAGACAATACCCGGAAGGGAGATTGTCTGGAGCCGCTTTCCCTCCAGATTCCAGACCTTCGCCGTGCTATCTCCATACGTTACGGAAGTGGTAATAATCCGGCTCCCATCGGGCGAGAAGGCTACTGAAGTTACGGCCTCCCGGTTAAACCGCATTCGTGACCAGTTTTCCCTCAGGTCCCAGACCCTGACCGTCTTATCGTCCGAAACGGTGAGGATCTGATTTCCGTCGGGGGAGAATAGGGCTGAGTTGACTTCATTCCGGTGAGCGAGTGTCAGTAATAGCCTTCCTTCCAGATTCCAGACTTTTACCGTATTATCCGTTAAAACGGTCAGAATCCGGCTGCCATCGGGCGAAAGTATCGCTGGGTAGGCCGCACCCGGAATGAATAGTTCTCCTTGCGGTTTTCCCTCCAGATTCCAGACCCTGATCTTTTCATCGTCAGACCCAGTCAGGATTCGGCTTCCATCGGGCGAGAACACTGCTGAGTTAACCGCAAGCTGATGAGGGAGTGTCAGGAGCCGCTTTCCCGCCAGATTCCAGACCTTTGCCGTATTGTCGACAGAAGCCGTTAGTAGCCGGTTTCCATCGGGCGAGAACACCGCTGAGTACACTGAATCTGGAATAGGAAGTGTCAGCAGCGGCTTCCCTTCCAGATTCCGGACTATGAATAGCTTGGTTCCCGAACGGGTAAGAATTTGACTCCCATCGGGCGAGAACACCGCTGAGTTGATATAATCCGGTATTGGCAGTGTGAACATCAGTTTCCCGCTCCGGTTCCAGACGGTAATCTCCCGGTCATCGGAAACGGTCAAAATCCGGCTTCCATCGGGGGAGAACATGGCTGATCTGACTACCCCCCGATGAGGGAGTGTCAGGAGCGGCTTTCCTGCCAGATCCCAGACCTTTGCCGTAGTATCAGAAACGGTCAGTATCCAGTTTCCATCAGGCGAAAGCACCGCTGATGTCACTATACCCAGTGTATGAAGTGTCAGCAGCAGCGTTCCATTCTGGTGCCAAACCTTGACCGTACTATCGCTGGAAGCCGTCAGCGTCCGGCTACCATCAGGTGAAAACACCGCTGACGTAACCAAACCCCGATGCCGTAAATCAAGCCTGTTCAGTAGTAAAGAATCACTTTCGTTAAACCGTTTGAAGATCCGCTCATAGACGGGTTGGGCCTGCAGATTGAACCGACCTGCCTGTTCGAGCAGGCGAACGGCCTGGGTAGGCAGTAATTTATCGCTTTCGCTGGCCCAATAGAGCGATTGGGCACGTAAGGCGGCTTCGTTAGCTGCCTTTTGTGCTTGTTGGGCAGTTTCTTTCGCGCTGTCAGCCCGCTTTCTCTGTCGTATCGCTTCGTTCTTTTTGTTTTCGATGGCGGCAAATACGGCACCAATGCGTTTGTCGACACCATACGAACTGTCGGGCAGGCACAGTTTGGCCGCGTTGAATTTGTTCAGAGCGTTTTGGTACTGCTGCGCCCGCATAAATCCATTGCCTTCTCGCATCAACCGGGCGTACTGCGGGCAGGGCTGGGCCGGTGCGGTGAGCCGGAGTAGCCAACAGCCGATAAATAGGGCGAAGCGGTTCATTTCTGTGGGATCGTGAGTTGAGTCCGGGATTGGTCGATATGGCGGGGCAACTGCTCTTTTAATCGCCGAAACGTTTCTACTGACCCAGCACTGTTACCCGGAAAATTGGGTTTGTCAGAAAGCCCACGAAGTAACGTATCGGCCGTGAGAAAGGAAGCAAGGGCCAGTTCTGGTTCTTGGTAGTCAATGTAGCGCAAACCCGTTGACTGAGCGGCACTCGCCCGCTGAAGGGTCACTAAATTCAGGGCCGCCTGCGCCCGTTGGGCTGCTTCTCGTGCCTCAGAAGCAGCTTTATACGCACTTTCTTCGGCCAGTTTCGCCATTTTTTGCTGCTGAATGGCAAATATCATGGCGATAATAGCCAGCACGAGCAACACCGATACACCGGCGATGGTCAGCCGAAGGCGGTTGTTCTTTTTGCGTTGCTCGTCGAGTTCAGCCTGCCGCTCTTTTTCGAGAAACGCGCCACTATCGGCCACAAACTGCCGGATGGCTGTAGCATCGGCGTTAGTGCGGCTAAGTTCGGTCTGAAGGGCCGTTTCGTAGAGTTGAATTTCGGCTAACCGACGCCCCGGCAACAGCAGATCACTGGCTTTGTTATTGCTGGTGTATTCTCGCCAGGCTTCGTTCAGCCGTTTCAGAATGTCGTTCAGTTGCCGCTGCTCGGTTGAGCGGCCCTTGTCGATTACTTTGGCTAAACTGTCGTGGGCCAGTTCATACACCCAGTCTTCGCATTGCAGAATACGGGAAGCCTCTAAAGCCGTGCCAGCCTGACGGATTAGGTCAGGTGAATAGCCGTTTTCGGTCGCTAAGGTCGCTATGCTGCATTCGCGCCGGGTGCCTTCGTAGGTGACGAGCGCTTCCAGTAGGCCCTTCACGACCGGGCGCTCGTCCTCCGAAAACTGAGCGCCGATCTCCCCAACCTGATCGTCCACAAACTGCGTCAGTACGTCTTCGATCTTGCCAACCCCGTGTACCAACGCCGAATCGAACACGACCGGAGCCGTTTCGTAGGTCGATTGATCGGCCCGCACCGTGCGCCAGAGCCGGTCCAGATACACCTGTAGATACGGGAGTTGGAAAGGGTTCTTAGGGCTTTTGTTATTGTCGATAATGAGCTGAACCGTCTGCTCCTCGTCGTCGAGTTGAATGTCCGCTGCCCGGCACGTTCCGACGATGACCGCCTGGAGATTTTTTTCGCTCATCGGCTCTAAGCGCAACCGGAAATCGAACAAATTAGGTAAACTGTCTTCGTAAGGATACAGGTAAGCGATGTAATCTTCCCGCATCACCAGCAGCAGTTTCACCGAAGCCGATGATTCATACAGCGCCCTGAGCAGGTCGAAAAAAGCGGTTTGCTCGGCTTGGTCACCGCTGATGAACAATTCCTCAAACTGGTCGAAGATCAGGTAAACGGGGCGCATGACGTAGCGCGATAGCTGGGCCACTAAGTCCGGCACGTCCGTATCGTCGGGTCTGTCGAGCAGGCTGCCCACGGCGGTTTGGATGGACGTCAGCAGATTAGTCCGTCGGCGGATGAACACCGGAAAATAATCCGACGTCGACATCACGTTGGTCAGCCCGCACTGCACTAAACTGGACTTACCCGTACCCGACTGCCCGTACACCAGCATCAGCCGGGAGCGAAACAGGAGTTCGACAAGCCGCTGCTGCTCCAGCTCCCGACCGAAAAAACGGTCTTTGTCCTGAGCGGTGTACGCATCTAAGAACTTAAAGGGGCTTTTGACGGGGGAGGGAGCAAGCATGGGGCGGGGTCAGATGCGGGATAAGGCGTCGATGTCAATGTCGCTGGTGAACGGCGTGACCGACAGCGGCAAGTCGTCGGGATCGATGGACAGCAGGGAACGCAGTGAACCAACCTGTCCGCGCAGGAGGCTAAAATCCTGCTTCCCCAGCAGATCACTGTCGTCGGGGCCGATGGTCAGCAGCAAATCGTTCGGGCGGCTGACGTGCCGATACCGTAATTGTCCCGACTTATGGGTGTGGAAACTATAGAGATCAAAAACGGTATTGTCGCTTTTGAGAAACACATTCCGGTCGATCACAAAAGGAGCCAAGTTCAGGAAGCCGTCGGGAACGAGCGTCTCGACCGGCCCGCTTTCGGACAATCGGCGCTCGATTTTGACCAGCAGCACCGACTGGCAATCCCAGAGGTCGGCGAGTTGAATTTCCTGAAAATAGGTCTCATCGCTGCGGTAGCTCTGGCTGGTTCGGAGCACGACCATCTCGTGGCGGTACTGGGGCGGCTGCTGATAGAGCCGCACGGCCCGGATGTTTTTGAACGATTCGAGCCGGTACGACGCCCAGCATCCGGCCGCATTCAGCCACGCACTCAGGTGTTCTTCGCCAAGCTGACACAGGGAAGTCACACTGCCCACGCCGTTGGGCTGGTCAAGCCGGGCTTTGAGCGTGAACATAAACGTGAGCGTGTCGGACAGGCTGGCATCGGTACCAAACCGATCCAGCCAGGGACCCAGTTCGGGCATGAACAGCGAAATCTGTTGCTGGTTGAAAAAGGTGCGCAGCGTCTGAACGGTGCTCGTCAGTTGAGCAGCCCCCCAGCTATCCCAACCGGACGTTATCGTTTCCCGCAGGAGTTGCTTAGTCTGGGTATCCAGCTCATCCCGTTGCCGGGCGGTGGCGACCTGAAGCCAGGTGCGCGTTTGGGCCAGCAGAATACTCATCAGCAGATCGACCGACGCATCGAACAGCGTCACGTAGTTTTCTAGTCGGTCGCGGGTGGCGGTCGGTTGCGTGAGTTTGCCTTCGGGCGAAATCTGGGGACACAGCAGCTTGCGCAGGGACTCTGAAATGGGAAAGGGAAGCCGGCGGAGTTCTTCTTCGTGCAGCCAGTCGCGCAGGCCATCGGTCGGCAGCGACTGTTTGGTTTTGAAGAGCTGGGTCAGGGTTGGGTCGCAGGCGCGGAGCGTCTCGAACAGGGACCGGCGCAGGGTGGAGTTGGGCACGTAGGCGGTGGCGTCCGTGGTCATTCCGGTTGGCAGTTCCCAGCGGGCGGTCTGGTCGTCGGGGCAATAGAAATACCACTGATCGGGACTCACGGCCTCCGCCGTATCCAACCCGCCCCGGCTAATGGTCTTAATAGCGGCTGAATGGCTGATCTGAATGCTCAGTCGGGCCTGATCGAGCGCCTGCTGCACCGAATACTGATTGACTAAGGCCTGATAAAATGCGGTCGAAAAGCGAGTCGCCACCGAGTCATTAATGGGAGCCATTGTGGCGATGACGGCCGCGTTGACGTTCTGTTCGGCCAGTAATTTGATGTGGTTCAGGGTTGAGCACCCGTTCAGAAACACCAGCCGGAGATTGGGGCAGCGGGCCAGTAACTGGGCCATACCAACGCCACGGGCAGCGGTGTCTTCGAGCAAAAGCACGGTGCTGCCCGCGTGGCCACTGAAATGAAACAGGCAAAGCGTATCCCGGTACGTGAGAATCTTGGCCGACACGGAGTCGGTGGTGGCAAACGAATCGCGAACTTTCTGGAACTGGTTTTTGCTGCTGCGCGGGTCGAGCAGCCGGTCAATCGCGCTATCCTCATTGCCCAGTTCGCTCAGGAGGTGCTCCCGATTATTGGCGTAGCAGAAGAGAAGTGTATCCATAAACAGGGGCGACGGGTAGAAGGCATCAACCGGTTCATTGGTAAAGATTCGCGTAAAACCCCTTGGCATCCCCCTTCACCGAGTTTATTTCCTGCAGGAGCATGGAGGTGCGGATTTGGAGTTCCATTTTGATGCTTTTAATCAGATCCGTTCGCTCGCGGGTTTTAAGTTTGCCACTGGCAACGTCGTTTATCCGTTTGAGCGTTTCATTGAATGGCAATAAATGGGTGCGGTGCATTTGATCGAGCGACCGGCTAAAAAACAGATCGGCATCCGCATTCAGCTTTTCGTTTCCCCACAAGCTACGGATTCTCTGCTTAAACGTTTCCTTATTTTGTAGCAGTTTCTCGTAGGCTTCATTGGTGCGGGTCACCTGTTTATCAATCCGCGCTAACTCCGTACGGCTCTCAAAGGCACGTTCCCCAAAGGTTGTAAACGCCGTACATTCATTGTACACCTGCTCCAGATACGTATCCGTTTGCGCTGTAAGCTCGTTGTAGAGTGCGGCTTTGCGGTCCGACACCGAGACGGGGACCGGGGTCGTGGCGGCTGGCGAATCCCGTTGCTCCGACAGAATTACGGCCGTTACGGTAAAGGTGATATTATCCCCGACTAACTCCGGAACATCGCGCAGGACGTGCCAGATGATCTGTCGCCCGGCTCCCCCCCGGACCCGCCCAATACCGTTGCCTTCCGTTGTTTGCAGTTCAATGACCTGCGGCCCATTCTGGCAGGTAGCTTTGACCAGAAATTGCTGGCTGGGCAACGTACCTGTCAGATCGTAGGAAAGGACAACATCGGTTCCGAATGGGTTGTGGTGCAAGTTGTCTATTTTTTGCGCAAACGTGCGTACCGGAACAAGAGACAGAATTGACAAACAACCAGCCGCAAAACAAAAACGAGGTCTGCTATCCATAAACCAAAATGATTAACTTACCGCAAGTTGTTTATAAACAGGCAGGTTTTGTCATGCGAATCAGACTATACGGCTTATTTATTATTGCGAATTTGATAAATGGCCCTGTAGCCTTTGCCCAAACAATTCAGGCCACCAGTCCACCCGGTTCGTATCAGATTCGGGGCAGCAGTACCGTTGCGGCCCGTACCGATTACGCCCTAATCATAGCGAATGAAACGTTTACCGACACGCGGTTTAAAAAACTCGTAAACCCCATTTATGATGCCCGCGCGATTGAGAAGCTCCTCCGCGAAAAGTTTGGTTTTACGACGATCTTACTTACCTCGGCGACAAAAGACAGTTGCATCCGGCAATTACGGGCAATAGCCGGGCGAAAATTCGGCCCCAACGATCAGCTATTCGTGTATTTAGCCGGTCACGGCGACTTTGATCCGCTCTTACAGCAGGGCTATGCGGTGATGAGAGACTCCCGGTCTGGCGATGATTCGTATGCAAACCACCTGTCATTTGCTTATTTGCAGGATTTGCTGTCGAAACTTCGCTGCCGCCACGTACTGCTCACGCTCGATGTCTGTTACGGTGGCACGTTTGATAGCTATTTTGCAACGCAAAGCAACTCCGAATTCCGGGGCGACGGACCCACGAGGGGCGTAGAAGCATCGGTTGACGAAGCGGGTGGCCAGACTCCTTACATTATTGATAAGCTGAAGCCCCAAACCCGAAAATACCTGTCGTCGGGTGGCAAGCAGACCGTACCAGATGGGAAAATAGGACAGCACTCCCCGTTTGCCAATTACTTTATCCAAAAACTAACCGAAGCGGCCGCGAGTGAGTACAAAATTCTGCCCGCTACCGAACTGAAGGTGTTTGTGGAACGGCAGATTGCCCAGGCCCGCGTAGAAGCCAATGTGAAAATGGGGTCGTTTGGCTCCGATGAATCAAACAGTGACTTTCTTTTCATTGCCCGGTAAGTCTGTCTTACCAGCTTACTCTCTTTTAAGGAGTGATAACGTAATGAATTTCCATTGTTTTTCCTTCTTTCGTATTTTCCGGGTACGTGGGTCCCCGGGTAGCCAGCCGGTTTTTCAGAAAGCGCGTCAGGGGTGGATCATTATGAGCCGGGCCGCGCGACTGCCCCCCCACCAATGGACGCAGGTCGAGAGGAGACGTAGCGGCAAATAACTTAAACACCTCATTACCATGCGGTTTGCCCAATCCAAAAGGTAACTCGCTAACTTGTCCCGGTTCCAGCCGATACCCCTGTTCCTGCGTTCGTGCCATCGGCCAGTATACCCGGTACACACCATCCGGCTGGAAGTCAAGTACATTGTACCAGATTGCTTCCTTACCCCGGTTTTGCACACGCAGGAAATAGCCCGTTCTGGCCTGCCGGGCGATTAGTTCCCCTTTCCAGGTCCGCAAATAGACGGTCGTATCCGCAGGTGGATTCGGCCGACGTTCAAACGACCAGCTAACGTCAATATCGTCCTGCTTCAGCGTAACGCGACGCAGGGTTTTTGCCCAATACAACTGTTCGATAATATTGAGTAGTTTATCCGGTTCAGCCGACACGTCGGGGTAGGGCAAACCACTCTTCGCCGAGACAAATTGAATCACGTTTGTGGCAGATTCTTTGCTGAGCGTTGCGGCTACGTCATAGCCGACCGTACGAAAAACCACGGGGTAGGTCATCCGGGCGGGCAACTGTCGAATCGTAGTCTGTAAAGTCGGTGGCAGCGACTGACTGTTGACAAACAGCGTATCATCGCGGAAAACGCGTTGACTTACATAAAATAGTCCCTCCATTGGTCGCTTGATGGGCAGTTTGCTCCCAAATCTAACCTGAGCCTGCAACGGGCTGGCCGATTCAATAACCGCTGAATCCAACACCTTCGCGGTTGCGGGGTTATCCCCGGCTCTGTATAGTTTAAGCCGGGTGCCGACGTCGATACCCGCCAGCTTGCCCCCGTTCAGGAGGGCCGTGCGCTCGGTTGGGTTCAGACTGATGATGGAAAAGGCTTGTTTGACCGCTGTTTTTTCCCCGCCAAACAGCATTCGATTGGATTGAGTCGATTCTAATTCGGGATGCTGGCCACTCAGATAACATACGTCGAGCAGGGAAATTTTGCTCTGCACCCGCTCAAACAGGGCCTTATAGCTTATGTTGCTGCTTTCTTCGCTGACGACCGAGCAAAAGGCCGACGTCAGCGAACCACATTGCTGCACGGCATTTTCGTAGTTCAGGTGGTTAGCCTGCGTGGCTGCGAGTACGGTAATATTGGACAAGGCGGAGCCGGAAGGCAGCTCGAAAAACACACTCGGGTCCTCTCCCGACGCAGCCGTTTGGGGAAAGTCGGGCAACCGGAGCGGCTCCGTACTGCCCCGAACCACGCCACCCGGTCCCCGTGTGCCGGTACCGGAATGACACGCATCGAGCAGCACGAGTAGATCACCCTGCGGGCCAAGGCGTTCGCGGATGGAGGTCAGGAACTCGCCAAGCTGATCGTCGCGGAGGTGTTTTTCGCCTTTGTAACCCGCCGGCAGTTTGGACGCGTCGGGCGCGTCGATGGGAACAATACTCTCATCGAACCCGTCGGATTCATCGCCATTGTCATCGGTTATGCCCACGCCATGCGCCGAAATATGGACTAAAACAATGTCGCCGGGTTTCGATTCTTCCCGGAGGATATTCAGCGCACTGACAATTTCGGCTTTGGTTGGATTGGATACGATGCGCACCGAAAAGCCCTGATTTTTCAGGGTAGGCTCAAGGATGCGGGCATCGTTGGCCGAATTGATGCGACTCCACCCCGTTCGACCGGGACTGTACTCTCCGATGGCAATAACGAGGGCGCGTTTGGTCGGTTTCGGGGCCGCGGGAACGAATGGCAGCCCGGTTACCAACAAGAAAGCAGACAGCAGCAAACGCGTTAGCATGATAGGTTGGATCGGGAATAGAAATTGTGAATTAAGGGAAACGATTGCGGTCGTATCCTGGACGGCCACGTCCGGATGTAAACAGAAATTATCTACGCCCGGGCGTGGCCGTCCAGGATATAACCGCAACCACGATACGGCCAACAGCCTGCCTCGGAAAACCCTAGACTAACTCTCGTGATAAATCAAATGATGACGCGCACACCCACGTTCGCCGTGCGGTATACACCAATGCTTTTACCCGCCAAATATTGGGTTACGAAACCCGTAAACCCAAGCCGCAGGGAGGGTTGAAATTGTACCCCTGCCCCAACCTGTGATCCCCAGCTGGTTTGGCTGAAAGCATTATCGGCGTTCCTGCCCAGCCCAATAGAGTGGCTGACAATACCCAAAATACCTAACCGGGGTTTTAGCTGAAACTGAATTAAAGCGGTGAGTGGAATAGCCAGGCTGCCACCAATAGCTCCTTTGGGAATAGCGTAGTTTATGCCCGGCTGGGTGTATAAAAACAACCGCCTGCCCAATTCCCAAACCTGCACTACCTGAATTCGTAGACTGGTCTGATTTTCGCCAATTTTATCAATCGGCTGGTAAACCGAACCTTGCAGCAACAGCCGCCGGTTTCGAGGAAAAGGTTTCCAGCGAAAATGTACGCCTGCGTGGGTGAACGCTTTCTGGCGAAAATAGGCAGAATCGTTGCTAAACAGCTCAAATGGTGATGATGCCGGATCGATAGCCAGATGTAATACCGAATACTGGAGATCGACGCCAATATTAAACCGGCTGCTGGCTGATGTACTGTATGTAACCTGCAAAATATTGACAAACTGGTTTAACCGGGCGTTCAGGTCTCCGCGTACTAACTGCGACGTGAACAGTTGATTTGCCGTAAACAAACTCCCGAAGTTATTGACCTCCACAAAACCCTTTGGCAAAATAATGGCCGACACGGTCGAGTAGAAAAACGGGTCATTATACAATGAGTCGAGTTTCTGGCTACGTGTTTGTTGCGACTGGGCGGAACACGCCAGGATTGACAAAAAACTCAGTGTGAAATAGCGGATGGTGTATAGTATCATTTGGGCTTAATGTAGAAAAATTTGTAAAGTAGCATTTTTAGACGGTGGAGTTTGAAATTATTTGCAATTAGAGCAAGCAAGAATTCTTTTGAAATCTTTGTCAAGATTTACCCAACCTTTTTGGTTACAAAGCTTTATTTCTTCCCCGGTTTTAACTTCATAGGCTACGATATCAAACAGATCTTTGTCAGCAGTTTTCAGCACGTTACCCACGTATGTAAGATCATATCCAGGGTACAATGAACTAAAGTCTCTTTTTATTTTAATAATGACCGAACCTGTGTACCCCGTATTTAGGCTGTTGCGTTCCAACATAAGTTTGATCTCGGGATAATCAAATTTAAGAGTCCCATTTATGCCAGTATCGAAATACCCCTTATAACTGTACCATTTATCCCCACCAATCTCAAGGGATTCATAGTAGATCTGGTAGTCACTGGAAGTTGAGTATTGCTTGAAAGCCACTACTGCACGATCATCTTTTATAAGCTTTTCAGCAATATATTGGCCACCTGAAAAACCTGAAGAATAATAGCTTCCCGGCCGGAATGGCATACAATAATAAAAGTAGCTGGGATTAAACTGAGAATCAGAAATAACGCTGGTGACTAATTGAGGTACGTTAGTCGCAATATTCGACGTAGTAATACCATCTCCCCCTGTTAGTAAGTCAAACTGAACACCTTGACTGGAACCATATTCATTGACCATCCAAATCCTCCCTGACTGCGTATTAGCAGGTACTTTTAACGTTATTCCATTACTATCATTAATAGTAAACTGATTACTTGCTACAGTCGTGTTTGAAAAATTAACTTGTGTGACTTTGCTGAAATTTTTCCCTTTCAACGTAATGAATGCACCAGGAATCATTCCCGCCGGTATGCAACTTTCCTTTTCAATAACCAGAGCTGGAGCACCTGTAAAATTTTGGCCAGTGGCCGTGCCGCTACTCGTCTGGACACTGACCGGCACACGCTGAACTGACCCAAAATCAGGACAGGCAACCACCACTTTACCCGTCTCAGATGACTTTACCAATGCCGTCAGACTGCCGAACTTAACTTCCTGAACTCCTTTTAGATTGGCTCCGGTGATGGTGATTTCCATACCAGCCATTCCCGTATCAGGCTTGACACTGCTAATGGTGGGTGCGGGTTGGGGGGCCACGACCACGGGGGGCGTTGGGATCGGGGCTTGGGTAGAGGTCTGCTTACAAGTAACGAAGACTGTCAATACCAACAAGAGCAATGCGGCAAATCGAATAAGTATGTTCATGGAGATGGAAGGTTTGTTAGTCATCAGAGGATGGAAAATTTCAGCGAAAAGAAAAGTTTATCGTTGGCCTTTGCCGACCAGCAATAAACCTTCCTTACTACACCTGTCACTAGGCAACGCATTATGCAGGCGTGGCAACCAGCACCTGGTTGATCCGGGTCATGAATTTCATAGCAACTTGCTGGAAGCCAGCCCCATCGGGGTGAATTTCGTCGTACCACTGATGCGGCCGGACGGTGTTCAGCGCGTTGATGTAAGACACATTCGGAAATAAAGCCGCTACACTCTGCATCCGGCTATTGAACTCGTTCAGAATCAGGCTGATGACCGCCTGCCGGTCTTCCTGCCGGTTGATGCCTTTTTCGATCATATACCGGCCCAGCCAGCCTTTGTTGGTCACGCTTAGGGGAATAATGTAGTCGTAGCCATGCACCAGGATGTGCAGATCGGGATGGTTTGTTCGGAGCAGCCCAAATACCGTCTCGTACACGTCGCGCAGGGAATCGA
Organism: Spirosoma arcticum; assembly: GCF_054779955.1. Classification (NCBI taxonomy): domain Bacteria; kingdom Pseudomonadati; phylum Bacteroidota; class Cytophagia; order Cytophagales; family Cytophagaceae; genus Spirosoma; species Spirosoma arcticum. Next base: position 137,884 of record NZ_BAAGXG010000012.1, read on the forward strand.
GTTCGGCAAATAACTCGTCTTTCAGAAAACGGCGGGGGTTCTCACCCGCTGGCCCGTTCATGTCGGGATCATCTTTCAAGTACGTGCGAAACTGGTCGCCGAGGATGTCGTTGCCGCCCCCGCTGAGTAGAAAGAACTGGGGCTTCAGCCGGTCGATGGTGTCTAAATAGGTGCCCATTTGCTGAATGTTACGTAGCGTATCCCCCGCTTCTGCTACGCAATGAATGGCGTATACGCGCCCCAAATGGCCAATAACGTCGGTTACCAACGGGTGCTGAAACCACGAATCACCCTCGGAGACCATGCGAATCCGGTCGGGAAACTGCCTGATAACGGCCTGGTAATGCCGGTTGCGCAGTTTTCCCGCTACGGCGTTCGCCAGTTTCAGTCCTACGCCACTGATGAAGCCGCGTTCATCTAAGGACGCAGACTGTGCACCAACGACGTCTACGCCCGGCTTGAGTTTATAATCAATCTGCCAGTCCGGGCCGGTAACGGCGTCAAAATACAGCCCCAGCGCGAAGGTTGCCGTTTGCTCATCATCGAGCATGGCATTGAGCAGGTCACTGTTCACCCGGTTGAAGTCCGGGTTTATCAGGTGAAGGCGGTATGGCTGCGTACCCCAGCCCTTCAACGATACCGGCCGTTCGTCGGTTTCCAGCCCACCCCGGTCAGAGCCGTCTTTGGGCTGACCCGGTAGTGGTGGTTCCGGCAGCGGAGCCAGGGCGAGGGCCTGCACATCGAACTCCTCGGTACTCACGATCAGCTTCAGGTGCTCAATCCGCGACGACCAGTTGTAGGCCTGCATCACGGTCGGCAAACGGGATTTAATGACGTCCTTGCCGTTGATACCCAGATAAACGGAATTGCCCGGTTCTAGCAGATAGGTAGTTGGGTTGAGAAAGCCCAAAAAGGACTGAAACTCGGTATCTAAATACAACACCGCACAATACAGTTTGGTCGGAGTCGGGTTCGTCACCTTCATACGAAACGCCGACCGCCATACGCCATCGCCACCTTTCCCGTACTCGATGGAGATCGACCCATCCGGGTTTAAAATAGATCCTTCTGTACCATCCTCGTTCAACCGAGTGCACTCAACCTGCAATAGGTTGTCAGGCAACGCGTTGGCGCTGGCATTGGTCAGCGCTTCCATAAATGCCCACTGCGAAAGATGCCGCAACTGATCGGCCAACTGAAGCGCGGTTGTTGGCGAACCCGCATCAACGGGTTGGGTCAGGGGTCGGAATGGGTCGTTGGGGAGGGTGAGGTAGTACCGGCCGTCGCGGTTCTGCACCACGTAATCGGCCTGCGATTCATCATCCTGCGGCACCACGTAACCGATGGTTTGATCCAGTAACCTATCCATCAGTTGCTTTTGCTCCGCCGGGGAACTGTCCTGGTGGTTGACGCACACGGCAATCGGCAGGGTCATCAAACCCGGTATCGCGGTTTGGTACGTGGCTTTCTGGTCGGCGGGGGCCGGTTCGTCAAATGTCAGGTTGGCGTGGTCCACCTGCACGGCCGTGACCTTAGCCTGGTACGTTACCGACGGATCACCGGGGTTGGTAACCGTGAAAGCCGCCAGTTCCGGCGTAACTCCGTGAATGGCACCCCGGTTCATTACCCAACTACCGGTGGCGGGGACGTAAACGATTTCGCCCGTTGTCACGGCATTAGTTTGGCCCGGCTGATTGAGGAAATTAGCGTACAGGAGTGCGTCGTCAGCATTGGCTACATAGATACGGGGTCGCTGCTCGAACACATTGCGCAGATACTGCCGAACGCGGCTGCGCAACGCGTAGTAACTGATGGGTCCACCCGCCTGACGCAGGACGTTCAGCAGTGTTTTCGTAAATACGCCTTCTCCGCCCACTTCCAGCGCTGACTCGTCGGATTCGCAGGCCGAGAACTGCACGTGCGTTCCTTCGGGAAGGGCCACCGCCACCCCCTGTTGCCGGACGGTATCCTCAGCAATGGTCTTGCCAAAAATGAACTGATCCCACGCCCGCTGTTCAAACGAAAATGGTATTCGCCGTTCCACCACGTCAGCAAAAGCGGTCGACATCAGTTCGCCGTTGCGCGTGTTGTCGCCCGAATGGCAGCAGTCAAAGATGAGGACAATCTGGGGCCGTTCGGCGGCTGATTTTCCGGCGGTAAGCTGCCCAATCAGGTAACGCAACTCTTTATCGGCCAGCAGAAAGTTGTCGGCTGTCTGGCCATCGTAGTAACAGGCGAGACACTCTAAGCGGCCATCTGTTTCGCTCGTCCAAACCGTTCGATCCGCCCATTCCTGGGTGCCATGACCCGAAAAATAAAACAAGGCAACATCGCCCGCTTTGGCCTGGCCGAGATGAGTTTGGAACGCGTCGACGATGGCAGATTTGCTGGCAGCTTCGTTCGTCAGCAGTACGGTATCCACCGGTGTCGTTTGGCTGGTTTCCAGATAGTTTTTAATGGCCTGTGCATCGTTTACACACCCCCGCAGCGCCGGAAAGCGAACCTTCTCCTGCAGCATGACACTGATATCATACTTATCGATGCCAACGATCAGGGCGTATACCTTACCCGGCGGGGTCGATTCACTTTCTGGCCCGGCAACCGGAACCGAATCCGGGGCCACTTCTGATTCATCGTAGGGTTCGTCTTCCGAAGCCGCTGATTTGGGTTGGGGCAACAACGGAATCATTTCCTCTTCAGACTGCAACACGGGTCCTTCGGGCAGTTCAATGTCCCGGTGCTGCGCTGGCACAAACGCCGGAGCCTGAACGCCCGTCACCACCCGCGCCCAGTTGAACGCCGGACCCAAGTCCCACTTGCCGCTGGCGCGGTAGTTGACGTGCGACACAATACCCTTAAAGGTGAGTACATCGGGGGTCGTCAGGTAGCGCTTAGGTTCGGGGATGAACTGCCGGGGAATGGCGTACTGAGCCGTCAAGTAGCGCAAAAGGATAATCAGGCTGTCGTACTGGGCGTCGGTGTAAGTGGCGTAGCACGACTCCCCCCGGAACGGAACGGGTAGTTTCTGGTAGGCGTCCAACTGATTCAGCGCACAGTAGGTTTCGCCGTAGATATTTTTTAGTCCGCCTGGCTTGGAAGTCAGCGGTCCGTAATTGGTAATCTCGATGCCAATAGTTCGCTTATCCTGCGCATTACCGGCGTTGCCGAGGGCCGCGCCCCCCAGATTGCCCGACCAGAATTTGGACGAGTACAGTTGATAGATGGTCCCGTCGCGGGCAATCACAAACGGCACGGATACGTGGTAGTCCTGTCGGGTCAGCGTGCTCATATCACCGATCAGCCCCCCGGCCGTGAAGTGCAGCACGATGCGTTCTTTGGCATAAACGGTGTCGTGGTAGTAGCCCGACCGGCGGGCGGGTGTGCAGAGTAAACCCGTCAGCGTCAGCGACTCATTGGAAACCGGAACGGCAATGGGGCGCAGCACATACTCGCCCCCGCTGCCGGTTTGGCGAAACCGCTTCTCAGAAGCGGGTAGATTGGAGAAAACCATTGGATGACAGATTAAGGGTGAACGGGTGGTGATTTATGTGCTGTTACAGTACAGACGGCTCGAATATGAATCGACGGAGCAAGCTACGCCCATGCAGGGCATTGTTGGGTCTACCGTGAGCTCTGTTTCGGTATTGACGAGAACTCTCTTTTCTGCGCTTTGATCCTGCTCGCGAAAATGGTGAAACTTTGCGTACCCTCGACGCCACTGAAGGACTCACTGTAGCTGCTGATCGAAGCGTTCTCGAATTCGATGGTACGGACTTCCCCCTCCGGACCCGTTACAACGATTTGCCCCTTGATGTCATTTTTGTTCTGCGCTAAGATCAACTCCAAAACCTTGTCGTCGCCCTTGAAGGTTTGGACTAAAACGTTGATCTCACCACCCATGACCCGAGAGGACGTTTTGCCATCCATGCCGATCTGCTTGGTAAAACCGTACGAGAAGGAAAGGAGGTTGTAAACCTTCAAGTCAATTGTTAAAACTGAACCTATAGCCATTGAACTGATTAGTTAGAGTTGATAAAAACGGGTTCAGCTTGAGTACGAATCGAAGCCTCATCTACCTTTTTCTCAGGTCGGGTTACGTCCAAATTCGTTTGTCGGGCCGATGTTTGATGCTCACCGCAATGAGTGTATGTTAATTAATGTCGGGTGATGGCTGGAAACTACAGGTCAATTTCAGTTATAAAATCAGTTATTTTCCCGCCCAGTTTATCCTGAACCTGGTTCCGAATTTTAGCGTATATCTCTTCGTTCAGTGTACCGGTTCTTGAACAATAGTTCAGCTTTGTTTTGTCTTTGGTGGACTTGAAGAATAGTATTTTCCTGATCTCGTTTGACGATGTAAGCAGAAATGTGCCCATCTGTAGGGTAACGGTGCCGTTTTCTTCTCTGACCAAACCGATCTGGAAAGCGCCTTTGGATTGGGTATGGGTATTTTTCTCGAAGGCAGTTATTTTGCCGTTACTGTCGCTGAGTCCTTTGATGGCCTCAAGCGTTTTGGTGATGACTACCATAAAGGAGCCACCAAAGGCAGCGCTCAGAATACTGATAATGGCATTTTCGGCTTCGAAGACCGTACCACTTGATTCGAAGCTGGAGAATTCAGCCGCTTCTATAACCCAGCCCAGATTATTCAGCACCCGCACAAACTCTTTATACCAGTCGACGAGCTGATTTTCGTCCGGGAATTTCTTATTAGCGGCCAGTTGGGCCAGCAGTACTGAATTAAGCACATCACTCCGTCGCTGTCCATTGATGTCGGAGACAAACGATACCAGCGATTTGGCGTTCAGAAACGATTGTTCGACGCCTTCGGCCATGTCGGGTACTTGCCCACCGCGCTCAATTGGATAGGCCTCTACAGCATCCTCAAATTCAAGGTCTCGAACAAATTTTATAGGGTCTTGCGTTTTCATCTTTATAAACGAGGATAAGAATTGGTTGGTTAAGGTGGCAGCAGTTGGAATGACCCCAGACACAAGGGGGGGATATTCCAGCTGGGCATAGATGATTTTCAGTATTAACTATTGGCTACTACCGTCCAGTTGTTGTTCAAGGTGGCACGTGTATAGACCTGGTTATTGGTGCCGATACCAGCAATCCGGCCATCTGGCAGCACCGCCACACTATTGACCGACCCGCTGTTGGGCACCAATACCCAGTTGCTGGTTAAGGTAGCACGCGTGTAGACCTGCTTATCAGTGCCAATGCCCGTGATCATGCCATTGAGTAATACAATCACGCTGGTCACCGACCCGCTGTTGGGCACCTGCACCCAGTCACTGTTCATCGTACCGCGGATGTAGAGAAGTTGGTCAGTACCTGTGGCTAAAAACCGGCCATCGCGCAGCACCGCCAGGCTGGTTATTGCCCCGCTATTGGGCACTCCGACCCAATTGCTACTCAAGGTGGCACGGGTGTAGATCTGGCTATCGAGGCCGATGCCAGCGATGGTGCCATCAGGTAATACAATCACACTGGTTACCGACCCGCTATTAGGCACTAATTTTCCGTTACCGCTCAGGCCGTCTCGGGTCCAAAGTTGATTATCTGTTCCCGTGGCGACAAACCGCCCGTTGGGTAGTGCCGCCAGGCTGGTGATTCCATAAGCATTGGGTACTAGGGTCCAGTTAGGGTTTAAGGTTGGTATGGTGTAGAGCTGCCCATCGGTTCCCGTGGCTAAGGCCTTACCGTTGGACAGTACCGCTACGCTGGTAACACCACCGCCAATGGGTAGTGGATGCCCCCAGTTGGCGGTATTCAGTAGAGATCTACGGAAAATTTTCTGGTCCAGACTAATACCATAACAGGCGTTATCGGATACGTTAGAAGGCACTGAAATTCTGTTTACGGTTCCACTATTGGGTATCAATGCCCAGTTGCTATTTAAAGTCGCTCGGGTATAAATTTGATTGTCAGTGCCCACTCCAGCGATTGTTCCATCGTGAAGCACTGCTACGGAGATTACCGACCCGCTATTAGGCACTAGCATTCCGTTACCGCTCAGGCCGTCTCGGGTCCAAAGTTGATTATCTGTTCCCGTGGCGACAAACCGCCCGTTGGGTAGTGCCGCCAGGCTGGTGATCCCATAAGCATTGGGCACCAGGGTCCAGTTGCTATCCAGGTTAGGGCGGGTGTAGATTTGCTGATCAGTGCCGACGCCGGCGATGGTGCCATCGGGTAGCACCGTCACGAAATTTACCTTTACTACGTTAGGCACTCCCCAGAGAATACCGCCATTTAATTTACGGCTAAGCCCCCGGTTTATGCTCAGATTACCATCATTCTGGAGCAAGGCATAAAATAACTTCCCATCACCCAGCGATTGTGAATCCCACACGTGGCCCCGTTTATCGCCAGGACCTGTTCCCTTATAAACAACCAAGTTGCCGTCATTTTGCATGATGACAAAAAACTTGCCTCCTTCGGCAGTTACCCCGGACCCCCAAACAAATCCGTGGTTATTTTTGGGACCTGATCCTTTATAAATGCAAAGATTACCGTCGCCTTGCATGATCATAAAGTAGGCTGAATTCGATGAGACGAGGTATTCGTCTGTTTTCAGGAATCCGCCACTTCTCAGGTAATTGCGGGGTTTGGGAGCAGGTACAACATCAACAGGCACACCACCACGTATCTGACTTTGTACACCCGCCCAAAGCTGAGGGCCGCCTGCCGGAACTTTACCTTCGCAAACTATCTGGGTAACCAGAACAATCACCAATGCCGCAACGAACGCACCCGCTGTACCGATAACTAATTTAGGATCTGCTTCAGACACTATTTTGTTGATCGTAAACGCTAATACGGCTTCCAATTCATTCTTGTGGCCAACGGCACTCGCAACTCCCGGAATGGCAAAAATGGGTTCAACAATCATTACCGCTATTCCATTAGATGCCGTTTTAATGGCAACTTTGCTGGATAGAGCTACCGCGAAACTTAATGGGGAAAAAGCAACTTCTGCTTCTCCATCAGCGAACAAAGCAACAAAAACAGCAGACAGGGAACTACCTAAGGCAATATCGCAGGCGTGATGGGAAATGTATTCTCCAGCTGCGACCAATCCTTTATACGTTTGGTTAACGCCCATTTGTCCATATTTGGCGACCGCATCCGCCCCAACCATCATTTCCTGCCCTATGGTAAGGCCGGTAGCCTCAAACGAATAGCCTACCGTATTTGCCGTTTCTGACGTTGCTTTCCAGGCAATTATTGTACCGTCGCTAACTCTATTCGCAGCACCGACTACCCCGTTGCTCACCGTACTAGCGGTGCTCACAACGCCATCGGCCGCTGCATTTCCAACACTGACGAGACCACCGGCAGCGGCTTCAGCGGCACTCGTAGTTCCACCAGCTATTTTAGTGGCTACGTCCGTAACCCCTTCACCTACTTTTTTGACTACTTCCGTTACCCCTTCTTTAATTTTGTCAAAAATACCCCTGGCTTCAACTTCTAAAGGATTATCCATAACTTCAATTTTCTATGGTTGTGAATGGTTAAACTTACCTTTAGGTCTATCTGTAGACCCGTTTGAACGAGCCAAAGGTCTTGCGTTGCTCTTAGAGTCACTGTCAGATTGGGGGCATATATCGTCAGATTGGGGGCATTCCGCTCATCAATAGAGAAATGTAGACCAGTTCAGACTCTTTTAGGCTGACTGGTGATAAATTTGGTGGGGGTTTGCTGATAGAATTCTTTGAAAACGGTCGTAAAATGAGACGAGCTTTTAAACCCAATGAAGATAGCCGTCTGTGTTACGGTATAGCCTATACGTAACAGTTCTACCGCTTTACGAAGTCGGAACTGACATATCAGATCAGTAGGGGTCAGTTGACTAAACCGTTCAACTTTTCGGTACAGCGTTTTTCGATTGATAGCCAATTGATCGGCCAGCCAGTTAACATTGACCGAGGGATCTCCCAAGTTTCGCTCCAGCAGATTATAAATTTGCTGGAGAAAAGCATTGGGGCCTCTGTCAGGTGGAGTACGGCTAGCGGGCATCACCCATGAATGCCGAACGTGGTGGGCAGGTTTTGATCGACGATTCATTTCCAAGTGAAACGAAGGTGAATTAAAAAGAAGAAAATTTTATTCAAACTGAGGTTGATAGAAACTAAAAGCGGTGCAGACGCGCTACCCTTTTGATCCATCAAAGGTGGCCTGTGACCAGGCAATGCCTTGTCAGATTTGGGGCAGATGTCGTCAGATTGGGGGTATTTTGCCCGTAAAAAGGAGGGAGAAGGAGGAACTAGGCGTTTTTCACCCGGCTGGCCATGAACTCGGTGGGCGTTTGCTGATAGGTCTCTTTGAAAACAAGAGTGAAATGAGAGGGCGTATTAAATCCTACCCGGTCAGCCGTTTCGGCTACATTGTAGCCCGCCTTTAGCAACTCGGCTGCTTTCCGCAGTCGATACTGACGGATCAGGTCGGCAGGCGACAGTTGGATGAGATGTTGCACTTTGCGGTAAAGCGTCTTTCGGTTCATGGCCAGTTGATCAGCTAACCAGTCGACACTGATCGTGGGGTCGTCAAGATGTTGCTCTAATAAGGCATATATTCGAAGCAGAAACGGATCGGGCAACACAGTTGAAACATCTACACTGGATGATGGGTCACTGGCAGGCGAATCCACGCCGGGCAAAACAAATTGCTGGCGATAATGCTCCCCTAACTTCGCTTGCCGACTCATCAGGTTGTGCAAGCGTAGCTGTAACTCTTCCACACTGAAAGGCTTTGAGAGGTAGTCATCGGCCCCTTGCTGGAGCCCCTCGATGCGACTGGGCTGGGCCGACTTGGCCGTCAGCATCACCACCGCAATGTGATCCGTGTCGACATGGCCTTTGATGAGCCGGGTCAGTTCATACCCATCCATGCGGGGCATCATCACATCGGTCAACACCATATCGGGCAGTTTGGCTTGGGTTAGTTCCCAGCCAGCTACCCCATCGGTTGCCTGGAGGACGTGGTACGACGGGGTCAGTTCGTCTACCAGAAAGTTCCGCAACTCGTCATTGTCTTCCACAACTAAAATGCGGGGAGCCGCCTGATCGTCAGCGGCCCTATTGATAACCCGGCCAGGGGCCAGAGCAGCCAGCGGCGCAAGGGCAGGCTGCGCCATCGCCGACCAGCTGATGGTGGGGGCGTCGATAGCGGCTGACACCGGCTGAACGGGCAGGGTTAGGCGAAAGGTAGTACCCACGTTCAGTTGACTTTCCACGGTAATCGTGCCGCCCAACAAGCCGATCAATTCGTTGGACAGCGCTAAGCCAATGCCGGTTCCTTCGTAGGCGCGCCTACTCGACGTATCGGCCTGATAGAACCGGTCGAAGATGTGAGGCAATGCTTCCGGCGTAATCCCAATACCCGAGTCGACCAACTGGATCTGCACTCCAGTTATTGCACCACTCGCCCAAATGGGTGTGCCCGTAATCGTCACGTGACCACCGGTGGGGGTAAACTTGAGGGAGTTCGATAGCAGATTAGTCAGAATTTTCTCCCACTTATCGGGGTCGAATACAAACTCCTGCGGGGGCAGATTTTCCAGTGCACACGTTAGAATCACGCCTTTCTGCTCAGCTGATCGTTGAAATAATTCCACAACATGGCAGATGAAATCAGTCACATTGCCCTGCATGGAGGAGAGGGTCATGTAATCGCCTTCCAGTTTAGACAAATCCAGCAATTGATTGATGAGCCGTAGGAGCTGATTCGCGTTGCGGTGGACCATCGTCAGCATAGGCCGGTCGAATCGGCTTTCCTGAAGCAGCTTTTCCACCGGCGATACAATCAGTGAGAGTGGGGTCCGAAATTCGTGGGTAAGGTTGGTTACGAAGCGCGATTTGATCTGGTCGAGTTCCCGGAGTTGGTCAGCCTGCTGGTTGAGTTTCTGGGTGCGCTCGACTACCTGCTGCTCCAACTGCTCGTTTTGCCGGGCCAGGAGTTGCTCCCGTTCCCGTTGCTGCGCCAGATTCCGGGCCGACAGATGTTCTACGTCCTGTAGCCGGTCCATCAGTTGCCGATTAACCCAGCCGTGTTCCAGGGCCAGCCGAAGCGAGAGGGTAAGCGGGAAACACAGAAAAGAAACCACAAACAGCGTATGGTAAAGCCATTCGTTGCCACCAACCGGAACCCTTAAGACCGACAGGACCGAAAACGTAATCCACAAACCCAGGTTGCAGAACGCCCCAAACCTAACGATGCGAGCACCCAGCAGCCCGCGCCGGGTAGCCACGACAGAAAGCCTGATGATCTCAAATTGTAGGTAATAGCTAAAAAAAGTGTTTAGCCACTGGTAATCAGTTGGTAGTGGAACAAATCGAAGACCAATGCTGCCAATGGCCAGCCAGAACAGCCACCCTATACGAAATTTGAACAGGCTATAAAATATAAGAATTGCCATGCCGGGCACCCAAGTGTCAAGGAGCGAACCGTAATGGAGAAGCATCCGCAGGTTCATCGAATGAGCAAAATTGTTGGCGGCCCTTGCCCAAAATGTAACGCTCAACAGCAGATACATACCCGCAGCGTAGAGATTGGCCTGTTGCACCCGGTATGCGAAAAATAAACTCAGATGCAGGATGAAGAGGATGAATGCGATGCCAATTCGGAACGTATCCAAGTAAACGGCCTGTATGGACAGCGGTCTGACAGCCGGTAGCACCGTTGCCGGGGACAGCCAGAACTGAACGGTGGCCGCATCCCAGCGAAGGTGTTTTGTGTTGTAGTCCAGGCCCGGTTGACAGGCAAAGCGTACGGCCAATAGGTGTTCGGACGAGGATTGAAGGGGTAAATAGAAGGCCGCATTGGGATTGTAGGCCTGCACACGCTCTGGAATGGTGCTGACCGTGCCGAAGCGATACAGCAATCGCCCATCGAGATAGATCTCCGACGCGACCGACTGAAACACATGAACCATCGTAGACGGCAGACCTGGACCCGTTGTCATGTGCAGACGGAGCCAGCCGACACCGGACCGCTGTAGTTGCGGTAGATCGCGAATGTCTTTGGTTGGGTCGAGGTTGGACCACTGACGGTCGTCTAATTGGGGGCTGGCTCCGATCGGGTTGTCGCCCGATCGGAATCGCCACCCCTCGTTCAGCAGCAACCCATCAGCTGGTATGTCAGGCAGAAAAACAGCGAGCAGTGGATTCTGGGAGTAGGTGGTCGTTAGCACCTGAACCAGTAACAGGCTAAGTAACAGGCGGGCCGATACGGCTCGCCACAAGTGAGCGGGGATACGCCGATGCAACATCAACGCACCCGGCCAAGCTAGATATTTCACTAGTTCCCTGAGTTAGTAGACAGCTCATCGTTGATTGACAGAGGCTCAAGCTGATCGCAGACGGGGTATTGAGGTAATTTTGTTTTTTGATTGCGTTGGGAATGGTTGAACTGGATGATACCATCCATTAACGGGATAAGAGGGAATACACGTAAGGAGGAGTAAAACATAAAGGAGTTACAGTAGGCAATGGAATTTCTAAAGCTAAGTAATTTTACTCGTTCTTTCGTATTCTACCGTTATATGAAGAGATTTTGTTGGTTTAAAATCAAGGAGTGGCCTGTTAAAATTAAACTCAGCCGCCGGGTCACCCCGGCGGCTGGTCTTCAGAACCGTGCATGAGAGTTTCCCCTCACACGGCTCCTCGTCGTTTGGCGGTTATGCCTGTGCCTGCTCAACTACACCCCGTTGGTCGGATGCAGTCTTGATGTGATGACAATGCCGGTGTAGTAATTGAAGATTGGCGTAACCATTACCACCTCCTTTGACGAGTGGGGTGATATGGTCAGTCTCAATCTTATCCCCGTACCGGAACAATAACTTACAGTGCGTACATCGCCCTTGCTGTCGTTTAAGCAGCGTTGCTTTACTCAATCCCAGATCAGAGTACCGACCCAAACGAGTGCCCCAGTAGGCCCAGTCGCCATCAAACGGACTTCGGTTGTCCTGTACCTTGACATGCCGCACAATGGGCGTATCGGCGTGACGGGTCATCCGAAGTATTCGTTTGTCCTGACGGCTCATAAACCACCAGCCTTTGCCCTTACGAATGAACCAATACCGGTGAGTCGTCCAGCCGTTGGCTTTATTAGGATGCCGACGACGTGCCCAGGCTCGCAACTTTTGATAAAGTAAGTGGCCAAGCCGGGTAAATGTACGTTTACTCACCACCCGTGAGTAGTAATTGGTCCACCCTCGGATCATCGGGTTCAGGGCTTCGATCAACTCCGCCTGTGTTTTGCCTTTGTGGGCATCCACAAGCTTAGCCAACTGAGCGTAATGACGTTTGACTCCCATTTTGCTGGGCGTGATAAACGTTTTGAAGCCCAACGGAAACCCCTTCTTCCAGACACCGGTCCGGTGTTTTCCGGCCCAGAACTGTCGGATTGTGAAGCCTAAAAAGTCGAATCCGATAGTGCCATCTACTTCCTTGAGGGTGTGCGCCAGACGGGTCTTACTGGCTTTAAGTTCAAGACCCATTGGGGTCAACCAGTTCGTAATGAGTATTTTAGCTGCTTCAACGATTGCTTGATCTTCGTGGATAATCACAAAGTCGTCGGCGTACCGAATTAGTTGCACCTTTGATACCCATTTACGTTTGTCGCCAACCTTCAGGGTTCCGTGAGCAAAAACCTGATGGAGGGCGGTTTCCATGCCATGAAGAGCGATGTTAGCCAGCAGTGGGGAGATAACCCCGCCCTGTGGCGTCCCTTCTGTCGTCGGAAACAGGTACCCCCCTTCCATCAACCCGGCTTTAAGCCAGCTTCTGACCTGTCGTCTTAGTACGGGAAACGTGTTCATCTTGGTCAGCAGCGCGTCGTGGTTGATCCGATCAAAGCACTTAGCAATGTCGGCATCCAAGACGTATTTAGCCTTCTTGTTGATAGCCACCCAAATGGCATGGATGGCATCATGGGCCGAGCGACCAGGCCGGAAGCCGTAACTGTTAAGCTCGAACCGAGCTTCCCATTCGGGTTCCAGCGCCTGTTTGACCAAGGCTTGCAAGGCACGGTCGGTTAAGGTTGGAATTCCTAATGGACGTTTCTCGGTTGTCCCCGCTTTGGGTATCCATACCCGGCGAGTTGGCATAGTCTGTCCCGTCAAGCGCAAGGTATCGACCAGGTCCAGTCGTTGCGGGGGCTTCAGTGATTTGACGCCATCTACCCCGGCCGTGTTCTTGCCCCGATTGTCTTGGGTGACCTGTCGGACGGCCAGCGTTTTGGCCGAGCGCGAGCGCAAAAGCGTTTTCTGGAGATTACGTACTGTTTTGTCATCACCCCTTTGAGCGGCTTTGAAGATTCGCTTTTGCAGCTTGAAGACATACCCTTCCAGCTTAGGCCAGGGCGTATGCTTCCATTCCACCTTTGTAGGGTCGATACACGAATCGGTATGTTCACTACTGGTTTTAGACATCTTGACTGCTACTTGTCGCTCTTCAATCCAAACTAACGTGTCTACGTGGGCATATCCCGCCACTTTCTGGCGGGCATTGGCTTCTTAGACAATCTTCTCCTGTCAGGGCATCCGGCTGGCACCTCCTGGACAGCGGGTGAGGTTGTCCAGAGCCATAACAGGTTTACTTCGTTCCTGTTCTTCGTTGGTCGGGCGGTTAGGATGATGCTTGCTGCCGGGTTTATGAGGGAATGCATCGAGTCGTAACTTGAAAACGCTCGCCCCTGGGTTATTCCAACCTTACAACTGGTTGGCCCTATCCTGTACCTCTTTGGTCCAGCCTTATAACCTACTTTAGCTGGTCGAATAATCACGACAGTTCAGTCACATCTTCACTTACGTTATCCATACGCTCATGCTCGCCGGGGTGGGGTCTGTAGATTGACCTGTACCGACTTTTCGCCCCGCTTTACGGATTGATGGCCAGTCGCTACCGTAGGGGCGATGCTGTTACCCCTGCATCGGGGGAGAGGGACTTACACCCTCACGAAAAACAAGTTGTCAAACAGGGGCTTACACCTGTTTTGCAGTGAATCCCGGCCCGAAAGCCTTTCTCACTAACGAATCGCACTCAAGTGTTTTTCGCCGTACAGTACTGCTCAGCTTTATATAAGCAAGAAGTAGATTAAAATGCCCTTACAAAGCTTCTGGTAGATGCTGCGTAGCGTTTTTCATATGTGACATCAACGTTTATTCTCGTAAACGCTTCCCTCCTACCTCGAACGGCTGTAATCGCCCATTAAAAGGGTAGATGGTACTATTTACTGGACTAATTAATCTGTTGACAATGAATGGGTTGTGCTACTATCAACTGCCGCTGAAAATCGTTCATTTAGACCTCCGATTGCAATCGGGGCTGTCCCGAATATGAAAGGGGGATGAAGATTTTTTATTCCCTTTCCAACCGACTGTACTGAAACATTCAATCCGAACAAAAGCCGCGCCAGCCGAACCTGAACGTGGCTTTTAAATTCAACTTAATTGACCCATGCATTCACCCGCTTAGCATAAACAAGCAAGCCCGACCTACATGGCCGGGCTTGCTTGACGAACTGAATTTTATCTACTTCTTGAGCAGCTTTAGCGTTTGACTTTGCAAAGAGCTACTGACCCGCAGTAAATAGACACCCGCCGATGGGCCCACCCGTAGCGTAAACCGCTCCACACTGCCCGCCTGCTCAACGCCCTGCTCATCGATGCGGTAGCCTTGTTCGCTCACTACTTGCACCCGCAAGGATTGGCCAGCTCCGCCCCGCACTTCTACGTCCACCATCTCGCCCACCACCGGGTTACCCAGCACCCGCACTTGTAGCTCAGACACTGGCTCAGCCCCAAGCCGCGCCCCGCTGCCATTGGTGCAGGCTGCCAGCCAGTTGTAGGCAAAGCTAACCTCGCCCGCCGTGCCCTGTTGGGTCGCCTTCAAGGTGATGGTCGGGTTGTCGGTGTACAAGCGTAACGTGTACGGCCCCGGGGCCGTCGTGGGTGACAACTCGTTGACCACTGAGAAACTAATTGGCTGACCATTCGCCCCTGCGTACTGCGGATTGAAGGTCAGGTTGATTTGATTACCAACCGGTTGGCAACTCAGCGTCGTTACGCCTGTGATGGCGAAGGGGGCCGTGCTGGTCATCGAAGCCGCCGGACTCACCGTGAAGCTGAAGCTGGTAGCCACCGACAAACTGCCCGGATCAGTGGCCCTCACCGTTACCGTGCTGACGCCGGATGCGCTGGGCGTACCGCTGATCGTGCTGCCCGACAGACTCAAACCCGCTGGCAGACCCGTGGCCGAGTAGCTCAGGTTGTTGGGCGTTTCGGCATCGCTGAATGAGGAAGCCACGTTCAGACTGAAGCCCTGGTTAACCGTCCCGCTCTGGTTAGCAATGCCCGTCGTGGTGGGGGGCGTGTTGTTGGGCGTTACCATGCTCAGACTGTTGCAGGCCGCCAGCCAGTTGTAGGAGAAACTGGCCTCACCCGCCGTGCCGCTTTGCGTGGCCTTGAGGAGGATGACCGGGTTGTCCGCATACAGACTCAGCGAGTAGGGGCCCGGGGCCGTGGTGGGCGACAACTCGTTGACCACCTGGAAGCTGATATTCTGCCCGTTCAGACCTGCGTAGCGGGGGTTGAAGTTGACATTGATGCGGTTGGCCACCGGGGTGCAGTCCAGCGTCGTTACGCCTGTGATGGCGAAGGGGGCCGTGCTGGTCATCGAAGCCGCCGGACTCACCGTAAAGGTGAAGCTGGTGGCCACCGACAAACTGCCCGGATCAGTGGCCCTCACCGTTACCGTGCTGACGCCGGATGCGCTGGGCGTACCGCTGATCGTGCTGCCCGACAGACTCAAACCCGCTGGCAGACCCGTGGCCGAGTAGCTCAGGTTGTTGGGCGTCTCAGCGTCGCTGAACGAGGAAGCCACGTTCAGACTGAAGCCCTGGTTAACCGTCCCGCTCTGGTTAGCAATGCCCGTCGTGGTGGGGGGCGTGTTGTTGGGCGTTACCATGCTCAGACTGTTGCAGGCCGCCAGCCAGTTGTAGGAGAAAGTGGCCTCCCCCGTCGTGCCGCTTTGCGTGGCTTTGAGGAGGATGACCGGATTGTCCGCATACAGACTCAGCGAGTAGGGGCCCGGGGCCGTGGTGGGCGACAACTCATTGACCACCTGGAAGCTAATCGGTTGCCCGTTCAGTCCTGCGTAGCGGGGGTTGAAGTTGACATTGATGCGGTTAGCCACCGGGGTGCAATCCAGCGTCGTTACGCCTGTGATGGCGAAGGGGGCTGTGCTGGTCATTGAGGCTGGACTTACCGTGAAGGTAAAGCTGGTGCTCACCGACAAACTGCCCGGATCCGTCGCCGTCACCGTTACACTCGACACGCCCGACATACTGGGCGTACCGCTGATGGTGCTGCCCGATAAGCTCAGGCCAGCGGGCAGACCCGTGGCCGAGTAGCTCAGGGTGTTGGGCGTTTCGGCGTCGCTGAATGAGGAGGCCACGTTCAAGCTAAAGGCCTGATTGACGGTAGCCGTCTGGTTAGCGATGCCGGTTGTCGTCGGTGGGGTATTGGTAGGAGCGGGTTCACTCACCGTCACACTCACCGTACCCGTACTCGTCTGGCTGGTGGGCGAAGTAGCATCAGTGACCAAGACGGTAAAGGTTTGCACCCCTGCACTCAGGCCCGAGACACTGGCCGTGTTGCCGCTGGGGGTGATCGTACCCGGCCCGCTGAAGACGTAGCTGTAAGGTGTGGTACCCCCCGAGACTGTAGCCGACAGACTCGTGCTGCCTGTTGTCAAGATCATTATCGGGTTAGCGGTCAGGGTGAGTGCCAGCGGAGTCACTACCACCGGAGCCGGACTCACCGTGATGGTAAAGGTCGTACTGGCCGACAGACTGCCCGGGTCAGTCGCCATCACTGTCACACTCGATACGCCCGAGGTCGACGGCGTACCCGAGATGATGCGCGTGGCCGGATCGAAGACCAAGCCGTTGGCGGGCACAATGCTGGCCGAGTAGGTGAGACCGTTGGGTGTCTCACTGTCAGTGAAGGCGTTGACTGTGTAGGAGAAAGCCGTTCCCACCGTAGCCGTCTGGTTGGCGTTAGCCGTCGCCACGGGAGGGGTGTTGGCCGCCGTTGTCGTCACGCTCACGCTACTCGCCGGGCTCACGCAACTGTTGAGTGTGCAGGTGCCCGTGTAGGTCAAGGTGCCCGGCTGGCTGGTCATCGCCACGATGTTGCCCGTGCCGCTACTGCCGTCCTGACCGCTCCAGTTGACGGTCCCCCCGATGCAGTTACTAAACTGGAAGGTGACCGTACCTGTGTTCTGGCCCACCGTCACGCGCTGCACACCACCTTGGTACGGCTGGCCGTATTGGGTGAAAAAGTCCGGGGCCGCCAGGGTGTTGTTGGTCTCCAGGCTGGTGGTCTGGGTGGCTGTGCAGCCGCCCGCTGAGGTGACCGTCACCGAGTAAACACCGGCTGCGTTGGCCACGGCCGTGCCCGAGGTGGGGTCCTGGGAAACCAGTCCCGGACCCGAAAAGGCATAACGCTGGCCCCCACCGGCGGTGAGCGTGACACTGGTCTGGGCGCAACTCAGGGTGGTCGATGGCGTGGCCGATAGGGTGGCCAGGGGGGCGGTGTTATCTTGACTCACCGTGGTCTGGGCCACCGCTGAACAGCCGTTGGTTGAAGTGACCGTTACCGAATACACCCCCGCCGTACTCACCGTAGCCGTGGAACCATTACCGATTTGGCTGGCCCCGCTGCTAAATTGATACGTGCTGCCCCCTGAAGCGGTCAAGGTTGCGCTGGGCATCGAGCAGGAGATGGGTCCATTGTTGGTCAAGCTGGCCGTGGGCACATTCACATCGCCCTCTACCGTCGTGGAAGCCATAGCCGAACAGCCATTAGTTGCTACGACCGTTACCGAGTAGATACCCGCGCTGCTCACTGTAGCCGTGTTGCCACTGCCAATCTGAGTGGCCCCGGCACTGAACCGGTACGTGCTTCCCCCACTGGCGGTCAGCGTGACCGTTGTAGTCGAACACGAGATAGGCCCGTTGTTGGTTAGGCTGGCCGTGGGTACACTTTGGTCGCCTACCACTGTTGTGGAGGCCGTGGCCGAACAGCCGTTGCCGTTGGTGACAGTCACGGAGTAAGTCCCCTCCGTGTTGACTGTAGCCGTATTGCCCCCGTTCACCTGAGTAGCTCCAAGGCTGAACTGATAGATACTTCCTCCGTTAGCGATTAGTGTCACCGTACTCATGGTGCAGCTTAGTGGACCATTGTTGGTCAGACTGACCATTGGCGCACTCTGGTCCCCCGTTACGGTGGTGCTGGCCGTGGCCGTGCAACCAGTAGCCGAAGTGACCGTCACCGAATATAACCCCGCCGTGCTCACACTGGCCGTATTACTGTCTTCGAACTGGGTGCCCCCCGAACTGAAACGATAGGTGCCCCCGCCCGAAGCGGTTAGCGTCACGCTGGTGGTAGTACAGGAGAGCGGACCGTTGTTAGACAAGCCCGCCACCGGCAAGGCATTTACCGTCACACTCGTTACCGCGGTGGTTAGCTGCCCGTCACTGGCATTCACGGTTAGGGTAAAATTCTGAGGGCCCGACCCAACTGCCGACAGCATTTGACTGAAAGCCGCATTGCTGCTGGTGCCCACAACGGCATTACTACCGTTGCCCACCGTGAAGCTATAGCTGCCACTGAGGTTGGCCACCGTGGCGGTGAACGTTACCGGACTACCCACACACACCGACGAAGGGCTGGCCCCAAATCCCATGATAGTGGACGTCGGCGTGTAAGTGATGGCGAACTGGGGGGCGGCCGTGTTGGCGTTACCGGCCGCGTCCTGGGCCACGTTGGTAGGCACGTCCACGGTGACCGCCCCGTTAGCCATGGGGGTCACGGTAAAGGTGTAGGTGGTGCCGCTACCCGAAAGGCCAGACACCGTGCCATTGCTAACGGTGAGATCACCCGCCACAAAGCCCGTCACGGCTTCCGAAAAGGTGACCATGAAAGGAATCGGGCTGGTAGCCGTCGAGCCACCGGTAGCACCCGCCGTCGAGCTGATGGCCACTGAGGGGCGCGTCTGGTCCACCGTGAAGGTGATGGTGGCACTGTTTGCACTCACGCTCGCACCGGAGCTCTGGGCCGTGGCGTAAACCTGGTAGGTGCCCTCCGGTAGGGGCAGCGAACCAGCGCTGAATGTGCCGTCAGCCGTAGCCGTAAACGACTGAGGCGGGAGCGCGCTGCCGTTCTGGCTCAAGTAAAGCACTAGCGCACTGTTGGCCGGCGCCGTGCCGCTGATGGTTACGTCCGTGTTGGTGAAGCTATTGTTGGCCGGGGTCGTGATAACGGGGCCCGCCGTGCTGGGCTGGCTGCCAATGGTCAGCGAGTAAGCACGCGACCCGCTGTAGGGCCCCGCACCGGTCGAAGCGTCGGTAGCCGTCACCGTGAAGTTGAACGTGCCGCTGGCCGTGGGCGTGCCCGCCAGCACGCCGCCCGACGTCAGCGTGAGGCCGGCCGGCAGCGCCCCGCTCGTCACGGCAAACGTGTAGGGAGCCGTACCGCCCGAAGCCGTGAGGGTTTGGCTGTAGGCCGCCGCCGCCGTGCCGGATGGTACGGTAGTCGGGGACACCGCGATAACGGGCGCCGAGGTCAGCAAATAGGTATTCGAGGCCGTGTTGAAGTTACCGGCCAGATCCTGGTTCGAGTTGTTGAACACAAACACCGAGGTCACCGTGCCGGGCGTGTTCGGTGTCACGTTGAAGGTGTAGACCGAGCTGCCGGAAGCGCCGATAAAGCCGCTCACCGTGCCGTTGGTCACCGAGAGGTCCCCCGCTACGAAGCCCGACACGCCTTCCGAGAAGGTGGCCGTGAACGCGAAGGGCGCCGCCACGTTGGTGCTGCCGCTGGCCCCGCTCGACGAGGTGAGAACCACCGTCGGGCGCGTCGTGTCAACCGTGAAGGTGTTGGTGTTTGAGTTGGCGCTCACCGACGAGCCCGCGGCCTGGGCCGTGGCGTACACCGTAAACACGCCGTCCGGCAAGGCCGCCGGCCCGAAGCTGAACGAACCGTCGGCCTGGGCCGTGACGCTAAAGGGTGACCCGCTGACGGCGGTGCCCCCCTGCGCGACGTACAGCAACACCTGGCTGTTGGCCGGGGCCGTGCCGGTGAAGGTGATGTTCGGGTCAAGGGTCCGGCTGTTGTTGGTTGGCGCGGTCACCACCGGCGCGGCTGTCGCCACCGTCGCCGCCGGCTGGGTGATGGTGAAGGTGCGCGCGAGCGTGCAGCCGTTGGCGTCGGTCACGGTCACGGTGTAGGTGCCCGCGTTCAGGTTGGAGGCCGTGGCCATGGTGCTCACGTTCGGGCTCCAGGAGTAGGTGTAGCCGGAGGTGCCGCCGCTCACGCTGATGGTCGCCGAGCCGTCGTTCCCGCCGTTGGTGGTGACGTTGGTCTGCGAAGTTGACGCGGTCAGGGCCGAGGGCTGCGTCACGGTGTAGGTGCGCGAGGCCGTGCAGCCGTTCGCGTCAGTGATGGTGACGGTGTAGGTGCCCGCGGCCAGGCCGGTGCGGTCTTCGGTGGTGATGCCGCTGCCCCAGCTGAAGGTGTAGGGACTCGTGCCGCCGCTGGGCGTCAGGTTAATGGCCCCGTTGCTGCCGCTGAAGCAGCTCACGTTCGTTACCACCGTGGTGCCGTTGAGGGCCGAGGCCGGCTGGCTGATGGTGGCACTGCGCGAAGCCGTGCAGCCGTTGGCGTCGGTCACGGTCACGGTGTAGGTACCCGCGCTCAAGCCGCTCACGCTGCGGGTGCCGTCGCCTGTAGGCGTGCCCGGCGTCCAGTCGTAGGTGTAGCCGCCTACTCCGCCGGTGGGTAAGTTGATGCTCGCCGCCCCGGTAGCGCCGCCAAAACAGGCGATGTTCGTCTGCGAAGCGGGCGTAACCGCCACCCCCGATGGCTGCGTCACGGTGAAGCTGCGGGTGATGCTGGTACTGGTGGCGTCGGTGATGGTCACCGAGTAAGTGCTGGCGGTTAGGCCGGTGCGGTCCTCGGTGGTGACGCCGCCGCCCCAGCTGAAGCTGTAAGGGGCCGTGCCGCCGCTGGGCGTCAGGTTGATGGCCCCGTTGCTGCCCCCGAAGCAGGCCACATTTGTTATCACGCCCGAGACATTCAGCGCCGCGGGTGTAGTGAAGCTCACCACACTGCCATAGCTCGTGCCAGCGCTATTGATGGCGTAGGCCCGCACGGAGTAGGTGGTAGCGGGTGTGAGGCCCGACACCGTACCTGAAAAGGCGGTGCCGACCACGATGCCGCTGGTAGCCACCAGCGCTTTGGTATCGCCGGTGGTGGGGATGCCTGCGCCCACCACGTATACCACGCCGCGTTCCGTGAGGGTGCCCCCGCCGTCAGCCGTCACGTTGCCGCCCAGCACCGCGCTGGTGGTCGTGATGTTGCTGGCAGCGGCGGTAGTGACCGTCGGAAAGGCCGTCCCCGTCACCACAATCCGGTCAAAGACCAGCTCCTCCTGCCCGTCGTTGTTCACTTCTATCATGAAGTCCACTGCGGCCCCGGTCACGCTGGCGGGCAGGGTGAAGTCAATGTTTTGCAGGGTCGTGGTCAGGAGGGTGCCGGTCGGGTCGGCCACGCCGTTCAGGTCGGCATCCCGCCGTATGTTTCCAGAGTTATTATTAGCAGGCCCGTCCCCGAAGAAAGCCCCAAACTGCACCCAGCTGCCCCCGTTGACGCGGTAAAAGAATTTTACGTAGTCGTCGATTTCCCACTGCAAGACGACGGGCGGAGCGTCGCCGGTACCTACGCCTAGCCGCACGTTAAAATGCAGGTTGCCGTAGTTGTTGGTATTCACCGGGGCCAGCACCAGCGTGCCAATGTCAACCGCGCTGGGGTTGGAGAGACTGGACGTACCCTCTCCGTACCAGTACCCCGTGCCGCTGACGTTGCCGAAGGTAGTCGGCGAGCAGGCATACTGATTCGTTGTGACCCGTGCGAAGGCGAAGCAGGGGGCGGCAAGGGCAAAGGAGTTGGAGGCGTAGCGCGTGCCTTCGCCGTTGGTTTCAAAATCCTCGGTGTACGGCAGCGCAGCTGGCGCATTGAGCAGGGCGATGAAATCGATGCTGCGCGACTGGGTATTGGACGTGTTGGTGCCGTCCGAAACGAGGAACGTGACCAGGCGGGTGCCTCCGGTAGCATTCACCAGTTCTATGTTCTGGTACTGCACCGAGCGCAGGGCCGCCTGGTAAGCCGCCTTTGAAGCTAAGCCCGAAAGGGTGATGGCACCCGTGCCGGAGCCAGAGCCGGTGATGCCGTTCTGATTGGTGAACAGCAACTGGTCCTGCCCCGACACGAAACCGGTCGAGATGCTCACCGTGGCCCCGCTCAGGTTGGGGCTGTCGGTGTCCGAAACCGTCAGCGCGCTACTGATAATGATAGGGGACGCCTGGCCCTCGGTATAGGTCAGGTTGGTGGGCTCGATGGCGGCCAGCACGGGGGGTGCCGTCGCGCTCGCCGTGCCGACTACGCGGATGTTGTCGAACGCAAATTCCTCGGTGCCGCCAATCTGGTCCACTTCCACCATCACCTCCAGCGTCGTGCCGCTACCGGTCACGTTGAAGGTGAAGTCCTGCATCGCAAACCCCACAATGGGTGCCGACGTGTTGTCGGACGAAGCGCCGTTGAGGTTGAGGTCCTGCCGCAGGTTGCCCATTGCCTGCCCCGTGGTCACGTTGTCGCCCACAAACTGGCCAATGGTGACAAAAGCCCCGCTGCCGTTGAAGCGGGCTTTTACGCGGATAAAATCGGTGGATTCCCAGTTCGGAACTGCCAGCGGCGAGCCGGGGCCGCGCGTGTCGGCCATCAGCACCTTCACTTGCAGGGCGGTGTAGCCCGTCACGGTCACCGGGTTCAGCGTCACGGTTTGCGACGGCCGGTCGGGGGTTGCCACGGTTTGGCCGCGGGCTCCTTCGCTGGCCCAGAAGAAGGTACCGTTCGCCCCGGTCGGGTTGCACGGCGCTGCGGTGGTGCCAAAGGTCTGATTGCCGGCGGTACTCTGAACCGGGTTGTCTTCGCGCAGAAAGTACTGCGCCCGCGACGACTGTGGCACATCGCGCAGGTCAAAGGTGGTAGAGGTGTAGCGACTGCCCTCGCCGCTGGTTTCGAAGCTCTCCTGCTGAAGCGTCGTTTGGGCGTAGGCAGCAGCCATTCCCAGCCAGCTGCCAAGAAAAAAGAGTAAAGCGGTTAGTTTCATAGCGTCTTGGGGTTAAGAAAAGAGTGAATATTGGGTCGCTAGGCTGGCGCAGAGCAGCAGCAACAGCAGGCTGAGAGTCCGCAGTCCAAACCGGTTGAAAGAAGGTAAAGAAAGCGTCATAAGGAAATGAATTAAATGGTAACGTAAAAAAGAAGACCTGCCGCATGGGTGGTTGTCGAGTTGAGGCATTAACCACCAGGTCAGGAAGCTTCTCGGGGTTGTTTAATGCCCATGCAAGTTTAGCCCAAGGCCTTCAGACCGATGTGCACATTTCACCCAAACAGGTATTGATTGGCTTACTTGTTGCTAAAAGTATACAATAGTTGCTAAAAGTATACAATAACAGTCAGTTTGTTCTACTTCTGGCAGATAGTAAATCTTGGATCTGATGATGTTTTCAGCAAGGGTAACAACTCTGCCCATGTCGGTATACCACTTTACAGGCGGAACGATCAGGTTGAGCGGCCCCTTGGCGAATAAGCGCTGACCCGTTTGTTCTATGCCGGCATCCAGTAGCCGTCTTCCACTAAAAAAAGGCACAGGGTTTACCCAGCCACCGTACTCCTATACTGGAGTGCCGTTGAGTGCTACCGATCAACTCGGCTCTTCGCTCCACGCCTACCCACTCACCAACCGTTCATTTAAACGTCCGAATCATTTTCGGACAAGAGAGTACCAGAATTTTATACATGATTGCAGGGGTTAATTGGCCGGGGCACCGGACCCGGAATGCCGGTACGATCAAAGGGCACAATCGGCGTTCGACAGGTCTTCGATTAGTTGGGGCAAATCGCTGCTGCCATCATCGTAGAGCGTCAGCAGCGGTACGGCCGGGGTGAAGGCCCGCAAGCGGGTAACCCGGCTACTGGTTAACGTTTCGGTCCGGTCGTTGTACTTGGGGATCGTCACCAGGAGATCGACCGGATGCGCGGCTAAGTAGGCATCAATGCCCCGTTTGGCGTTGGGAAACTGCATTTGAACCAGGTTCGGTGTAATAGGTCTTAGAAATTGCAGGATGTGGGCTTCCCGCTCCCGGTGAATGACGTCCTTGCTGGGCGTGTTGATGCTCAGCAGGGTGAGAGTTGCCCCTTTGAGCGTCACTAACTCTTTGAGGGGACCAAGTAATTTGCTGTTCTTCAACCGGGCGAAATCAGCCGCCAGCACGACCTGATGAACCGGCCGGGGGCGGGCATACCCCGGCACCACCAACACGTTGGCCCTGAGCTGACGAACCAAGTCGATGGCGCTGTTGCCAAATAACTCGTCGGTTTCGTCCGGTTGAGGACCGATGATCACAAAATCGTACACCTCCGCGTTGACCGCCTGCCCGACTACATCGAGCGCTTTTCCTGGCCAGGCCGACGAGCGGAAGGTATGCCAGTCGTTGGTTGCCTCCCGGCGCAACCCGGTTACGGCATCGTGAAGCTGATCGGCATAACTCATGCGGGTCGTTGGGGCGACGGTAGCTGGGCTATCCGGGTCATAAGCTTCCAATGACTCGGCACAAAACAGGTGAAAGTCGACAACCGAATCGCTGAAGAAAGAGCGGGCAAACTGGAGTGCGTTATGGGAAGCCTCCGAAAAGTCGGTCAGCAGGAGAATCTTTTTCATACAGAATCGGGGGCAGTTAAAAGGGTAATGAGAGGATCAGACAGCGGCCAGCACGGGTAGGGTAGCCAAACGGGCCGCTTCCCGCGTTTTAATTAGAGCAGAAACGTGCGGAGCCGACTAGGCGGCTTATGCAACAGCATAATCAGGTCGGCTTTGTGTTTGGTTAGGTAGTCCAGTATCGTGGTCAGGTCGTTGCCGGGTAGAAAACGGTTGCGTATTCATGGTTTCAGGTTTTAAACAACACTAATTTCTTGCTCTTGCTGGTACTGCTGCTGCCCGTCGGACCAGTGCAGCAGTGCCCGCCATATCCCCCGGCTCAGTTGGGCGGTCGATATGACCCGCCGGGGTCGTTTGTTGGCGGTGATGGGTATCCGCACGTCCTCGCCCGTTGACGCAGCAGTAAAGGTCACTTCCCCTTTTCTGAAAGACATGGGCAATACGAAGATTAACAGATGGGCGGTTGGTTCAAAGGTCATGGTTATAAGAGGATGGGAGTGCAATGACACTACAAAAGTGGTCCATATGGGTGAGACGACGCATGACGCCCGTCAGGCGGAACGCTGATAGAATTCAGGTCGGAGACTGAAGCGTATCCCGGGTGGCTGGTAAATTCTATTGATTCAATCTAAAGCCAGAGGATGGTGGCTTTGGCCGAGTACTTCGCCCACAATCATGCGGTTCTCGTGTTTGTAGAGCTGGTAGAAAGCCCCACCCATGAGCAACGTCGCCGGGAAAGCAGCACCCAGCCCGGGTGGGGCAATAACCACGCAGAAAATAAAGCCGAAGAAGCAACCCTCCCCAAACCAGAATTCTTTCGCGAACATCGATACCGCTATGAAGACCTGCTCGACGACAATACTCAGCACAAGTGGCTGAATGATCGTGTCGAAAGGGCCGAGAATAAACCGGCTGTAAAGAAGAATGGCGTAGTCCGCGTAGGTTTGGTAGGACCAGGGCGTATCAAGCAGTGCTCGGGTGTTGACAATGGCCGCTACGGCGAGAACGAGGGAAAACACAAATTGGGTGACGGTCGGCCAGCGGTAACTGCCAATGACCTGCACTAAAGAGAATCCTTAGGTTACCACGTAGGCAATGGCAGCAAAGTAGTCGGGCGTTTTCAGGATTGATAAGCGGGATGTATGTCTGGCAATTCTACTGTCTCACTGCGGCCCGTTTTGCTGACTATCCGAATTCGGTATACCACCATAGGCTCTGGGGCCGTAACGTCGGTATCGTCGGCCGCAACTAGTTTCAGGGGGGCCACCCGACCCGGTCCAAGCTGCTGCTCGGCGTTCAGTCGCTCGTCGCCCTGCAACTCTTCATACACACCCTGCACCACTACGCTTTGCCAGCAGGAAGGGCTGCGTAGTTCATCGACCTCAAAGCAAACAGTCGGATTCTTCCGCATCAACCGGGTTTTGGTACCCTCACGGATTTGGCCGTAAATGGCCTGCCCGTCGTAGAGATAGGTGACAGGCAGCACCAGTACCTGCCCATCGGCGGCACAGCAAAGGCGACCATAAAGCTGACTGCTCAGTAGATAATCCGTCACTTCGGGCGATAAGTCATGTAGCATAGCTAATAGCAGGGTTAGGTGTTGGGCCAAAAGTAAAGGTGGTCCGGCTCACATGCCCGGAGTTGCGTCAGTCGAATGGCTGATTTTGCTCACCTGATCGAAATCAGTTCCGTAGGTAGCCAGTGTCATTCAACCAGTCGGTTTGAACCGATTACTTTGCCGGGTCATTAAAACAATGCTGCGCATGAAAACCATCCTGGTCCCCACCGACCTTAGCCCGCTGACCGACATAGCCTTGTCGGTAGCTGTCAGCCTGGCCCGGCAAAATCAGGCTGAAATCCTCTTGATGCACTCGGTCGTATACCCACTTCCTGAGCCTATTTATGCTGAGGCACTGACCACCACAACCGAGCGAACGTTATCGATTTACGAAGACATTGAGCAGGATGCCCATAGCATTCTGCAGCGCTTTGCCAACAATCCGGCTTACGCCGGTGTCGCTATCACCCCGACGCTGATCAGGAACGGGCAGGGACTGGTTCATACCATCACGGACCGGTCCGCTGATCTGATTGTTATGGCCTCGAAGGGGGCGTCTGGTCTAGAGGAGTGGCTGGTCGGCTCTACTGCCGAAGCCATTGTCCGTTACGCGCACTGCCCGGTGTTGGTCGTCAAGAATCCCCTTGTGCGTTTCCAACCCGAAAATATCGTCTGTGCTATAGATGTCGACGATCGGTTGATGCAGATGCAGCGCTACCCGTTTCAGATGGGCGAACAAGGCCTGCACCAGTTCCTGTTCGTGACAACCCCCTCCGACAACCGCGACCCGGCGGGGGTCCGGGACTGGGTGAATGAGTTTGCCCGCGCTAAGGGTATAAACAAATTCGATTTTATCATACGTCCGGCCCAAACCGTTCCCGAGGGCATCATTCGCTACGCTGATGATGTGGAGGCTGACCTGGTCCTGCTGTTTACCCACGGCCGTAAGGGATTACCTCATCTACTTTTGGGCAGCGTAGCGGAAGATGTCTTAAATCATGCCCGGATGCCCGTGCTTATTATGCGGCTGTGAGCACCAACGGCTTCGTTCATGCCCGTTCCCGGTAAAATAAGCCAGTTGGTGTAACGTAAAACAAAACGAATCCGCTACGAAGTCGGTAAATTAGGCCAACTACTTTTGTTGTTGACCCCCTGGCGGACGGTAGCGTAAGGAGTTCGGTAGTTTCCGGATGAACGCAGTCCGATCAGCCAACGGGCTTTACACTGAATTTATCGGTGATGAAAAGCCCCTCCGCCAATGCCTACCGTCATATGAAAGCCCTGTGGCGTATACCGAGTTGGCAACAACGTGGTTGTGCCGCCCCGATCACCGTGCCACTTCGCCGAGGCCGTTGTCAGTCGATAGCCCGCCGGTGCGCTCAGCATCGGCGCAAACGAAGTGGGGACAACATTCCACTTGCCAATCAACCAGTCGAAGCTCAGTCCAATGTCGGTCGCGAACCCATCGAGCACGCGGGTCAAGCTCAACTGCTTTATCAGGGCCACCACATCATCGCCATAGCCCTCGATGCTCCAGTCGGTCCGGTTTCGTCCTGACTGACCTTGTCCGGGCAGATCCAGCGTCACGACCTGGTAACTTGGACTGAAATAGCTGACCTGCTCTGCCCAATACGTCTGGTCAATATATGACCCATGAACAAATAGCAGTGTGACCGCCTCAGGATCGACTGGTATACTTCCCGAAACGTGGTAATCAATCGCTACAGCGTGGTGTTGAAATTGGCTCATTGGGGTGGTTTGTTTCAGCGCTTCTCCCGCAAAGGCCGAAAGAAATTCCGTAAGTCTTCGGCCAGTAATTCAGGTTCTTCCAGCGCGGCAAAGTGGCCTCCGCTCGGCATTTCGACCCAATGTTGAAGATCATAAAACCGCTCGGCAAATTCGCGGGGGGCCGGTACAATGTCTTGGGGAAAAATGGACACGCCGGTCGGTACATTGATTTTACCGGGTTTTGGCGGTGACTTCTCGTCTTCGTCGAAATACGGCATAAATGAAGAGTGAACCGTTTCCGTAGCCCAATAGAGCATAATATTGGTCAGCAGTTCGTCCTTCGTGAAGCGGCTTTCTACGTTACCCCCGCAATCGCTCCACGACTGGAATTTTTCCAGCATCCAGGCTGCCAGTCCCGTTGGCGAGTCGTTCAGGCCATAGGCGAGGGTTTGCGGTTTAGTGGCCTGAATCAGGGCATAAGCTCCTTCCTGCATCTGCCACTGCTGACCCGTTTCGAGGTACTTTTTTTCAACTTCCGAGAGGTCGTCGGGTGATATGGCGAACAGGTGCCAATACGGTACGTCGAGGAGGTGAATACCTGTTAGCGAATCGGCGTGGTTCATTGCCAGGGCTTCGGTGATGCCACTGCCCACGTCGCCCCCGTGCGCGGCAAAGCGCGGATACCCCAGTTGGGTCATCAGTTTATGCAGCAGATTAGCCGTCCAGTCGTTATAATTCCCTGTTTTTGAGAGCTTATCCGAAAAACCGTAGCCCGGCAAACTCGGCACGACCACATCAAAAGCATCCTCGGCCCGTCCGCCGTGCGCTGCCGGGTCGGTTAGCAAGGGAATCAGTTTGTAGAACCGATAAAACGAGTCGGGCCAACCGTGACTCAGCAAGAGTGGCATCGGGTTGTCGCCCTTACCGCGCTCGTGAATAAGGTGCAGCCCAAATCCGTCCACGTCGGCGCGGAAATGGGCAAACTGGTTTAGCATGGACTCCTGCTTCCGCCAGTCGAAACCGTGCTGCCAGTACTGAACCAATTCCCTGAGATAGGCTGGATTTGTGCCGAGTTCCCAATTGGCTCCGGCCACCTCGTCGGGCCAGCGGGTGTTGGCCAATCGCGCCTGCAAGTCATCGAGCGTTTGCTGGGGGACGTTGATCTGAAATGCTTTCATACGTTGAGTTGACTTAGGGTCTTGATACTGAATTACCAGAACCAAATTGATTAAATAGGCATACTTACTTCTGTTCCCATTTTCGAGACAAGACTAAGTCAATGCCAACTCGCCATTTTGCAACGGAGATGCCTGTCCCCCTCGCGCAATTCACAGTTTGAGTTTTCCATAACTGTTCGCATAGATTTTGTCTTTCTTGGGGTGAGTAAACTTCAATGCTGACCATGTGGTGTTTACACTCAGATTTTTACTTTCAACAAGTCCGTACACGTAGCCTATCTCAATAACTTTTGTCAGCGTGAGATCAGTTTCGTTCTGTCTTGCCTTCGGCCAGGACACCCACAGCATACCCGTTTGCTTTAAATGATCTTTCAATGCTGGAAATTTCTCATGAAGCTCTGTCTGACTATTGGCGAAAAGGTGAATGTAATCAAAATCGCCACTGAGGTTTATTTCAAGATCAATAGTTGGCAGTTCGATCGCGTCAATTGCCTCTGTGGGTGCATTGATGAATACGGCACGAACACCTTCTTTAATGCCCATTTTTGCTGACACGGATTTCGCCATAGTTACACTTCTTTAGTTGTCTCTCAAACGTCAAGGTAATGTGGGTTGTACAACCCTGTGTGAGTAGCATACGATTGTCCAACGAGCTACAGCCTCCTGTCGGTTAAAATAGCATTTGGGGTTTCAACCAAAATAGAAATCACTAAAGCACCAAGAGCTACAATGTGAAGATAAGCACGGGCAGCATGGGTGTATTCCCACTGATTACGCAATGAAGTCCAGTCTATAGGTAAGGTTTCAGGTGTCATCACACTCATTTTTGCGTTCACTGGTGCTATCTATATCCAGAAGGAGGCATGTACTGCAACCATACAAATGGCACCCAAAATTGTCCAGCTAATGGCTGATTTACGATGCCGTACAAGAAACACAAGTAAGATGCTGGTAACAACCGCACCGACCTCAAAGATTGCGCCTACGCTGCCAAAAGCTGGCGGGTAAAGCGTCTGTAATAGTTTTAGCCAAAATGGTCCCTCATAAGTCATTTTTGCGGGCATTTCGAGCAAATGACACATGGCTGGCCCCATACTAAGACCGACAAATAGTACAGTTAAAAAACGTCCTGTTTTGATTAACATGGTCTGTAAATTCAACGGGTGAAAAAAACAGCCTATTACGGCTTCGCGTTGATAACAGGCTGATCTAGTGCCCAGAGCCACGTTACGTCAGATTGCCGCCGGGCGACCTCTGCCGTTACGTTGCCATTTTTGAGACGTGACGAAGTCAATGCCAACTCGCCATTTTGCAACGTAGGTGCCTGTATCCCTCGCGTAAACTGAGGTCGGGTTGTGAGCAGTTCAGCATAAAAACGACGGATTGCTTCCGTTCCAATAATGACTTTTCCGTCTCCGCAAGCGAGTACCGCATTGGATTCATACAGATCGGCAAGCCCGTCAATGTTACCCTCGTTTGCTCTTTGGACGAAGAATTTTGGCAAATCATCAGGACTAAAAGCAGATTCATGGCTTACTGGATTTTCCATATTTACTGGATTTGGTCAGCCGATGGTTCCGTTCGGTCGGCCTGATAATGAACTTCCACAACTCCTGCACTAAACGTTCTCGTGGTCAGCAGTTTAAGTTTATTCTTGTCCGTACCCTCTTTAAACA
>NZ_BAAGXG010000013.1:0-166609 GCF_054779955.1 Spirosoma arcticum
CAGGCCTCCTGGCAGACCCGGTTGGAGGGTCGGCTCTCGATGCCCCGGCCACTGAGGGCCGTCACGTAGTAGCAGCCGGCGACGGTGCTCAGGCTGGAGTGGGCGAAGCTGGTGGTAGGGGCGGCTACGGTGGTGAGGGCTGTCAGGGAGTCGGTCTGGTAGCGGCTGTAGTAGAGCCGGTAGGCGGCAATGTTGGGGTCGCAGGCGGGTCCAGTGGTGGGTTGCCAGCGCAGGGTGTTGGTGAAGCTGGTCTGGTTGCAGAGGCTCTCGGTGGTCAGGCTGGCGCAGTTGAGGCTATCCAGGCCCAGTTGGGGGGGGCAGGGTCGGGCCGTATCGGTGGGGGTAGCACACTGGATCTGGCTGTAGTTAAGCAGAAGGCCCCCCGCCCCCAATCCCGCCAGAGTGGGATCGGCGTAGGTCCCCCTGGTCAGCACCCGGTAGCAGTAGGCTGAGTCGGCCGACAGCACCCGGCTCGTGTTGCCATCAGCCAGAAACGTATCTCCTCCGGTGTCAACGTAGGTGTACGATTCGGGTCCCCTCACGGGCACATCAGCAATGGCATTGAAAGGGCCGTTGGGTCCGGTGCGGGATCGGAAGACGGTGTGGGTCTGATTGTCGTTGGACCAGGGCACAGTAGCCGCCCAGCTCAAACGCACCTGCCGTTGAGCGGCCATGGCGGTCAGACGCACACTCGAAGCCGGGTCGGTGATGTCGAGCCGCGTCAATTGGCCCGTCGTGGGGTCCGTGTAATAGAAGCCCAGCCGGTAGCGGTAGGCTTCGGCCTCCGTGTTCAATGGCTGCGCCGAACTGCCCCGGTCAATGTAGACCGTGTCTGCTGCGCCGGGCGTGAGGCTGGTGTTGATGGTAGCTAAGGGCGTCCAGTTGGTGCCCGTCTGACCGGTGGCTCGCTCCAGACGGTACTGGTAGGGGCCACCCAAATCACCCGCCTGTAGGCCGATGGGGCGGCTCCAGCGCACGGTGATTTGCCCGCGCTGCGCATTGGTGCTGTCAACCGTTACCTGAGTGAGTACCGGGGCCAGCCGGGGTAGTTCCACACAAGCCTGCTGGGAGGTCACACTAACACCCCCGTTCAAGTTGCCTGAGCGGTCAGGGTATTGGGCTACGATGCGATAGGAGTAGGACACTCCCCGGCTCAGTGCTGAGGTGTCGATGAAGCTGGTAGCGCCCGCTCCCACCCGCCCCACCAACTGGTAGCCCAAACCGGGACGCAGGCCCGTTTCGCAAGCCTCGGGAGTGAAGGGCGCACAGCCTTCTTTGCGATAAATGAGCAGACTGGTCGTGTCGCGATCAGTGCGGGGCGCACAAGTGTAGGCCGTCCAGCGCAACTGGATGGCCCGCCCGTTGGCGGTGGCCGTGGGGCGAGCGCTCAGGTTCTGCACCGGTGGACCAATCAGCCGGATGCGCAGGGTCTGGAAGGAAACCAACGGGGTGATGCCCCGCGCCGGTACGTCGGTCACCTTCAGGGTCACATCATAGGGTGCCAGCCGCAACTGCTCGCAGCCCGTCTGCCACACAAAGCTCGCCGTGGCGGGCTGCGTTAAGGGACTGGTTACACTGCCCCCACCCGTCAGGCGGGCGAAGGCCGGGGGCACCAGTTGTCCGGGAGGCAGGGGCTGACCGTCGGGTCCTACGTTGAAGACGCCCCCAAAGGCCGAGATCAGCACGCGGTTGCCATCGGGGTCGGTAGCTTGTATGGGCTGGTTGATGAGCGTACCGGCCACCACGCACAGTTCGGGTAGGGGGGCGATGAGGGGCCGTTTGTTGGGCTGGTCGAGGACGATGATCTGCATGTCGCGGGTGACCTCGCCAATGAGCACTCCATTGCGCCACTCCTCAACGATGAAGGCGAAGTTATACTGGCCCTCCTGGCCGGGGGCGTCCCAGCACAGCTCACCCGTGCGGGCGTCGATGGCGAAGGTAGGGGTGGGGGCACCGGCCTCGTTGACGGTGCTGAAGCGGGTGGGGTCCTGGTAGGCGGGGATCGCCCGGCCCCGGCAACCCGACGTGCCAATCAACTCTTGTGGTACGCTCAGTCGGTAGGCAAGCGAGTCGCCGTCGGGGTCGAAGGCGGCCGGGTTGTGGCAGAAGCGCTGGCCGACGCGTCCCGAGTCGAGGGGTGTGTTGAGCAGGCGGGGGGTGGAGTTGAGGCCCAGGCCTTGGTTGATGAAGATTGTCGTCGACACGTAAAATATGATGTCGTCAGACCGGTCAGGCGGGGGCAAATTCTTCGTGTTTTCGTTCCGGTTCGGAATGGCAACCGAGATGGTATAAGCACCGGGTCCGGGGTAGGTGTGGGTGACCCGGTAGGTGTTTATTGACGAGGTACCTCCGTTGATGAATCGTTTGGGGTCACGCCGAACCACCTGCGTGGTGCCATCGCCGAAACAAATGGTGTATTCGTCCGCTCCTTCGGCGGCTGCCTGCCGTCCTTTGGGTGTTTCATCGTAGTAAGCAGTAAGAGTGATCTCGTAGGTGAGTGATGTTTCGGAGGTGCGCCGGGTGGTAATCTCGCCCGCCCGCACGTGGGTAGCCTGGCTCAGAGCAGGCCACAGAACGGCTCCTGCGAAGACGCTGAACACGGCAACTGAGTATATAAATCGCATAGACTTAAGACATTTGTAGTACAACGATTTCACCTCTTAAAACCGTATTGTCTCCGGCCATGACTCGTGCCTAATTCAACTAACTACTTAATCGGCAGCTACTATTTTGGACTATGGAGCCAAAAAAGCCGGTTAGCCGAACGTATGTCTACGAGTCAACTAACCGGCTCACTATGCAGAACTCGGTTCAATCAGTCAATAGTTCTGAACAGCCGGTTCCACCGAATTTTGTTCCAGATGTTGGCCGGATTTGGGTCAAGTGACATCCACACAAACACGGCTTTGCCCACAATGTGATCTTCAGGTACGAAACCCCAAAACCGCGAATCGAGCGAGTTGTCGCGGTTGTCGCCCATCATAAAGTAGTAATCCTGCTTGAACGTATAGGACGTGATCGCTTTGCCACCAATGCTGATACTCGTGTCCGTTCTGACTACGGCGGCATTGTTCTCGTACAGTTCGATCACTGGCCCGTAGAGCGTAAGGGTCTGGGCATTGATGGAAATCGACACGCCTTTTTTCGGGATGGTAATCGGCCCAAAATTGTCGTGGTTCCACTTGAACGCTGGTGTGCCGTAGATGCTTGCCCCCGTTTCACCGGGCTTGTCCATCATGGGTTCGATGCCCTTCACCCAGTCGAAGTCCTTAAATTTAGCAATAACGTCCTCCGTCGTGTTAATGCTGTAACCAACCATCGTCGCTGACTTGGTCGAGTCGTTATATTGCTCTAAAGGCTTCCAGTTTTCGGTTGGCTGGCTGGGGTCGCGGTAGTCATTGACGATGTCATACTTGCGGAAGAAGGCCGCATCGAGCACCTCCGCCGTTTTAATAAAGTATTTCTGCTCTGCACGGGGCGGAGTCGGAAACGGCTTGCCGTTGATGAATACCTCGCGCTGACGCACTTCCAGCACGTCGCCGGGAATACCGATGCACCGCTTAATATAATTGGTTTTCAAATCAACGGGGTAGTCGATGTTGTCATTGAGGTACCTGGGCGGCACGTTGAACACGACCACATCGCCATTTTTGACGTGCGTGAAACCGGGCAACCGGTAGGAGGGCAGTTGGATGGCCGTGCTGTAGGACGGAATGTCGGTTCCCCAGATTTTCTGGTGCGTGAGCGGCACCTGAAGGGGTGTCCGGGGCGTCCGGGTGCCGTAGTGCAGCTTACTGACAAACAGGAAATCACCGACCATCAGGCTGTTTTCCATGGAGGGCGTCGGAATCGTGAACGCTTCCATAAACAGCCATCGGATAAGCGTGGCCGCTACAACGGCGAACAGAACAGAATCGAACCACTCGCGAATAGGTGACTTTTGGGACTTAGCTGGTCTGGTTACAGCTTTTGTTCTTACTTCCACAGGATCGTCGGCTATAAATTAGTGACTAAGAAATGTCATTTTGGTGGCAAACCGCGAAGTTACGAAAGATGCGCGGCTGTAACGCAACCGTTCGTCACGTATCGCTCAGCGGTCATCACTTCCCAGCAGATCATCCATGCCAAATACGCCTTCGCGGTCAATGAGCCACTCGGCGGCAATGACGGCACCAAGTGCGAACCCTTCCCGGCTGTGCGCTACGTGCGAAATTTCGATCCGGTCAACGACCGAGTCGTAACGAACGGTGTGCGTGCCGGGTACGGTTTCTTCGCGCAGCGACTCAATTTCAATGACATCTTGGTCGGCCGCGTCCACCGATTTGCCGCCCGGTTCAGTCACAGCCCACCGGCGTTTGTGGGGTAGCTGCTCCAGCACGCCTTCGGCGAGCGTAATGGCCGTACCACTGGGCGCGTCCTTTTTTTCGGTATGATGAATCTCGGTCATCGACACCTGATACGACGGGTAGTTGCGCATGAATTGCGCCAGCGTTTTGTTCAACCGAAAAAACAGGTTGACACCGATACTATAATTAGATGCGTAAAAAAAAGCGCCGTTCTTTTCCCGGCAAAGCGCTTCTACGTCGGCACGATGACTAAGCCAGCCCGTTGTGCCGCAAACCACCGGCCAGCCGCGCTCAAAGCAGTGCGTTAGATTAGCGACGGCCGACTCGGGCGAGCTAAACTCAATTACCGCATCGACATCACTCGATTGAATTTGGTCCAGATCGGCGACGTTGTCGATGGTAATGCGCCCGGCAATCTGGTGACCCCGTTCGAGCGCAGTCTGCTCAATGGTCTTACCCATTTTGCCGTAGCCGAGGAGGAGAATGTTCATGTTCCTTTGGTTTGGTGGCTTGTAGTTTGTGCGGTTCCCCGCCGGGATTTGTAGTTGGCTGACGCATCAAACTCATGCGTCAGCCAACTACAAATCCCGGCGGGGAACCGCACAAACTACAAGCCACGAACATTATTTAAACGTCAACGCGACCCGAATGCCTGGCACGAGACCGGTTCCGGGCATGGGCAACACGGTTGGTTCGATGCGCATCGAAATGTCGTCGGATAAATCAAATGTTTTCAGATGGGCCGCTACGTTGGCTTCCACTGCGTTGACGGCGTATATGACAACTGCCAGAATAACGTTCAAATCCCGGTAGCGACGGTAGAAGTCATAAGCTGCTTTCGCCTGCGTCGCCCGCCGGAACACACTTCCGTTAATGAGCACCTCCGTCACTGGAATTGTGTCGCTGGGCGTAACATCGCCGTAGAGTAAACGACGATAACCGGTTGCCGCTTCGCGGGACAGGCGTCGGTAGCGAACAAAGAAGTAGCCAATGGCCCCAAACCCCCCGTAGATAAATGGTATTTTGTAGTATTGGCCATTGTAGGCCTGTCCCAGGCCGGGCAGCATCAACGACCGGAGGGTAGCCTGACGGGGGATGATTTTTCGGATCGCGGCTTCCTGCTTCGGCGATACCTCGGTTGTCCCCTCACTACTCAGCGAACCTTCAGTAGCCGGTGACACGCCGGTGCTGACTCGTATCCCATTACGCTGAACCGTTGGTGGAATTGTGTCCGCTGCTGAGCGCGATTGCCGGGTTGAATCGACAGTTACCGGGGTAATGGCTGGAACAAGGGCCGGATTTTGAGCAAACGAAGACCGGATTGACACGACCAACAAACAGACGACTCCGATAAAGAGAATGAGTTGTTTCATCCCCGAGTAACGCCCGGTCCTCCCTCGTTGTGCGTACCCGCCTGCTCGTTTAAGATACGTTAACACTATTGAGTCTGCGAGTTCAGCACTTCCAGGATTTTGGTTAACTCTTCCTGAGTAGTAAACGGAATTTTGATTTCGCCCTTGTGTTTTTCGTCGGCTTTGATTGAAACTTTTGTGCCGAACAGCGACGACAGCTTAAACTGCAGGCTCCGCATTTCCTGCTTGGGCAGCGTTACACGCCGGGTCGAAGCCGTGGGTTCGTCGGCTTCGTCGCCGAGGTTTCGCACCGCTTCTTCAACCTTGCGCACCGACCATTCCTCATCAACGGTCCGGTTAAAGAGCCGAATTTGCTGGTCCGGGTTGTCGATGTTGATGATGGCGCGGGCGTGGCCCATCGAAATTTTGTTGTCGCGCAGGGATGCCTGAATCACGGGCGGCAGTTTCAGCAGTCGGATGTAGTTGTTGACCGTTGTTCGGTTCTTGCCGACGCGTTCGCCCAACTCCTCCTGCTTTAGGCTACACTCGGTAATGAGCCGCTGGTAGCTCAGCGCAATTTCGATGGCGTTGAGGTTTTCGCGCTGAATGTTCTCAATCAGGGCCATTTCCAGCATTTGCTGGTCGTTGGCCGTGCGAACGTAAGCCGGAATATGGGTCAGCCCAGCAATTTTAGAGGCTTGTAAGCGCCGTTCGCCCGCAATGAGCTGGTAACGTTCTTTGCCTAACTGCCGCACGGTGATGGGCTGAATAATACCCTGCGTACGAATGGAGTCGGCCAACTCCTGAAGCGCTTCCTCGTCGAAGCGCGTCCGGGGCTGGAATGGATTGGTTTCGATCAGCGACAGCCCAATCTCACTCATCGTGCTGATGGTCTCGAAGGGCGACGTTTTCGTTTGCCGGTTCACCGCGTCGCTATCGTGCAGCAGCGCACCCAAGCCACGGCCCAGTCCAATCATCTTCTTATTATTCGGTGCTTTGGTGTTCGCGTTGTCCATAAGACAAGTATGTATGATATATGATGTAGTATATATTACAGCCTTAAAGCACAGCTATATCATACATACTACATCATACATAAGTTAGGCTTCCTGAGGCATCAGGCCGTTTTTGATCAAAATCTCACGGGCTAAGTTCAGGTAACTGACGGCTCCTTTGCTGTCGGCGTCCTGTGCCAAAGCGGGAACGCCGAAACTGGGCGATTCACTCAGGCGAATGTTGCGCGGAATGATCGTGCTGAACACCATTTGCTGAAAATGAGTCGTCACTTCGCCGACTACCTGGTTCGACAGCCGCACCCGTAAATCATACATTGTGAGCAGAATACCTTCAATGGCTAAGTTCGTGTTGAGCCGCGACTGGATAATTTTGATGGTATTGAGCAGCTTCCCTAAGCCTTCGAGCGCAAAATACTCGCACTGTACCGGAATGATGACCGAATCAGCCGCCGTCAGGCTATTGATGGTAATCAGACCCAATGACGGGGAGCAGTCGATGATGATAAAATCGTACTCGTCGCGGATGCTGTCGAGCGCGTTTTTCATCTTGTCTTCCCGATTCTGAAGGTTGATCATCTCAATCTCGGCCCCAACGAGGTCGATGTGCGAGGGAAGCAGATTCAGGTTCGGAAATTCCGTTTGAATGATGGCGTCGTGTGGGCGAACCCCCTCGACCATACACTCGTAAATGCTGTTCTCAATTTCTTTGGGGTTGTACCCCAGTCCCGACGTTGAGTTGGCCTGCGGGTCAGCATCAACGATGAGCGTTCGAAATTCGAGGGCGGCCAAACTGGCGGCTAAATTGATGGTTGTTGTAGTTTTACCGACGCCCCCTTTTTGGTTGGCGATAGCAATGACTTTACCCATGGGTCTGTGCGTTGCAGTCCCAAAGATGCCGGTTAGTTTCCACGAATCCAAAATGTTTCACGGGGTATAATGAGCGAATGAGTGAATTGGCGAGTGAGTGAATGGTTGAATGCCGGTCCGCCGGTGCGGCCAGCTATTCGCTCATTCGCCAATTCACTCATTCACTAATTAGCTCAGGCCCACACCTGCGTGCCTTCGGTGCAGTTTTTGCACATCTCAATTTCGGAGCGGGAGCGGAGTAGGGTCTGCCGGAAGTCTTGATAAGCCGGACCATGCCAGAGGTCGGTGAAGGATTGGGTTTGTAAATCGCCCATGCGGTGGTGCGCGTCTTTGTCGAAGCAGCACGGCACCACCAGTCCGTCCCAAGTGATGACGCAGGAGTGCCACATTTTCCAGCAGTGATCGCCGAAGCCGTTCTTAATCTGGTAGGTGCCATCGGCCTGCGGGGCGTAGCGGCTATACTGGTCCAGGGTTGGTATCAGGTCGGAGCCGTGTTCGTAGTCGTAAATCTGAGCCGTTTTTAAGCCTACTTCATCCACGCCGAGATCACGGGCAAGTTGCCGAACTTCGGCGATCTGGTGCTGATTGGGCTTCACCACCAGAAACTGAAACACGACGTGGGGCGTCCGGGATTTTAACTCTTTTTTCCAGCGCAGGATGTTTTTCGTGCCTTCCAGCACCTTTTCGAGTTTTCCGCCAATCCGATATTGTTCATACGTTTCCTGAGTGGTGCCGTCGATGCTGATAATGAGCCGGTCTAGCCCCGACTCCACCGTTTTGCGGGCGTTGGCGTCGGTGAGATAATGGGCGTTGGTGCTGGTGGCGGTGTAGATGTTGCGGTCGGTGGCGTAGCGGACCAGGTCCAGAAATTGCGGATGCAGATACGGCTCACCCTGGAAGTAAAAGATCAGGTACAGCAGCGTTTCGTGCAGTTCGTCGATTGTGCGTTTGTAAAGGTCCTCGCCGAGCATCCCCGTTGGGCGCGTGAAGGACCGCAAACCGCTCGGGCATTCGGGGCAGCGCAGGTTGCAACTCGTCGTCGGCTCAAACGACACCGACATTGGCAGGCCGCGTGGCACGGGTTTGCCCGTGCGCCGTGACTCGTAATAGCTATAGACCACCTTCAGCGCGTTGGCTACGCGTTTGGGTGTCAGTTTGGAAGCGAAGTTAAGGCCGTCGAAGAGGTTGCGGTTCATTTGATAATGGTACGCGTCGTCTGTTCTACCGAAATACTTTTTTCAAATCAATCGAAATGCCGTTGGTTGGGTCGGTGAGAACGTCGTTATGGAAAACCAGTTCGTCGGCGTTGGGTTGGAGAATCACGACCGAGCGGAACGTCGGCTGCACCAGCCAGTATGACTTTACGCCTGTGCCGAAAAATAATCTGGCTTTGTCGGTCAGCTCGGTTACGGTTTGGGATGGCGACATGATCTCAACGACGGTTAGCGGCACACGGTCTACTTTGATCTCATCCTGTAGCCAGTTTATGGGCGCTTCGGGAAATATGCTCAGATCAGGAACGGTCGGTGGCGTGGTGCTTATCAACGACATTTCGCTACCAACGGTAAACTGGTCTTCATAACCGTTTAATAACTGCTGCGAAATTCTGGCTTGAATAATAGCGTGATTAAAACTGGGCATGGGTTTCCCTCTCTCTATTTCGTAATCCGTCAGAACGGGCTGCTCAACAACTGCTTCCATTTTGTTGACTGATTTAATTTTCTGAAATATAACGAAAACCGTTCGAGCGGGCAATCTATAGCAGCCTATAAATCCGGTACCCTGCTTCTTCAAAAACGACGGTTTCCCCGTCAACACCGGGCACTATTTCGGGCAGTTCTCCGCTCATACTGGCGGCAAATACGTAGCCGGTCGGTTCGGTATGCGCCCAGACGATGTAGTTATAACCCGCCGTGTCTGGTGCCACGAGCCAGCGCGTTTCTTTGCCAACGACTTCAGGCCAGATGCTCTCGGCAAAAGTGCGCATCCGTCCGATGGCTGCGAACTGTTCGGCGTTCTGACCCCATACAAATGGGCCGTGCGTCACCTTGTCGGGTTGCCGGTCGTCACCGATGTCAAACACGTAGAGTTTGGTGTACTCTTCGTTGGCCCCGCGTGTTTCGTGAAGGTTACGCACTTCAAATCCCAGCCCGACGTAGCTGGGCATATCAGTCAGGAACAGGGCCGTGAAATACCGAAACAGGTTGCCCGTTCGGTAGAATTCATCAAAGCGCGGATCGTCTTTATCGGCCGTCATCACCGTGAAGTTAGGGGCAAACCGGCGCGTCCGTCGTAGTTGGTCATAGCGGGCGAACTGCCTTTTGAACTCGTCCGACCCAACCCCCAGCGACTGCAAATCGCCCAGTGTCGAATCGGCTTCGATGGCATCGAGATGGTCATCTTCGTCGCCGTATCCCATTGTGTCGGGTGGGGCCAAAAACGTCTCGGCGAAGAAAGCGAAATGCGTAACACCCTTGTCCTGAACGTAGCGTTTGATGAACCGCAGCGGATCATAATAGTCGCCGATTGTGGCCGGTACGCCTTCCGGCTGCATTTGCACGTGAGCCATGTCGCCCCGCATGAAGTCGAAGTTGTAGGCCCGCTGGCAGTCGTACACGTTCTGGCCCATGTACGCCCAGGCGGGGTAATTGGGCCGCTCGAAATCCAGTTCCCACTGCTGATTGTTGTCTTTCGACTCGTAGAACCGATACCGCGCCAGCGGCCCAAACACCCGCGACATTGCCTGTGGTTTGTCGAACGCGTACTGATACCAGATCTGGTCGTATTCATCGGTCACGAAATCGTCGGGGTCAATGTGCAGGGCGCGGTAGGGCGGGGCCATCGTCATCGGCAGCGTTTCCAGACCCTGCGCCGTCAGGTGCCGGATCAGATCGACCCGCCGACGCAGTCTCCCCCGGAAGTCCTGCGGATAGCCAAACAGA
Organism: Spirosoma arcticum; assembly: GCF_054779955.1. NCBI lineage: Bacteria > Pseudomonadati > Bacteroidota > Cytophagia > Cytophagales > Cytophagaceae > Spirosoma > Spirosoma arcticum. The sequence goes on from NZ_BAAGXG010000013.1 coordinate 10,524, forward strand.
ATGCGATGGCGATGGCTGTCGGTCAGAATAGGAATTTCTGTTGAAAAGAAAACGTCTTTGCCAAATGTCAGGGGCGTTCCGTCGGCCGCGCCGTGGTACTTCAAAAACTGCCAGATGGCTTCCTCAACGTACCGGTACACGGTGCTGGTATGGTCGATAATTTTGGGACCGTCGCGGTGTACCCACTCGAAGAGCGACGGGCAGGTTAGCACCATCTCCGAGAAGCGGTCGGTGTGCGGAATAACGTCCATGCCAACAGTACGTCCCATCGCATGAAGCAGATTGACAACGACTTTCAACTGTTTCTCGACCGTGTCCAAGCCAGGCACGAACTGAGCGAGGCTCCGGTCGAAGAATTCGGCGTTGATTTGCCAGCTCACCATGCCGTATAAACTGCCCACAACGCCCGGTTCCCAGATGGGCAGCAGGTGAATGCTGTCGTGGCTGGCGGGTAGGGTAAGGGCGTAGTTGACCACGTTCCAGAACGACCCAATCGTGCGAACGTTGATACCTGCCATATTGCTCCGCTTCAGCCACGAACCGTCGGGTTGGCCTTTTGCGGGACTGTCAATGGTTTCGTTGGGGTTCAATGCCCGGCGGATCGCGTCGTTACCGAGCCGTTTGTGCAGCATCTCCAGCGTTTGGTAGACGCCAAACTGTACGGCTGTCTGGGGCAACAGGGTCGCCACGAACGACGAGCGGCCTGATTGGTAGGCGTCGGTGTAGCGATAGCTGTTTTGCTGCCAGTCGGTCAGCAGATCAATGAAGGTTATCGGCATGGGGCAAATGTACACGACCCTCATAAACTTTGCCAACCTTTAGCCTGTTGGCAAAGTTTACCGTTCACTACGTATGCAGGATGTTATTATCATTGGCGGAGGACTGGCCGGTCTGGTGAGTGGGCTGGAACTGGCGCGGGCAGGCCACGCGGTCACGCTCGTGGAGCGAAAAACCTACCCGTTTCACAAAGTATGCGGGGAGTACGTCTCCAACGAGGTTAAGCGGTATATTGAGTCGCTGGGTGTCGATCTGGCAGGTCTGGGTGCAGCCGACATTCGCCGGTTTCAGGTGTCGGCTCCGTCGGGACGGCTGCTCGAAAGCAAGCTGGATTTAGGTGGTTTCGGCATCAGCCGCTACGTACTCGACTACGAACTGTATCAGCTTGGCTTGGCGGCTGGGGTAGATTTTCGGCTGGGCAAATCGGTCGATAACGTCCAGTTTGCCAATGATCAGTTCGCCGTTACACTCAGCGATGGTGCTACGCTGACCAGCCGGTTGGTACTCGGCACCTTCGGCAAACGTTCAAAATTGGATAAATCGCTCAACCGGGCGTTTACGCGTCAGCCATCGCCCTATGTGGGCGTTAAATACCACGTTCGGGTCGATCTGCCGGACGATGTCATTGCCCTGCATAATTTTTCGGATGGTTACTGCGGGATGTCAGCCATTGAGGGCGGCAAATACTGCGTCTGCTACCTGACAACGCGCGAAAATCTGCGACGACATGGCAACATTTCCGACATGGAACGGGCCATTCTGCACCAAAACCCGCACTTGAAATCTTTATTTTCGACGGCAGAATTCCTATACGAGAAGCCCGAAGTCATTAACGAAATATCGTTTGCACCCAAGCAGGCCGTCGAAAATCACGTGCTGATGGCGGGCGATTCGGCGGGTCTGATTACGCCCCTTTGCGGCAACGGTATGGCAATGGCCATTCACGGAGCCAAGTTGGTCAGTGAACTGTCAAGCGCATTTTTGCGGAATCAACTCACCCGTGCCGAGTTGGAAGGCCAGTATCAACGGGGATGGTCGGAGCGGTTTGCCCGGCGGCTGTGGGTAGGTCGTACGGTGCAGAAACTATTCGGCAAACCGTGGCTAACCGAAGCGGGTGCGTGGGCGTTTGGTGCGTTCAAACCCGCGTTACGGACGGTAATGCGGCAAACGCACGGGGAAGTGATTAGTAATTGAACAGGTAGTTTAACGACAGTTGTCGAGCCAATCCACTGCTTACCGGGCCGAAATAGCCGTAGCCGGGAAGTCACTGAAGACACCGTCTACGCCCAGGTCGTAGATGTTTTTGTACTCCGCCCGCGGGTCATTGTTGTAGTCGCTCAGCAACCGGCGCAACTCGTCCCGGAAGGTGTAGGCGTGAACCAACAGGCCCCGCTGATGCGCCCGCTCAATCAGGGTAGTGGCCGGTAGTTTGGTGTAGTCCTGATCCGTCGTTCGGCCATCCGAGTTAATGTCGTCCGGGTTGCCGTCGTTGTTGGCATCCGCGAACGTGTAAGGCTGGATATACGGTTTCCAGGGGCCGATGCCGTCCGCGTAGGTTTTGATAAAATCCAGCCCGGCATCGTTCGCCAGGTCGTTGTAAGTTCTGGGATCTCCTTTAACCACAAAATCATACGGCTTTCCGTTGGGCAGGTCCATGAGCAGGTTGCCGTTCCGGTCAACGTCGTAGGCGTCGAAAAGCTGAACGAGTTTAACCGTCGACTTCGTCCGGGCGTACTGGAGGTTAGACACTTCAAACGACTGCACGTACACCGGTGCCTCTTTCGAGTTCCAGCCCGCAGCAGTCAGTGTGGCGAGCAGCTTGTCCGTAATGGCTAAACCCAGATTCTCGTGAAACGTGGGGTGCTTGGTTTCTGGGTAAATACCGACCTGCCGTCCTCTGTTGGTGGATTCCGTTTTTACCAGATCGATCATTTCCTGAAACGTAGGGATCAGATACAGCCCATTGAACTGCTGCGACCGCTCCGCGAAAGCCTGCTTCGCCCGCAGCGTTTTAATTTCGGCCAGGGTGAAATCGCTCGCAAACCAATCCTCAACCTCGAAGCCGTCCAGCAACTTTTTTGTCTTACGGTTGGCAAACTCTGGCCGTTCCGAGACGTCGGTCGTACCAGACAGCATTGGTTCGTGTCGGCAGATCAGCACCCCATCTTTGGTGACCACCAAGTCGGGTTCGACGAAATCGGCCCCCTGTTCAATCGCCAGCCGGTAAGATTCGAGGGTGTGCTCCGGCAGCGTACCCGACGCTCCCCGGTGACCAATAACCAAGGGGCGCTGACCGGTCAGGGTTTTGTACGCTTGTCCCTCCGGGTTTCTGTGATCCGAACAGGATGCCATCAGGAGTAGGAATGAAAGGGAGAGTAGAGGAACGTTCTTCATGAGCAATGGGGGTATGATTGGCCATAAAGATCAGGTTGTTCCAGTTACAATTTGTTGCGAACGGATTATGGAATTATTAACTGTATTTAATGGAGCACTTACGGGCGTAGGCCGCCGTAACAAGTGAAAAACCACCGCTCTTACTCCATCAATACGTCCGTAACACCTTCAGCCGGTGGTTTTTGTTGAGTTTGTAGCGCGGGTTACTCAGCCGGTTGAACAGCACGCCACTCAACACCAGTGTGCCCACAACGGGCAGGACATTGCGGTAAAGCCCGCCCTGATTGACCACATCCGCGATCAGATAAACCGCTCCGGCGATGGGAAACAGGTTGCCAGCCGCCGTCACGAACGGAATCCGGCGGTGCAGGTAGAAACGCTGAACGTCACTGATCCTGAACGTCACCGGCTCGTCGCGGTTCATCACCTCGTTGGCCATCAGAACGCTAAATGTACTGTCGGTGACGTCGTAGAGTTGTTCGCGATATTTCTGACCCTGCGCTTTGAAATGAATCTCGTCACCCTCAAAAAAACGGTACCGGTGGAAGCCGCCCAGTGTGTGGTTTACGTCGAGGGCGAGGTAGCGCGAGGGGCGGAGCAGGGCCGAGTAGGCGGTACCCCGGCGCTGCAAAAGCTGCTCGGTTGTGAGCGTATCGCGGGGTTGGGCGTGAGTTAATGAAGGTAGAAATAGACCGACGAGGAACAAATAGTTTCGGAAACGCATAAGCTAAAAACGGGCAAAGCCGGTGATTTTGGGTAAAGTAAGCCCAAAATCACCGGCTTTGTTTCTTAACAAACGTTAACGGCTTATTGCTGCGCCAGCGTGCGCCCTTTAGGGTACTTTACTTCGTAACGGAACGTCAGCGCACGGCTTTCATTGGGTTTCAGCGTCAACCGGTAGGTCAGTTTACCAGTTTCTGGGTTTAGTTCAGCCCCGCCCGCGTCGGTGAGCGAGACCTCGATGCGGCTGTCGGTCGAGACGGGAATCTGGTCGTAGAGCGTCAGGCTGACGGGTTCGGGGCGGGTGTTGCGCAGGCTGATCCGGTACGCCCGGCCTTCGCGCTGGTTGCTGCCAACGGATTTCCGGCTGTTGAGGTCTTCGATCTGTTCACGTTTGGCAATGATGCGTTTATCGCGCCCCAACGACAGCGACAGGGTGTCTTTCGCTTCGGTCAGACTCACCCGCGATTCACCCACAAACGTCCCCTCGAAATAAATCCGGGCTACGCCGTTGAGCAGGTTCAGCTTGTCCCAGCCCGTAATCTGCGCCGTCAGAAACGCGTCGGTCTCGAGCTTGGGCGTCAGTTCGTAGCGGTAGGTAGCGGGCAAATCGCTGGTTTGAATATCCACCAACTGAGGACGACCGTTGGTCAGAATCGTGTACGGAAGGGCAATCACAAAACTGACGTTGGTTGGCTGGTCAACGGCCTGCGTCACATCGGCGGTGTTTTCCAGATTAGGCGCGGGAGCAGCGGCACTGGCTTCGGGAGCGCTCACGGTGGCTTTGGCCCGCGAATTATACGCCGTGCTTACGTCCCGCTGCTGATACAAAACCGGCGGTTTCGGCTCATAGAAACTCACGTAATCAGTGCTTAACTCCGGTTGTGAGCCGGGCAGGGCGGGGTTCGCGGTGGAGAGTGTCAGGCGGATGTTCTGCCAGTCGAAGCCTGTATTCTGATAGACCTGGGCTTTGTAGGCCAGCGAAGCCGCACCTTTTGTATCGCGCACCCGAACGTCGTAGATGGGTGTCCAGCCTGCATTACGAACCACGTAGCTGAGATCCATCTCAATGGTGGTGCGGCTGCGGGCGGTGAGCGTCACTTCTATTTCGCCCACCGGTTGTTCGCGTTTGGCGTTTTGCTCTCTCACCTGCGCGTCGAGCCGGTCCACCCGCTTTTTCTGTTCTACCATCCGGCGCGTCAGCACGAGCATTTCCTGGCCAATTTTGGTGAGCCGGTCGCGGTAGAATGCGGCCATGTCGGCGATCTGCTTCACGGTTGCACCCGCGTCTTTGCCGCCAACCTGCTTATTGGCTAAAATGAGTTTCTTCTCTTCCAGCAACACCTCTTCCTGCACGGCCATTGCTTCGAGGGCTTCGCGGTTAATTTTCAGCGAATCCTCCAGCCGTTGCAGTGAGACTGGTTTGGTGGCTTTGGTCAGAAAATTGGTACGGAACTGAACGCCCTGAATAACGGCGTCGCCCCTGCCCGACACCTGAATGCTCTGCGGGTCGGTTTGGGCGGGCGCGTTGTCGATAATGAGCCGGGTGGTGCCCGCATCAACGGTGGCCGTGGCGCGGGCCGACAGTTGGGCGCGGGTCAGGAACACTGTTGCCTGTCGGAGCGTGGCCTGAACGCGCTGCTCGTCGTCGGCCTGATCGCGGCTGACCTGGGCAATGGTGGTAACCTGAAAAAATAGGATGGCAATGAATAGTGCCGGGAGCAATCGAGTCATTTGAATGGGGGAGTACGTTAGTGCATAGACCCCATCCGGTGGTAATTCGTTTAAATGACTGCCCATGAATAAATCCGTGGGCAACTAATTGACAATTACTTTTGCGTCTATGATCACCGCTCCCCAACTCCGCCAATTCACCGAACAGATATTCATTGCCATCGGCTGCTCCGAAACCGACGCCCGGCTGGCCGCCGATGTGCTCGTCTCCGCTGACCTGCGTGGGGTCGATTCGCACGGCGTGGCCCGCCTGCCCGGTTACGTCCGGCTCTACGACAATGGCCGCATCAATCCTCAGCCCCGCATTCGCGTTGTTCACGAAACACCGTCCACTGCCGTTGTCGACGGAGATCAGGGTCTCGGTCTCGTGGTTGGACCCTGGGCCATGCAGGTTGCTATCGAAAAGGCCCGTGTTGCCGGAACGGGCTGGGTGGCCGTGCGTAACTCTAATCACTTCGGCATTGCGGGCTACCACGCGCTGCTGGCGGCTGAGCACGACATGATCGGTCAGGCCATGACTCACGCGGCCCCGCTGGTGGCCCCCACGTTTTCGCTGGAAAAAATGCTCGGTACGAATCCCATTGCCGTGGCGATTCCGGCGGCTACCGAGCCGACATTTCTGGCTGATTTTGCGTCGACGGCGGTGGCTTACGGTAAACTCGAAATTCTGCAACGCAAGGGTCAGGGTATTCCCGAAGGCTGGGCGCAGGATGCCGACGGTGGGCCAACAACCGATGCCAACGCCATCCGCAACGGTGGAGCGCTGCTGCCCCTCGGCACCGACCGCGAACACGGTTCCCACAAAGGGTACGGCTTGGGGGCCATTGTTGATATTTTTTCGGGGGTGCTGTCGGGTGCTAACTATGGCCCGTGGGTGCCGCCTTTTGCGACGGCTGGGTTCATGGAAGCCAACGAAGGCGTGGGGCAGGGGACGGGCCATTTTTTTGGGGCGATGCGCATCGACGCGTTCCGGCCCGCCGACGAGTTCAAAGCCCACATGGACACGTGGATTCAACGGTTCCGGCAGGCCAAAGCGGTTCTCGGTCAGCGCGTACTGATTCCGGGCGATCCCGAACGGATGATGGAAGCCGACCGACTGGCTACGGGTATTCCGCTGGTGGAGCCGGTGGTGAAAAGTTTACAAGAGTTGGGCGAACGTTTCGGAATAAACTTGTAACCCTTCGGTCCGTATAGAGGTTGCCACTGTGTAGCGTGATCAGTCGCAGTAACGAATAAACTTTATGCAACAGCGAAGACTCGGTAAGACAGGCTTTAACGTCTCCGAAATCAGTTTGGGTACCTGGCAGGTGGGCGGCAAATGGGGTGATCCGTTCAATCACGCTAACGCCGACCGCATCCTCAACGCGGCCGTTGACGGCGGTATTAACTTCATCGACACCGCCGACGTGTATGGTGAGGGTGAAAGCGAAAAAGCTGTGGGGCGGCTCGTGCGCTCCCGGTCGGAACGCATCTACGTAGCCACCAAATGCGGTCGCCAGTTGAAGCCACACGTCAACGAAGCCTACCAGCCCGCTGCCCTGCGGAAATTTGTGGAAAACAGTCTGCGCAATATGGGTTTGGAAACGCTGGACCTGATTCAACTGCACTGCCCACCCACGGAGGTGTATTACCGCCCGGAGATATTTGAGGAATTTGACCGCCTGAAGGCCGAAGGCAAGGTTCAGAACTTGGGCGTTAGTGTCGAGAAAGTGGAAGAAGCCTTGAAGGCCATCGAGTTCCCGAACGTAACGACTGTGCAGATTATCTTCAATATGTTCCGGCAACGGCCCGCCGAGTTGTTTTTCACCGAAGCCCAGCGCCGGGACGTGGGCATCATCGTTCGGGTGCCGCTGGCGAGTGGCCTGCTGACGGGCAAATTTAGCCGGGACACGACCTTCTCGAAAGAAGATCACCGCAACTTCAACCGCGACGGGGCGGGTTTTGACAAGGGCGAAACGTTTTCGGGCGTCGACTATGAAACTGGTTTAGCCGCCGTTGACGAACTGAAAGCCGCTTTCCCGGATAACCAAAATTTAGCCCTCGACGCCCTGCGCTGGATTTTAACCTTCGACGCCGTGAGCTGCATCATTCCCGGTGCATCGAAATCGGAGCATCTGACGTCCAATCTACAGGCTGCCGAACGCCCTGAGCCCACGCCCGAGCAAGTAGCCGCCGTGAAATACACTTACGAGAAGCGTATCAAAAATCCAGTTCATTACCTGTGGTAACGCGGTGCTGCCGTGGCTGGTCATGGTACCCAGCCACGGCAGCACCGCTCACTTTCCAAAAAATAGTTGAAAGCCGATGGTTAGCGAAAGCGATTTGTAATCGGATTTTGTGGTAGTGACCATCGGTGCGGGTTGTGATGAACCTACAAACCGTATGTAGCTGGTCTCACTGGTTTGGATGTTATAATTCAATCCAGCGTTCAACGCGATATTCCGATTTATGAAATACGCGATACCCACAGTGGGTGATAGGTTTGTGGAATAACCTTTGCCCGATACATCACCAAATGGTGTCTCAAATTTATTGCCGCTACGAACGTAGCTATAGGACAAACCGACGTATGGTTTCAGTGCGGATGGGCCAAAGTAATAGCGAATGAACGGTGACAGGCCGATTCCCGTAGTAGTAGTTTCATCACGAAAAGTTGAACTGCCCGATTTGATAATAGATAGATTTAATGGCAGTCCTGTTCCAATAAGCAGACCGTTTGATACAAAGTAGCCAGCCAATGGAGTCAGGTTTGCGGAGAACGACTTGTAACTGATGTTACCCTGGTCGAAGTAGGATAAGCCACCTACTTGGGTACCAACCGTCCAGCGCCCTCTTTCGGTTTGTGCCGTAGCAATCGACAGACTTACTGTTACCAGCAACAGGATGTATATTGAGTTTTTCATGATAGTAAGATATGTTTATTGATTGGTTAAGTGAGTACAAATGATGCTTAAGGAGTTGGAAGCGATTAGGTGATTAACAAAATTTAATAAATCACTGGTTTTGTCTTTTGCATCGTTCAATTTGTACAATGGCTTGCTGGGCAATTTTTCGTTTGGCTATTCTCATAATTCACAATATATTGTTGCATGAAACGAAAATCTGCCCTACAATTTCAGTCGCAAACGCTTAATGGAATGACTCAGTCGCAGGGTCAGACTTCCGCGAATTTCTCCTTCACCGATTACCAGACCGATAATTTTTTCGATGAGATGTTCGCCACTGGTTCGCAGGTTCGGGCGGGCTACGCACCATTCCGTCAGCGCGTTGAGCAACTGACCTGCGATGATTTCATTGGGCGGCAGCACGCAGCCGAACGCGCCCTGATGAGCATGGGCATTACGTTCAACGTCTACTCCGAAGGGGAAGGCACCGAGCGAATTATGCCCATCGACATCATCCCGCGCGTGATTGAGTCGGCGGAGTGGGACCGGCTCGAAGCGGGACTGATTCAGCGTATCAAAGCCATTAACCTTTTCATCGACGATGTTTATAACGAGCAGCGGATTCTGAACGACGGCGTTGTGCCGCGCGATCTGATCGAGTCGAGCAAGTCGTTTCTGCCCGTTTGCATGGGTCTGCACCCGCCCAAGGGCATCTGGTGTCACATCACCGGAACCGACCTCATCCGGGGTGATGATGGTCAGTTTATGGTGCTGGAAGACAACCTGCGCTGCCCGTCGGGGGTGTCGTATATGCTCGAAAACCGGGAACTCACCAAGCAGACTTTTCCCGAAGTGCTGGCCCAGACGGGTGTTCGGCCGGTATCGGACTACCCGATGCGACTGCTTCAGATGCTCCAGTTTATTGCCGACCGACCTAACCCGACCGTCGTCGTGCTGACGCCGGGCATTTATAACTCGGCTTACTTTGAGCATTCGTACTTAGCGCAGCAGATGGGCGTCGAGTTGGTTGAAGCCCGCGATCTGGTGGTGTCGGGCGGGTACGTAAAGATGCGCACGACAAAAGGGTTTCAGATTGTGGACGTGATTTACCGACGCATCGACGATACGTTTCTCGATCCGAAAGCCTTCAATCCCGACTCCATGATTGGGATACCAGGTATCTTCGAAGTGTACAAAAAAGGCCGGGTTGCGCTGGCCAATGCCCCCGGCACCGGCGTGGCCGACGACAAGGTGATTTACGCCTACGTACCGCGCATTATCCAGTATTATCTCGGCGAAGAAGCCATCATCCCGAATGTAAAAACGTACATCTGCCGGGAGGAGGAAGACTGCAAATACGTGCTGGAGAATATTGCGCAGTTGGTGGTCAAAGAAGCGAATGAAGCGGGTGGCTACGGAATGCTGATAGGCCCCAAAGCCACGCCCGAAGAGCACGACCTGTTTCGCGAAAAGATTCAGGAAAATCCGCGCAACTACATCGCTCAGCCAACCATCTCGCTCTCGCGGGTGCCCTGCATCGTGGGCGACCATGCCGAGGGTCGTCACGTTGATTTGCGCCCCTACATCCTCTACGGCGATGGCGTTAACGTTATTCCAGGCGGACTCACACGCGTAGCCCTACGCAAAGGATCGTTAGTCGTCAACTCCTCGCAGGGCGGGGGCGGCAAGGATACGTGGGTGTTGTACTAAAAATAGTAAGTCGTAAGTGTATAAGTGGTAAGTGGCTGACGCGTGAGCAGAACTTACGCGTCAGCCACTTACCACTTATACACTCACGACTTACTACTTCATTTACCATTCAATCGGTACTAACCCCTTGCTGACCAAATACTCATTAGCCTGACTGAAGTGTTTATTGCCAAACCAGCCACCCCACTGCGCGGCCATCGGCGATGGGTGTTTGGCTTTCAGAATCAGGTGTTTTTTGCTGTCGATAACGGCTCCCTTCTTCTGAGCATACGCACCCCAGAGCATAAACACCACGTTTTGTTGCTGGTCGGAAATGAGCTTAATAACCTCGTCGGTGAACGTTTCCCAGCCTTTGCTCTGGTGCGAGCCCGCCTGACCTGCCCGCACGGTAAGCGTTGAGTTGAGCAGCATAACGCCCTGACTCGCCCACCGTTCGAGGTTGCCCGACTTGGGAACCGGCTTGCCGAGGTCATCCTGAATTTCCTTGAAAATGTTGACTAATGACGGTGGTTTGCTGATGCCGTCGGCTACCGAAAACGCAAGCCCGTTCGCCTGTCCCTCGCCATGGTACGGGTCCTGCCCCAAAATCACGACGCGCGTGTCGCCGAAACGGCACTGGTCAAACGCATTGAAAATTAATTTGCCCGGCGGATACACGCGTTGCGTACTGTACTCCTGCCGAAGAAATTCAGCCAATTGTCGGAAATAAGGTTTGTCGAATTCGGGTTGCAGGGCGGGTTGCCACGATTCGGCGATGGAAACTTTCATAAACGGGAACGAATAGGTTGGGTGAGCAGTATATGCCCTCAAACGCCGGAAACCACTACCCAAAAATATTTTGAGAGCGGATCTTGCGTTACAAAACTTAACAACCTAATTTTCGTTCTAAGGTTGCCAAACGACACTAAATTTATGGTTTCGTCAGTCACAGAAGGCGTGAAGGTTAGCGTAAAGACCGAGTACCAGTCGGACTACTCCAGTCCGCTCCAGGCTCACTACGTGTTCACCTACCGAATCACAATCGAGAATGCCAGCGACTACACCATTCAGTTGCTCCGGCGCCACTGGACCATCTATGACTCCAACGGTACCGTCCGCGAGGTCGAAGGCGAGGGTGTCGTTGGACTTCAGCCCGTGCTGGAACCGGGCGAAATCCACGAGTACGTGTCGGGCTGCAACCTGCGGTCGAGTATGGGCAAAATGGCTGGAACGTACCTCGTCGAACGCATCATCGATGGTAAACAGGTCCGCGTTACCATCCCCGAATTTATGATGGTTGTGCCGTACCGATTAAATTAATGAATAATGTAAAATGAATAATGGGTAACGAAGTATGCAGGGTGAATGATGACGAGTAGCGTTCGGGGGCGCCCGTGCGCTTCATTTTGCATTATTCATTATCCATTTATTATGCTCCTCGCTTACCTCCGTTACCTCGCTCGCGCCCGCGACGAACACGCGCTTCATTCGCCTTTCTTGTTTTCGCTTTATACCCGGATTATTCGATCTGACAACCGACGCGAACCGACGTTTATGCCCATCCGAACGTTGCAAGCCCTATTACGCCAAAACCGGGAAACCATTACCATCACCGACTTTGGTGCCGGGTCAAAAGTAAATGCATCACAGCAGCGCACCATCGCCAGCATTGCCCGCCATTCGCAGAAACCGGCTCGCTTCGGTCGGCTGCTGTTCCGGCTTGTCCGTCATTTCCGGGCCAAAACAATCGTTGACTTAGGCACGTCGCTGGGTATCACAACGGCCTACTTAGCCGAAGCAGCCCGCACCCACGGAGGACAGGTGCTGACGTTTGAAGGCTGCCCACAGACGGCCGCCGTGGCCCGCCGGAATTTTGAGCAACTGGACCTTCAGAACGTGACGGTCGTGGTCGACAACATCGACCAAACGCTGGCTCCGCAGATCGCCGGACTTGCGGCTGTCGACTTCGCTTTTTTCGATGCCAATCACCGCTACGAACCGACCGTCCGGTATTTTGAGACCTGCCTGACTAAAATCAATAACGATACGATTTTCGTTTTCGATGACATCCATTGGTCAGGCGAGATGGAACAGGCCTGGGCGTATATTAAAAACCACCCGGCCGTCAGCGTCACGGTAGACTTGTTTTGGGTTGGGCTGGTATTTTTTCGACACGAGCAGCCCAAACAGGATTTTATGCTGCGGTTCTGACGGTTGAGCGAAATGGAACCGTATCGGCGGACCGACGGATTTGACGCTACGCGCAAATGGCCAAAATTTCGTTACCTTTCCGTAAGGATTTCCTTCCAAAAAACATATGAAACGTTTGACTTATACGCGTCTCCTTGCTGGTTTTTGCATAACCCTCCTGCTGGCCAACCTAACGGCCTGTCAGAAGTCCGGCACCGATGTGAGCGAACCCGATGCACTATCTTCGTTCGGTCTGATGCAGCAAAAAATTCTGACGCCGTCCTGCGCCACATCGGGTTGCCATGCGTCGGAGCGCGACCCGTCGTTCGCACAGCACGGATTGGTGCTGGCTGCGGGCGTTGCCTATAAAAACATGGTGGGTGTTGACCCGAAAAACAGCGCGGCTAAGGCTGACGGACTGAAGCGGGTAAAAGCGTTTGCGTCGCTGGAGAGCCTGCTGTATCATAAATTAAACGTAGCGGCCAGTCACCACAGCGGCAAACAGTATGGCAATCCAATGCCGCTGGGCGGGCAACCCTTATCCAATGGGCAGATCGAGTTCGTCCGGCGCTGGATCGAAGCCGGAGCACCCGAAACGGGCAGCGTTGCTGACGCCAAACTGCTGGACGACAAAACGGTGAGTATCGCAACCTATGAACCCCTGCCGGTGCCGTCGACCGGAACGGGTGTTCAACTCAGCATTGCGCCGTTCGACATTCAGCCCAATTTTGAGCGGGAACTGTTCACGCGCAGGATGGTTGGCAACGCGCAGGACATCTATGTCAACCGCTACGCCATAAAAATGCGCAGCGGCAGCCATCACTTCATCGCCTACGACTTCCGAAATAAATCGCTGCTGCCCAATCTGAACGACATTCGTGACATTCGCAACCCGGACAATTCCGTGAACCTGCTGACGGTGCTGTCCATGTCGAACCACGTTTTTCTGGCTGGCTCACAGCAGCAACAGCAGGAGTACACTTTCCCGGAAGGGGTAGCGCTACTGATTCCGGCGGGAAGTTCACTTGATTTAAACTCGCACTACGTCAACAAAACCGACGCCGTGATGAAAGGCGAAGCGCAGATCAATTTGTACACGGTTGACAAATCGACCGTGCAGCGCGTGGTTCAGGCGCTCGACTTGGGCAACTCGAACCTACCAATTCCCGCTAACAACCGCGTGACCATCACGAAGTCATTTACGTTCGACAGGCCGCGTAAGGTGCTGACGTTAACCTCGCACATGCACAAATTGGGCGAGAAGTTTGTGATAAAGATCAACGGCGGCCCCCGCAATGGCGAGGTCGTTTACACCTCCACCGACTGGGAGCACCCGGAAATCATCACGTTTAAAACCCCACTCAGTTTTCAGAAGGGTGAGGGGCTAACCTCCGAAATAACGTATAACAACCCGACCAACAAAGCCGTCCGCTTCGGCCTGACCAGCGAAGACGAGATGGGTATTATTTTTGGGTATTATTATGAGGAGTAAAAACAGTCAATAAGCCAAAGAGTCGGTAAATCATAAGTGGATGACGCGAAAGCAATACGCTCACGTCATCCACTTATGATTTACCGACTCTTTGACTTATTGACTTCTATACTTACCGACTATCCTCTTACCGCGCAATTTCGATGCTCACCCGGCGGCCTTTGATGGTGTTACCTTCCATCACGTCTACAACGCGGTTGGCAACGTCCTTCGGCACGTCGACGTAGGTGTGCTTATCAAAAATGTCGATGCTGCCAATGGTGTTGCCCGGAATGTTGGCTTCACCCGCAATGGCACCGACGATGTCGCCCGGCCGGACGTAATCCTTACGGCCAATATTAACCATCAGGCGGGTCATGTTCGCGTCGCTTTCGCGTGGCGCACGTTTCTCGTCACGGTCTCCAAAAGCCGGACGCTCCGGGCGCCCACCCCGATCCCCATAGGCTGGACGATCTCGGTCCCCAAAGCGCGAGTTACCCCGGTCTGCTCCGTCGCTACGGCCGTAAGCCGGGCGGTCCCGGTCACCGTAGGCGGGGCGATCCCCAAAGCGGGAACTGCCCCGATCCCCGTAAGCCGGGCGATCACCATCACGACCACCACCCCGGCGATCCTCGTAACGGCCGGGTCCGCGCTCATTGCGGTCGTAGCGGTCGCGTCCACCCGATGCCGGGCGACGGTCACGGTCGTCTTCCAACCCTAAGTTCTGGTCGGCAAACTCGTTTTTCTCCAAGCCCATGCTGCGTTTCACCAGTGCGGCCACGATCTGCTCGGTCGAGAAGCCCGTATGGTGCAGTTGAGTCAGCAGGTCGTCATAGAGGTTGAGGTCTTTGCTTTCCTGAATCGTTTGCTGTAACTGCTCGATAAACCGGGCTTTGCGAACACCAACAATGTCTTCAAAAGAAGGAATCACGCCTTTCTCAACCCGAACTTTCGTGTAGGTCTGAATTTCGCGGAAGCGGTATTTCTCATCGCGGCCAACCATCGAGAACGCCCGGCCCGACTTGCCGGCGCGGCCCGTCCGGCCGATACGGTGTACGTAATACTCTTCGTCGAGCGGAATGTCGAAGTTGATAACAGCGTCGACATCATCCACGTCAATACCCCGGGCGGCCACGTCCGTAGCCACCAGAATACTGGTCGTACCGGAGCGGAACTTGCCCATGACGGTGCTGCGCTGTGACTGGCGCAGGTCACCGTGCAGGCCCTCGGCCTGGTAGCCCCGGTTCTGGAGGTCTTCAACGATCTCGTCTACTTTACGCTTGGTATTGCAGAAGACAAGCAGCAGCTTGAGGTCGTACATGTCGATCAGGCGGCACATCACTTCCACTTTCGCTTTCGGCTTCACCTCAAAATAGACCTGCTCAATGTTAACAGCCGTTAGTTCTTTCTTAACGACTTTCACCAGCACCGGATCATTCTGAAACTTCTGGGTAATTTGCAGAATCGGCTTCGACATCGTGGCCGAGAACAGAATCGTCTGCCGCTCTTCGGGCATCTCTGTCAGAATATTCTCGATATCCTCGCGGAAGCCCATGTCCAGCATTTCATCGGCTTCGTCAAGAATCATCATCTTCACGTTGCCGAGTTTAAGCGTGTTGCGCTCCATGTGGTCCATGACGCGACCGGGCGTGCCGATCACGATATGAACTCCCGTTTTAAGCGACCGGATCTGCCGTTCAATAGAATCCCCACCGTAGATGGCTTCGACGCGAATCCCCCGCTTGTATTTGGCGAGCTTCTTGATTTCTTCCGATACCTGTACGGCTAATTCGCGGGTGGGGCACAGCACCAGCACCTGAACGCTGCGGTCCTGCACGTCGATCAGGTCGAGGGCAGGAATACCAAACGCGGCCGTTTTGCCGGTGCCCGTCTGCGCCTGTCCAATCACGTCCCGACCGGCCAGAATGGGCGGAATCGCTTCGGCCTGAATGGGCGAAGGGCTAACAAAGCCCATGTCCGTTACGGCCTGCAACAGTTCGTCGGAAATGTCGAGATCGGAAAATAAAACCTGGTTCGGATCGGTGGTTTTGGCCGTGGCGTCGGCGGCAGGTTGTGCGGTTGCTACCGGTGCGGGTTTTTCCGAATGAGCGAGGGGGGCATCTTCCACAACAATCACTTCATCAACAACGGCCTCAATGGCCGTATCACTGGGAGTAATAGCATTCGTGTCGGCTGGGGCAGCCACGGTAGCCGTTGGCTCGGCGGCAACATCCGTTGGGGCAACCGCATCGGCGGACTGCTCTGTTGTGGCAACCTCCATTGCGGCAACATCCGTTGTGGCTGCTTTTGCTGTTTTTTTCTTGGTGACTTTAGCCGGTTTAGACTCGGCTTCGGCAGGTTCCAAATCGGCAACTTCCTGTTCGGCGGCCTTGGTTGGAGCGCCCGCACTGGCGGCCATGTTGATGGCTACCTGTTCAATCTGGTCGAGCGTCAGGACATTATCCTGCGCATCGTCTTTGTTTTTTTTCGTTTTCATTACTTGGAAAATTGATTAATGAACTGTCCAAGCGAAGACGAGTATGTGCCTGTGAACGGCGCGATAATGCAGGAATTGCCCAACGAATGATTGCCCAAAACGACCCACCAAGGCCCAACCTCCCTAACCTATCCAAGAGGGAGAAGACAACGTATTTGAATGACTGTTAGCCCACGCGCAAGGTCCCGCTCACGGCGGGACGTCCACACAGAAAACCCATCTTGTACATCCGTACTGGACTCTGTCAGACCTAACTCAGCGTGTAAAAAAGGAGAGAGACAGAGATGCGACGGATGTCGCTTGTAAATCTGGTGCAAAAGTAAGGCTAATAATCGAAAATAGCAAGTGTAGGGCATTAATTATTGTATTAATTGTAGAAGCAGCCTGTCGGGAAAAGGGTGCGTTGGCCAATCTGCTAAACGTGGTCAGCTTTTTGCTTTGGTACTGCACAATACCCCATAGAATCCCATACGATCCAACCCACCACAGTTAGTTGCCCCGCTCACTCACCTATTAACCGGATGTCCTATAAACCGTAGGAGTGCTTCGTATCAGTAACCTCCTCAACCGCCCATGACATGCTTCTACAAGCCGTTTCTCGCAAACAGATCATTCAGGAAAGTGTGCTATTGGATCAGGCACGCCCTTATTGGCCCTGGCTGCTTTCCTGCCTGCCCGTTGCACTTTACTTCTTTTGCTTTTTTTACTTCGGTATCAACGCCCCCCAGTTTGATGATTTCCAAACGGTTGTTCGTTCCGCTGCCTTGTTTGACGAAGCAGACAACTTGCTTCAGTGGTTAACTTCAAGCTATGGTGAACACCGGATTGCCTACGTCCGATTGATTGCCGTTGCTGTTCACCGCCTGACGGGGAGCATCAATTTTGTCTGGATGGGGCTAATTGGTAATCTAAGCCTGATTGGCGTCATCATCATTCTGGGAGCCTGGTTTAAGCGCTGGAAACTGGAGCGGTATTTTTTGCCCGTCCCGTTTATTCTGTTTCAGATGCACTACCATCACAATACCTTCACGGCGATGATGGCGCTGCAGAACCTGACCATTCTGCTTTGGGCATTGCTAACGTTCTGGTGGGTGGCCGACGGGCGGGGATGGCGTCTGGGAGCTGCCCTGCTGGTCGCTATTGTTGCCATCTACACCAGTGGCAACGGTATGTTTGTGCTGGCAACGGCCCTGCTGACGCTGGTGATTCGCCGTCAGTGGACGTATGCGCTCGGTGGACTTGTGATCGGAGGCATAGCGCTGGCTGGTTATTTCTGGAATCTGCACTCCGTTACGCCGAATTACAGCCCTTATTTCCTGCTGACGCATTTGCCTCAGTTTGCCGCCTTCATCATCTTTTTTTGCGGAAGTTACTTCGACTTGCTGCCCAACGTCCTGATGAGGTCTGCCACTGGAGATGCCCCGTGGTATCAGTCTGCCGCGTTCGGCCTGCGACTGATGCTACCGTTTGTTATGGGCCTGCTGTTGGTGTTGGGAAGCGGTTTGTTCGTGCTGCGGTGGTGCCTCAACGACTGGCTGGTAAACAACCCGCCCCAGGTTCGCTGGCTGCTCCGGTTTGCTAAACGCACCGCCCGACCCTTTATTTACCACCGGGAGGCAAGCCTATTTTTAGCGGCCAGCATCACCTTCATTCTGCTGTCGGCCAGTATCGTCGCCATTGGCCGGCTGGAGGTATCGCTGGCGCAAAGTTTTGCCATCCGATATAAAGTGTATGCTCCGTTGCTGCTCATTCTGGTCTACAGCGTGCTGTTGATCAGCGCTCGTCGGGAAGCAACCCGAAAGAGGCTTCACCGCGTTTTGCTGGTGGTGAGCATACTAATTTGCGTGAATAGCTACGTTCAGCACATAAACCAGATTCAGACTAATCGAAATACCGCCCTGAGCGGCTTGTATAGTATGCAGGTTAACGGCACGTGGCCGGTATATGGGTCTTTCTACGGGAATATCGATTCGATAATGCAACTGGCCGTCGACAAAGGGATGTACCAGCTTAACGGGCACGGTACGGAGTCGGTTTCAACGCTGTGCAACGAGTTGCATAATTCCAGCCCAACTGTTTCTGTGTCGTTCGATACGACGAATCTGACGGCCCGGCTGGAACTGAAACACCCTCCGGTGGCGGTGTTACTGCCCAGCGCCGAGCCAAATGACGGCGCTTATTTTATTCTCCATAATGAGCAGCAAACGTACGTTTTCCCCGCTCAGCCCAATCGCAGCCTGCTCGGCATATTCCAGCCTGGTTACTGGTGCACCATTGAGCGAAGCAGTCTTATGCTACGGCCCGGTTTGTACAAAATCACTCTCATGACGCGCTGTCACGGGCAGCGACGCTTGTATAGCACCGTCCACCAGTTAAAATTAGCAGGTCAGCAATCGGGTTAGCCCGTTCGTGAGTGGAGGTATGCCTTTATGCGGTGCCGTTGCCTCACTTGGACCCTTCTAATTCGGGGTTTGACCTGCTCAGCCGGAGTTATGCTGCTTGTACTAAGTGGAGTAATTCGACAAATCGCGTCAGGGGCCAACGTGTTTCCTGCGGGCACCTGGGGCGCGGCACAGAGTCATGAGCACGGCTCGAAAGCGGTCGGGTGGAACAGGAGCGGATGAGTAATAGAACTGGAGAATCAATGGTGCTGATGCCCCCCAGGGTGGCAGATCTGGCCCTTTGGGGAGGGATTGAGTGTACCGTCAATCGGGTGGGCGACGTGTATCAGGATCAGGTTCTGCGAACTGGTCACCACGACCGCCCCGCCGACCTGGACTGCTTTGCCGAATTAGGCCTTAAAACGCTACGCTATCCTGTGTTGTGGGAGCGCACCGCCCCCAATCACCCCGACGCGCTGGATTGGCGCTGGTCCGATGAGAGGCTGGGCAGGCTGCAAACGCTGGGAATCCGGCCCGTAGTCGGTCTGGTGCACCACGGCTGCGGCCCCCGCTACGCCACCTTCGATACGCCGGCCTTTGAGCAGGAACTACCCCGCTACGCCCGGCGCGTGGCCGAACGCTACCCGTGGATTCAGGCCTACACACCCGTTAACGAGCCGCTCACGACGGCCCGCTTCGCTGGTTTGTATGGACTCTGGTATCCGCATGGCCGGTCAGACCAGGTGTTTGTGCGGCTCCTCCTGCGGCAGGTGCGGGCTACGGTCCAGGCAATGGCTGAGATCCGGGCTGTACAGCCCGACGCTCAACTGGTGCAAACCGATGATTTGGGATATGTTCATGCGACACCTCCGCTTCAGTACCAGGCTGATTTCGAAAACGCCCGGCGCTGGCTTACCTGGGACCTGCTTCGTGGCCTGGTAACGCCCGGCCATGCGTTGTGGAATTACCTGCGCCGGGCGGGAGCAACCGAGCGTGAGTTGTGGTATCACGTCGAAAATCGGTGTCCACCTTCCCTGATTGGTGTAAACCATTACGTCACCAGTGAGCGCTACTTAGATGCCGACTTAAGTGCGTACGGAGCCTGGATGACCAGTACCAATGGTACACATCGCTACGTAGACACCGAAGTGGTGCGGGCGGCTCCCGAACAGCGGCTCGGCGTGGGTGCTCTGCTACAGCAAGCCTGGGAACGCTACGGCATCCCGCTGACCATTACCGAAGCGCACCTCGGTGATTGTGTCGATGAGCAAAAACGGTGGCTGGGCGAAGTCTGGCAGCAGGCCGAAGCGGCAAGGCTGGCCGGTGCCGACGTGCGGGCCGTTACGGTTTGGGCGCTGCTGGGTCTCTACGACTGGCATTGCCTGCTCACCCGCCGGGAAGACCGCCACGAACCCGGCGCATTCGACGTGCGGAGCGGTCGGCCCGAACCAACCGAACTGGCCAGCATGGTCCGGCAGCTTGCGGCTGGGCGACCGGTGGCAACGCTGGTGCCGCCCGGCCTGGGCTGGTGGCAAACCAGCGCCAAAATCTACGAAGCATTACCTGTTTAAATGAACTGCATACACAACGTTAAAACCCGCACACAATGAAAACAATGCTGGGCCGCCGGAGCGGACGAATTCATGGAGCACACGATCCAGGAGCTGTACTCCGCCGAACAGCAGGCGCTGGAAGCTATGCCGCAACTGCTGCAACAGGTGCAGAGCGACGAACTCCGCCAGGCGTTTCAGGTACACCAGCGCGAAACTGAAGTGCAGGTACGGCGCTTAGAACAGATTTCCCAGCAACTGGGAATCGAACCCGACGGCGAAACCTGCATGGCCATGCAGGGGCTGATTGAGGAAGCACAGGATTTGCTTGCTCAACTGGAACCGGGTCAGCTTGCCGACGCAGCAATCATTGGGGCGGCTCAGAAAATGGAGCACTACGAAATTGCGGCCTACGGCCCGGCCCGGACGCTGGCTCAGCAGGCAGGGCAAACGCAGGTGGCCGACCTGTTGGAGCAAACCTTAGACGAGGAAAAAGCGACCGACGAGAAGCTCACCAAGATTGCAACGGGTGGCATTAACCAGAAAGCGGCTCAGGCCTGATCGGGGTAGGCCGGGCAACCGATTTGAATTGGCTGCCCGGCCTACCCACTGACCCCCGCGGTTCACGCCAGCTCGTGCCAGTCGAGTTGGGCCAGATACGGGTCCAGACCACTGGTATGCGCAAACGACCGCACAAACTGGAGACGACCGGCCTGGTCCCAGCCTGTTTCAATAAAGTAGGTGCCGAAGCTGAATAATACGCCCTGCTCCCCGCCCGGAGAACGCGACAACAGCGGAATGCCGTCCTGGGCCAGCAAGCACATTTGTGGGCCAAAAGGCAGTTCACGAAATTCAGCAAGCGACATCCGTGTGTGGTTTTAAATGCCAACCTTTCTATTGCTCACTTGCCACGGCCTTTAACTGACCGTTCAGAATGCGCTGCATCTGCTGCCAGGTGTTTTCCCACGATTGCTCAAGCAGAAACCGATCCAGTTGCGGCTGGTCGCTGCCGAAGGCGTTGCGCAGCACCAGCGAAAGACCGCACTGAAACGCCGACGCTGAGTCGGCAATGACCACCCGTTCCCAGCCGCCGTAGGTGCGCACGACGTCGCGGACGGGGGTTGACACCACCGGCAAGCCAGCCGCTAAGTACTCCGGCGTTTTGGTGGGGCTGATGTAGCGCGTGGCTTCGTTAATGGCGAAGGGCATCCACGCAGCCTGCCAGTTGCTGAAGTAAGCGGGCAGTTCCTCATAGGACTTCATACCGAGGTAATGCAGGTTTGGTCCCTGGGGCAGTTCATTCGGGTTGATCTTCACGACCGGTCCCAGGAAAACAAACTGCCAGTCGGGTCGGCGGGCGGCTACGTCGGCAATCAGCGCCAGATCTAACCGCTCGTCAATAACACCGCTGTACCCAATGCGCGGCCCCGCAATAGGCTGTTGATCGGCCGGGTCGGGCAAGCCGGGCTGTACCGCGTCAGTTGCTCCGCTTTGGTTTGTCGACTGTGCCCCGCCGTCCGCTCCGCTCCGGTCGGTGCGCCGGTGCGATACCGGCCAGTGCGATACCGGTTGGTCCGACCGGGCCTGGGAGAAGTGCTTGTAATCAATGCAGCTTGGAAAAGCAAATACGTGAGCGTGGCGTTTCTGCTTGGCTTCGTACAGGCTGTAGCCGCCGGTGAACACCACGTCGGCCCGGTTCATGAGCCGTTGCTCCTGTTCGATCAGGGGTTGCGGAGCACCCATGAAGGCCGACAACTCATCCATGCAGTCGTAAACCGTTAGCCGGGGCCGCAGGTGATCGCTGAAGGGCAGGGCCATGGGGGTGTAGTACCAGAGCGCATAGTCCCGAATGTGCTGTTCGGCTAAGAGTTGGTCGATCATGGCTCGCTGCTGCCCCACGACCTCGTCTGGCCGGAGACCGTGGGGCAGGTGAGGAACGACCACCGAAAGCTGGTTGGTCACTGAACGGATCGACAGGCCGGGCGCGTCGGTCCAGATGGGTTCCTCTACATACCATACGCGCCAGCGCCGGGCGGCCCGGCTCAACAGATGTTGTGGTCGCTGGTACACGAAGTTCCAGCGCAGGTGCGAAAAACAAATCAAATCGACGGGTTCGCCCATACTGAATGCTTGCGACGACTCGCCCGTTGTTCCGGCTGGTATGGTTAACGTACTGGGTAAATTTACACGTGATGTTTCTTTTACTGATAATGAGGTAAGTAGTTGGTTCGAGTCGTTCATAGATGGTAGCGTTCTTGCAAGCTGCTTATTCGTGCGCAATTGCGTTCCGTTGAGTAGAGCCTTATGTTATAGAGAACACATAGGGGACGGATATAAGCGAATGAGTACTAACTGCAAGTGAGGCAACGGCCCCCCCCCCCCCCCGCTTGGTATACTAATATTATATACTAAATTTGTTTATCATTTTATAAACAAAAGACAATTTCCTTAGCCGAATGACTACTTCATCCTATCGTGATTCAACGACTCGTAATAACTTCAAGAATGCTCAATTACTGATTATTGAAGATAATCCTGACCACGGGATCATCATCAGCAATGCCGTTCGGCAATGCCTGCCGGAGCTAAAAATTGTTCTTATCCCAACCGAGCAGGAAGTAATGGCCTACTTAGACCATTGCCGCTTGGAGGAGTGGGACATACCCAAACTGGTTATATTAGACTTGTATTTGCCCGACCGCCAAAACGGCTGGCGACTGCTGGAGCAAATCAGAGCCATGCCGATGGCTCTGAGCAAAACGCCGGTTGTTATTCTGAGTTCGTCGGGCAACCGGAGCGACGTTATCGAAGCTTACGAGCGGGGCTGCTCGTCGTATTTAGTGAAGCCGAGGATGTATGAAGACTGGCTGGCCTATTTCCGAATGGTCCGCACCTACTGGTGGGAAACCGTGACATTGCCCAATGTCGGGATTTCCTCGTTCTGAGTCCACTCAACCGGCATCTGCTTCCGGGGGGAGCTGCACCACCGTAAGCCAGTACTGGCAAAGCTGCTCAATAATTTTTTTGAACGAAGCCGGACTGTCAGGAATCACCACTACCGAGTTAGCGTCCAGGGCATAAGCCTGCGTCGTATCCTCGCCCGGTGCCGCCAGCCAAACCACCGGAATCGCCCGCAACCGGGGGTGACTTTTGAGCGCCCGTAAGGTTAGCATCCGGTCGGGCCGGTTCGTTCTGGAGTCCAGCAGAATCAGCCCCGGCCGCTCGTTGGCGGAGCTAAGCAGGAGGGCGGAGGCCAGTTCTGCCCCCTGTTCAACGTGTTGCAGCACACAATTCATCCCCGATAAACCAATGCGTTCGCGGGTCAGCAGCACCGCATCGCCCGTCATCACGGTCAGCAACACCAGCGGGGGCGGGCTGTAGAGAACGCGCCGGGTTGACTTCCGCTCCACAGGGGGCAGCTCAGGCGTTGCTGCCATTGCCGCACGAACGTCGTCCAAACTGCCTTCTAACAGCCGAATCACATCATTCCATCGCCGACGGCTCACCGGCAGTTCGGTGCCGTCGTGCATTCGGACGGTGCCGGGCATTTTAGTACGCGACGGATGGGCTACGCCCACAACGCAGGTTGGGTTGATGAGGGCCGTTTTATGAACCCGGATAAAGGTGGGCAATCGTTCCTCAAAATAAGTCAGGGGCTTGGCCAGTAGCCGCCGTTCGCCGTTTCGGAACCGCAGCCAGGTATAATTGTTAGCACCCGAGAAGTAAGCAAGTAACGAGGGATGTTCGAGAAGCTGACTAATAAACTGCACGTAAGGTGTTTATTGAAGTGTGTAGTTGGTGTAAAGCGGACGTGTTTATGCGCTGTTTGCCCGCGTCAGGCCAGAAACGTCCGGTTGGTGTTCATCCAATAATCACAGATCAGCGTTAACCGCTGGCGCAGCGGATCGAAACCAACCGGTTTTGCCAGGCACGAATTTGCCCCGGCTTCGTAACACGCCTGAATTTCCCGAGCCGATGATGAACTGGTCACCACAACAACCGGAATCGACCGCACCGGCCAACTGGTTGGGGTGAAAACGACGGACGTGGGCGATGCTGCCGCTGGGGCGGTAGTAGCCGCTCCTGAGCCATTTTCAGGCTGCTCCTGCTTGAGTTGCGTCAATGTTTGAAGACCGCTCATGCCGGGCATGTGCAGGTCGAGCAGAATCAGGGACGGGAGTACCGGATTCGTTTGCAGGTGCTGAAGCAGCGCGTTACCACCCGGAAACAGGATAACCTTGTACTGGGGCAAAAACTGGGTAAACACCTTCTGCACCATAAACCGGTAGTCGGCTCCGTCGTCCACAATATATACCATGGACGCGTCACGCTGTGAGTTCGTTGGCATATCCATACAAATCAACTTTTTTAATGATTACTGACCGATCTGACGTACCCGGTCTGTCGAAGGGCTTCGCGTCAGCAACTCACTTATAATCAACGATACACATCTTTAGTCAGCCATACTCACGTCAATCCAACACACTCAATAGCGCCGGGGAAACACCACCCGAAAGACCGAACCCTGACCGGGCTGACTTTCAACCAGTAAGCGACCCCGCAATAAATCGCACAACTGCCGGACAATGACTAAACCAATGCCTTCGCCCGGTGCTGAACCCAGCACGGGTTTGTTATCCAATAAGGCCGTTGCAGTGGGTGCGCCCGCAACGGTTGGGTAGTTGAGAACAGCCTCGCTGGCACGACCCTCGTGCGAGAGCCTATCGACTAAGGCCTGATCCATTCCCGGTCCGGTATCGGCTACGCTGAAAAACCACTCGTCGGGTTCGCTGTTGCCCCACTGCAGGGTAATGCTGCCGTGATCGGTGTATTTGAGTGCATTGAGCACCACGTTCTGCGCGATCCGGAGCATGTTAAGTGCGTCGCCTTCTACCGGTAGCTGTTTCTCACCGGACAACCGGAGCGTTAACCGTTTGTTTTCCACCAGCGGCCTGATGTTCTCGCCCAGTTTGCGCAGGAGTTCGGCCGCGTCGAAGGAAGCCAACTGCACCTGTTGCTGACCAGCTTCTAAGCGCGAAAAATCCAGCAGTTCGGTAATCAGCCGGGTTGTTTCCAGCACGTTCCGCTGAATCATGTCCAGCATCTGCGCCCGTTCTTCGTCGGAGTCGGCAAAGGCCAGCAGGTCAGTAGCGCCCTGAATGATACCCAGACTACCGCGCAAATCGTGGGAGGACGTGCGCAGCAACTCGCCCCGCACCCGCACCTGCTCCTGAAGAACGGATAGTTCCTCAACCGTCTCACCCGATTGCCTAACCTGGTTGAGCAGGTCTTCGCGCTGTTGCTGCATCTGCCGCAGGTCGGTAATGTCAAAACCGATCATCACCACGCTATCCTCCTGTTTGGTAACCGACAAAGCAAGCCAGCTGCCGTTTGATTGTTGCTGCTCAGCATACACCGGTTCGCCGGTTTCAATCACGCGGGTGAGGTTGTCCAATGTTTGCTGCCCCCACAACTGATCTGTTAACTGATTGAGTTTTATTTCGTTTATCTGTTTTAGCGGCTGACCCATCAACTGGGCAAATCGCTGGTTGGCGACCGCTACTCTGAACTCAGAAATAGCCCCGGACGACGTACGAACGGGTTGCAGCAGACCGATGGACGCGGGCGAATTGTCGAGTACGGCCTGCAGTGATTTGGCGGTTTGCCGTACGCGCTCCTCAATTTCCTTACGGTCGGTGATGTCGAGGGCCGTAACCACCACCCCCTGACCGTCGACCTGCCGGGTAACGTAAAAGGCAAAACAGCGCGTACCGTCTTGGGTCTCAAAATCCACCTCCCGATAGGCCGACTGACCGCTTTGGTACACGGCAACGTAGGTGTCAAACAATCCGTTTTCCCGGAATTCGGGGTTGATCTCCAGCAGTGACTTTGCCCGTATCATGGCGGGGGCATCGCCAAGGAGTTGCTGTGCCCGCTGGTTAAAGCCAGACGTCGTGAAATCAACGGGGACGCCGACCGCCGGTGTTTGAGACTCCGGTGTCCCGACTACCGCATCGCCCCCGTTCGGCACTACGGCTTCCAGCAGCGTAACAGCCGCCGGTACGCCATTCAGCACGCTTTGCAGCTGGTCGTTGG
The DNA here is from genome assembly GCF_054779955.1 of Spirosoma arcticum. Lineage (NCBI taxonomy): Bacteria > Pseudomonadati > Bacteroidota > Cytophagia > Cytophagales > Cytophagaceae > Spirosoma > Spirosoma arcticum. The sequence goes on from NZ_BAAGXG010000013.1 coordinate 36,908, forward strand.
CTAACTGTAGCCGTTCATTCGTGTGAGTAAGTTCCGCCGTTCGTTCCACCACGAGTGTACTCAGTTCGGCGTTGAGTTCCTTTGGTCCCTGTACGTCGGCGGCTGTGCCGATGAATCCACTGAACTGACCATCGGGCGTGAAGGTTGGCTGCGCTTTTTCAAGCATCCAGTGGTACTCACCGTTGTGTTGGCGCAGTCGATATTCGGTTTGGTGCGGTTGTCTGTTTTCGAAGTAGGCCCGATACGTCTGTTCGTAACTTGCCCGGTCGTCGGGGTGCAGCGTGTGCGCCCAACCCGTGTCCATTACGTCGGTTAAAGAGCGGCCGGTAAAATCCAGCCACACATTGTTAAGGAACGTATAGCGACCATCAGGCCCGGCCACCCAAATAAGCGCCGGGGCATTGTTGGCAATCTGGCGAAACCAGGCTTCGCGCTCTTTAAGAAACTGCTGCGACCGGCGGTGCTCGGTGATGTCTTCAATGGCCAGCAGAATAGCTTCCTTTTGCCGCACCACCCGACGGGCATTGAGTAACAGCACTTTTTCGCCCACGCCCGGAAATTCATACCGTAGCTCGAAGCCCTGCACCTGCATGTCGCGCGTGGCCACGTCGGTCAGCAGGATGCGCAACTGAGGAATGTCCCACTGGCGGTTGGCTAACTCGTAGATCAGCCGCCCTTCGGTTGTTTCTTCGCTCAACCCAAACAAGGAATAAAACACCGGGTTGGCGCTTTTGATCCGTAAGTCGGGGGAGAGCACCAGCGTGGCCTCGCGGATGGTGCCGAAGATGGCCTCGGCATACGCGTAGGATTCCGACAACTGTTCGTTGCGCACCTGCAACTCCTGATTGATGGTCAGCAGTTCTTCGTTGGTTGATTCGATTTCCTCCTTGCCCGTTTCGAGTTCTTCGTTGATGCTCTGCAACTCCTCGTTGGAGCTGATGATCTCCTCGTTGGCCGATTGCAACTCTTCATGGGCGGCCTCCTGCCCCTCAACCACCGAGTGCATGTCTTCGCGCAGGGTGCTCATTTCGTCCTCCAACTGCCTGATGCGTCGGCTGCGGACGTCGGCCGCGTCGCTCTCGGCGGTGACAATGGCCGTTACTTCCTCAAACAAAATCAGAAACAACCGCTCATCCATATCCGTATTGAACGGCACGGCTTCGACGGCTACGTAATGAACCTGGTCTTTAACTTTAATTTCCACTCCGCTCCGGCGCACCGGCTGACCCGACTGCCCGGCTTTCTGGATCACGTTGCGCAGTTCGAACACCAGCGCCGGACGGGCCATTTTCAACAGGCTCAGACTGGCGCGGCCCGGCGCGGGTTCCAGAAACAGGCCCGTTGACCCGCGAAACTGTATAATATCCAAGTCGGCGTTGACAACCACACTGGCTGGCACATACTGGCTGAGCAGGCTGTCCACCATTTTGTCTAACGTATTGGTCGGGCGGGCAGGTCTCGTTCGTCGGGGGGGCGGGGTTAATCTGGCCGATCTGAACTGATCCAGATCCGCTGCATCCTGATGCTGATCGACTTGTTCATCCGGTAGTGCCTGGTCTGACCCGGCCCGGACTGGATGGTCCCGGACTGGATGGTCCTGAACGGGTGCGTCCTGGGCAGGATCGGTCGGGGCCAACCCAGGCCCATCCAGTCCGAGACCATCCAGTCCGGGCCGGGCGGAGGATCGCTGGGCTGAGTCGTTCCTAACCGACCGGCTTAGTCCAAATCGGGCATTCATGTCGAACAGTGCCCGTCCCGTAACATCATTTTTGCGGATGTACAGTTTATGGGTCGTTTCGAGTGCGGAGAAAAATGGGGACGAGGGGCCTACCGTTTCCGATTTTCCCAGCAGCAAATAACCGCTGGAATTAAGTGCATAATGAAACGTGGCAATGGCTTTGCGCTGCAACTGGGGATCTAAGTAAATGAGTAGATTGCGGCAGCTAACGAAGTCGAGCCGCGAAAAGGGCGGATCTTTCAGCAGGTTGTGGGGCGCAAACATGCACAGTTCACGAACGGCTTTGTTGACGCGGTAATGATCGCCTACTTTGTTGAAGAAGCGTTGCAGCCGCCGGGGCGACACATCCATCATTTCGCTGCGCGTGTAGGAACCGAGCCGGGCCTTGGCCACCGCCGACTCGCTCAGGTCGGTGGCAAACAACTGAACGGGGATGGTCGCTGCCCGTTCGCCGAGCGTTTCCAGCAGCAGCATGGCAATGGAGTACGCTTCCTGCCCCGTTGAACAGGCGGGCACCCAGATGCGCAGCGGCTCCTGGGACGTTCGCTGGCGAATGAGTTGGGGCAACACCACCCTCCGGAGGTAATCCATGGCGTCGGCATCCCGGAAAAACGTGGTCACGTTGATGAGCAGATCATCATAGAGCGCCAGCGTTTCGTCGGAGTCATGGAGGAGGTAGTCGGCGTAAGTCCGCAGCGTTTCCAGCCGCAATAACAACATCCGCCGAATGATCCGGCGCCGGATGGTCGTCATTTTGTAGTGGCTGAAGTCGGTGCCTGTGGTCTTTCGGAGCAACTGAATAATGATCTGCAAAGCCTCCTGGGTATCTTCTTCCGACGCGTCGGACTCATCCAGACTATCGTCCAGATCTGCCCCCCGCGCCGGTGCAGTACGGGCCGACGCGCTGTTAGCCGGGTCTGCATTGCCCGATGAGGCCGTTTCTACGAGCTCTTTTTTGTCCTGTTCCGACCATTCAATGGATTCAGATGATCCGCCGAATTCGAGTGCGTTGGCTCCCGCAGCCTGTTGGAACGTGGTCAGGTGCTGGCTTAGCTGTTGCAGTTCATGGGCAATGGCGGTGGGGGGCAGTACCCGGTCTACTACGCCCTCGGCAATGGCGGAGCGGGGCATGGTCTGGAAACGGGCCGTTTCGTCCTGGGCGAATGTCAGCCCCCCCGCAGCCCGGATGGCCCGCATTCCCAGTGTTCCGTCGGAGGCCGCACCGGATAGCAGCACGGCAACGGCTCCGGCTCGCTGCCGTGCTGCCAGCGACATAAAAAACCGGTCAATGGGCAGGCTCCCGGCCGTTGGGCCAACCTGCTGGCGCGGCACCAGCGTCAGTACACCGTCGATCACCTCCAGATCACACGTCGGCTCATCCTGAGTGTCGGCCTGCGTCTGCTTTGCCGCCGGAACAGCGCCGGAAATAATCACGTATACCTGGTTTGGCAGAACCGGCAGTTTATCTTCGGCCTTTACCACCGGCATGGATGTTGCGCGGCCGAGAACGAGCAGCGGGTCATCTTCGGACGTCGGGCCGTCGAGTGTCGGACCGTCCTGATGTTGGATGTATACGTAAGCCAGGCCGGTCGTTGGCGACAGGTTAGCAATCAGTTCCGATACGGCCTCCAGCCCTCCCATCGAGGCTCCAATGGCAACGATAGCAACCGATGAAGTGAGTTGTTCGTCCGGTGGTGTAATGGTCTGGTTGGTCATGGTGAAATTACCTGCACTGAAACTAATGCTTAGCTGATTGGTTTAGTAAACCATTAACGCGGTTGACGAAGCTTTCCAACTGTAAAAAAAGGCTATAGAAAGTCCCTGAAAAGACTCGTATAATTGTTTATCTAAGCAAAGTCGGTTTGTAAAGTTACTATAAAAAGAGCATGTCAAAACGTGATATTATTGTTATTGGTGCGTCGGCGGGAGGGGTTTATGCGCTCAAAGCGCTGGCAACCGCCCTGCCCCCGGATTTTGACGCTACTATCTTTGTCGTGTTGCACCTATCGCCCCATTCGCCAAGTCACCTGCCCGATATTCTGAACCACGCCGGTCCGCTACAGGCGTCCCACCCGAAAGATGGCGAGTCCATTCAGCGGGGGCGTATCTACGTGGCCTCGCCAGACCATCACCTGCTGGTGGAACATGACCATATCATTGTTAAGAAGGGTCCGAAAGAGAACCGGTTTCGACCGTCCATCGACGCGCTGTTTCGCTCGGCGGCTTACACCTACGGGTCCCGCGTTATTGGCGTTGTGCTGACGGGCCTGCTCGACGACGGCACCTCCGGCATCTGGTCGGTTAAGCGGCTGGGTGGGCTGGGAATCGTTCAGGCCCCGGAGGATGCCCTGTACCCAAGCATGCCCGATAATGTATTGCAGCACGTCGATGTAGATTACCAGGTGCCCGTTGCCGAACTGGCCCCATTATTATGCCAATTAATTGAAGAAACCGTTCCTGATAAGTCTGATCTGGTGGAAAACGAACTGAACCGAATGGAGGTCGAAGTGGGCATTGCCGCTCAGGACAATGCATTCGAGTTGGGTATTCTGGAACTGGGCGAACTCACACCGCTAACCTGCCCCGAATGCAGCGGGGCTTTGGTTAGCATCCGGGAAGGCAAGCTTATTCGTTACCGCTGTCACACCGGCCACGCCTACACGGCCAGTACGTTGCTGGCCGACGTGACGAAAACCGTTGAAGCCTCATTTTGGAAAGCTGTCCGCAGTCTGGAGGAAACGATTATTCTGCTTGAACAGTCGAGCCGACAATTTGCCGAGGGCGGTAACCCTATTGCTGCGGAGCAGTTTGCTCAAAAAGCCCGCGAAACCCGGGAGCGGTCGGCCAAAGCCCGCGAATTCATATTTCAGCAGGAGCAGGTCAGTGAGGACCTGGCCAGCAAGGACGTGGCCAGCAATGGGGTAGCAAAGTGAGTATTTGGGTGTTTGAGTTGAGGTTGGGCGGTATACGTCGGCCCACCGTCTACGAGTCTTACCGTTCTGGTCCGGTGCTTTTTCGGGTAGTGGCGCTGGATGGCTTCTCAGGAACAGATTCGGCGCTGTACGTGAGTTTGTTGAGGTAAAAGACTTCGCGTGGATTAGCGTAATTTTTGGAGGGAGCAATCTTCTGAAAGCCACACGCCAAAAAGTGCCGGTCGTACCAGGCCATCAGGTTATCCTGCGCCGAAAAGGTTACCTTCTCATCGTCGGTGCCAGTTCTGATTTTAAATTTTTCGGTACCCTGCAGCACTTTATTGCCCTGAATTACTTCGGTATTGATTTCGCCGTCGTTGGGATACGCCAGCACGATTCGGTCCCCCTGCTGCGAGAGCTGAACCATTTCGGTCAGCTCGGGACTGATAAGTTCTTTAATGGGCAGGCAGTTGTCCCACAGTAAACTACCCCGCCGGTCGAAACCGCACACGAAGGCGTGGGTGTAACGGAACCCTTCGTAGCGGTCGGCCCCGCGCAGGTAACCACCGTAGGCCAGCGTGCTGCCCCGGTACTGCGGGTAGTATACTTCGGCCACGAGCGTCAGGCCGTTGGCGGTGGGTTTGAGGTCGTGCACCAGCAGCCGATACCGGAATTTATAATCTTTACCTTCTTCTTTTTTCTTTTTTGCTTTGGCTAATAGCTTCTGCTGCCGGTGGGGCTTAAGGTAGTTGAAGAAATTCTGAAGCTGCGAAAACTCGACGTACTGAATCGCCTTGACCGCTTCGGCCGATGCGTCGGCGTCGGTCGCCGACTCGCCGTGCCGGATTCGGGTTACGTAAATGCCCTGGGAGTAGGGCGTGCAGTCGGTGGAGTAGTTGCCCACTAACAGCGATTCGTGGTCATCAACGGGCAGCAGTTTGCCGGAAATCAGGCTGTTCTGGGCACCGTCGAAGTCGATTGTCCGCAGCAGCTTGCTGTCGTAATTGTAGGTGCGGATGGAAAATCGGCAGCGACGCCGGGACGAGTGCACCAGCACATTAACTTCGCTTCGGGCTTCGTCGATCTCTAAGCTGCTGATTTCCATGTGATTGACATACATGCCGGGCAGCACTTTCGTGGTCTTGTCGAAGAAGGAGAACGCCATCACCACCGGGCGGCCGTGGTGGTAGCCGCCCACGTAGGCCTGATTACCCATCACCTTAAACTGCTGAATGTCGAACTGCTCAAGCAGGATGCCTTCAAAGGCGTCGATAAGGCCATCGTCGAGGTGGAGCCTGACGAACTGGAACCGGTTCGTGTCATATTCCCGGAAGAGGTGATACACATACTGGTCGTTGTTATAGGTCTGCACCGGCCGGTATTTGAGGTCTTGTTTGAACGTTGCCTCCCAGAGCGGTTTCAGGTTCACATCGTATTTTTTGAAGGCAAACAGAGCGGGTGTATTGTCATAAAAGCCACCGGTTCGGATCGTCATCAGCATTCCGCGCTCGCCAAGGGGCGTCACGTCGAAGGCTTCGGCCTGGTTTGGGTCCGACGGAATCTCAAGCCGCAGCGACTGCGCCAACTGCGCCTGAGCCGGGTGCAGGGCAAAGGGCAGGATTGACAGGAGCAGTATGTAGCGGAGATAAAGCATAACGTACCAAAAGTACGATTTTTCGGCGGGTGGATTGCAAACCTAAGCCCGTATAAAAAACGGCATCGTCCGCGTCACTACACCGGCAAAAATTATACCTGCCAGCGCTTTTTGAGGTAGTCTTTCATGAATAGGTTGATATCCCACTGGCTCGCCACGGGCTGATTGGTGTAGGGCAGGGTGGGCAGATACCCCGGTGCCGGGCCAAACTCGCAAGTAACGGTCAGCGTGGGGGCGTTGGCGCGTTGCAGCCGGGCACGGATGGCGTCCCACCATTTGGCGTGGCTTTCGAGGGCGTCTTTCCACTCCGGGGCGCGGGGGTCGCCAACCTGTGGGGCTTCGGGCTGACCCACGCGGCAGTGGATGTGGTCGCTGACGGCGATGGCCCGGTCTACGTTGTCGGACTGGTCGGCGAGGTACGACTCGGCCACGTTAACCCAGTGCGAGTAATCGGCCGTCAGGCGCAGGTCGGGAATTTTGAGCAGATAATACTGAATAGCGGGGGCGCTGTAGGAAAACCGGCCCCGGTGGGTTTCGTGCAGAATGCGGACGCCGGTTTGCTTCTGCACGTCGGCAGCCGTCTGAATCAACTCGGCGTTTTGCTCGAACGTAAAGTAGTCATGCCCCGTGTGGCTATTGATAAACAGGGGTTTGTGCGAGGCAACGTCGAGCAGATCGTCGCGAAATTTGGTTTTGTGCTCGCGAAATTCCTTTCCCCCGCCAAATGCCATCAGGATCAGGTCGAGGCCATTGTCGCGGGTGACTTGCACGGCTTCTTTGCGTTTGTCGGGTCCGGCGGCAATTTCCATACCGTCGTATCCGGCGGCTTTTACCCGGCGGGCGGCTTCGGGATAAGGAATGTTTTCCATGCCCCACAGGGGGCAGAAGAAGCGGGTTTTCATGGGCGAAGGGGTGAATGAGTCATTGCAAAGTAGGCAGAAAAGGGCGTACTTGGCAAACGATTGAAAGGCTTGTACCCACCGAATAGATCTGATGAATGAACCGAAGCACATCCGGGACGTAATGATTTGAATGCTGAAAGCACAAATTCAGGTGACAACCGTTGAGATTAATGACCTGATGGCTAAAAAAGCACCGTGGAATGAGATTGAGCGACTTATGGACAAGCGCGATGAATTGACTGCTATGTTGAACAACTTTGAATCAGACCAGCAAAACGATGGAATTATTTGATTTCGACCGTCATTACAATCGCATCCGGCTCGCTACCACGCCGGAAGAAATAGCCGAAATTCGGAACGAATATGATACACATTTTGAGTCGCTGCCCCAAAATGAGCAGGAAATATTCGTGCTGCGTTTACGCGAACACGCCCGCGATGAAGTCATTCGGGCAAAGGCTTTAATCGAGTTCGTCAAAGAGGTCATGAATACAGAACAGGAAACGGCTTAAAGTGGATTAGGTAGCAATTCCCCATATTATCCCCAATTTTACCCCCGCAACCTGATTCGTTCGGTAAACGGCGTTTCGGCGAATTTTATCTTTAACTAATTCTAAATTGCCTCTTCTTATGAGCGAAGTAGCCACCCGATTCAGTCCGGGCGTAGTAACCGGCGACAGCGTCACCGAACTGTTCCGTCACGCCAACGAAAATGATTACGCCCTGCCCGCCGTCAACGTCGTCGGCACGGACTCCGTCAACGCCGTGCTCGAAACGGCCCGTGCCGTCAATTCGCCGGTCATTATCCAGTTCTCCAACGGGGGCGGTATTTTCTACGCCGGTAAAAGCCTGCCCAACGACAAGCAGCAGGCCGCCATCGCCGGGTCGGTATCGGGGGCGCTGCACGTGCACCACGTCGCCGAACTTTACAACGTACCCGTCATTCTGCACACCGACCACTGCGCCAAGAAACTCCTGCCCTGGATCGATGGGCTGCTGACGGCCGGTGAAAAACACTTTGCCGAAACGGGCAAGCCGCTGTATTCGTCGCACATGCTCGATTTGTCGGAGGAGCCAATCGAGGAGAACATCGAAACCTGCGCCAAATACTTCGAGCGGATGGCTAAAATCGGGATGACGCTCGAAATTGAACTCGGCGTGACGGGTGGCGAAGAAGACGGCGTCGACAACTCCGACGTGGACGATTCCAAGCTCTACACCCAGCCCTCGGAAGTGGCGTATGCCTACGAAGAACTGAGCAAAATTTCGCCCAACTTCACCATTGCGGCCGCCTTTGGCAATGTTCACGGCGTATACAAGCCCGGTAACGTGAAGCTGTCGCCGATTATCTTAGACAATTCGCAGAAGTACATTCAGGAGCATTATAGCACGGGACCATTGCCGGTAAACTTCGTGTTCCACGGCGGGTCGGGGTCGAGTCGTGAGGAAATCCGCGAGGCCATTCGCTACGGGGCCGTAAAAATGAACCTCGACACTGACATGCAGTGGGCGATGTGGGAAGGTATTCTGAACTACTACAAGTCGAAGGAAGGTTACCTGCAAACCCAACTCGGCAGCCCCGACGGACCTGATTCGCCTAACAAAAAATATTACGATCCCCGCGTATGGCTGCGCAAAGGCGAGGAAAGCATGGTGCAGCGGCTGAAAATTGCGTTCGAGGATTTGAACTGCCTCAACCGGCTGGCGTAAGCGCTGATTTGCCACGTTGAACAACAAAAAGGTGTCGGCAGAATCCGGCACCTTTTTGTTATCTTGCAGGAAACAAATTCATAAACGATGGAAGCGGTTGAAGTAGCAGAACAGGTGGCTGAGGAGGTTATCCGCTCGCAATATGAGATCGAACGAGGTAAGCCTATGCCCAGTAAAAATCACGGAAAACTACAACAACGAATCGGCGTTGAGATTGCTGTTCATTATGGTGACACCTACGAAACGTACAGCGAATTGTCGTTGACCGTGCCTAACCCACCTTACATACCCGATTTGTGCTTATTTCCCGCCGGACCGTCTAATTGGCGCGAGGATGAGGTGAAAGTAAGCGAGGTGCCGTTGACCGTAATTGAAATCGTTTCCCCTTCTCAAACGGATACAGAACTGATACTGAAAGCCCGTGACTATTTTGCTGCTGGTACGAAGTCGTACTGGCTCGTTCAACCGGTGTTGCGAACCATTTTTGTGCTGCTGCCAGATGGTGACGAACTGGTTTTCCATAATGATACCTTAACTGACCCAACCAATGGTATATCGATTGATCTGAAAAAGGTATTTCGGTAGAAATAAAGTAAGGTGTAAAAAAGGTGTAGGGTGTAAGTGCTCTGGTGACACTACTTACACCCTACACCTTTTTTACACCTTACTTTATTTACTTCACATATCCCAACTTCCTCGGAATGGTGAAAATCTCGGTTTGTCGCCCGTCGATGTAGCGAAACGTCTGTCCGTCGAAAAAGCCGTCTTCTTCGAGCATGATGCGGATGGTTTTTTTCCAGTCGGGCAGGTCAACGGCCGCGTTGAGTTCGATGGAATAGGCCGTGTTGGCCAGCAGTGGGTAGTCGCCGGAGCCGGAAACGCCCTTTTGCTGATCCCACAGGCCGATGGTTGGCCCGGCTGCGTGCCCGTGAACGCCGATTGGGTGCGAATAAATGGTGCCGTTGATGCCTTCTTTTTTGGCCTGGTCCAGAGCCGCCAGTAATAGTTGATTGCCCGTCCGCCCAGCTTTGAATTGACCGGTCAGGATTTCCTGCAGGCGGTTGCCTTGTTTGAAAGCCGCTTTGATGGCATCGGGAACGTCGGTTTCGCCGGGGCGCAGGATGTAGGCGTGTTGCTGCTGGTCGGTGTTCAGGCGTAAGTAGGTAATCCCGAAATCGACGTGAATCAGGTCGCCGGGCATAATCACCTGTTTGTCGGGTCGTTTCGAGAACGTGCGCAGGTGCTCAAACTCGTTGCCCCCCGCCCGCTGCACGTCCACCGTTGGGTGAAACCACGTATCTAAGCCGAGATTGGTGATGCGCTGCCGGAACCACCACACCACATCGTCGGTGGTGGTGACGCCGGGCTGGATAACTGCTTCCGAGAAGCCCTCCTGAATAATCTGGTGCGACAGTCGGCAGATCATCGGATAAAGCGTCATTTCCTTCTCCGTCCGCGTTTCGAGCCAGCCAATGGCTACTTTTTCGGCCGGAACAATGCGCTTCTGATACTCGGCGGGCAGTTTCTCTAAAAATTCTTTGTGCTCTGTAAACGACAGCCCGTCGGCGTGGGCGTAGTTAGTGGAGGTGTTTAGCCCAATTTTCTTTGGCTTTCGGTCTTCGATAATTTTTACCAGCGCATCCCACTGATTGGGCCGCACGTCGATGTCCCACGCGCCTTTGAGCAGCGTACCCACGTCGTAGCGGGCAATGGCTAATTTCTCGATCCCCTTGTCACCCCCGGTCGGTCGGAATGCCGCATCACCGTCGCCACGGTCAAAAAAGACCATGATGGTGCGTCGGCGGGCCGAGAGCCACGTGCTGGGCAGCATGGTTCGCAGGACCGGGTCTTCGTTGTATTCGCGGGAGATGATGATCCACATATCCAGCCCTTCCCGGCGCATGAGTTGGGGCAGCAGGTTGGTGAACCGGTCTTCGAGGATGTCGTCCACGACTCGCGCCCGGTCGCGTTCGGGCAGAATGGTGTGGTCCTGCGTGGCGGCTGGCTGAGCAGTGGTTAGGATGGAAGCGGACACAAGAAGCCCAAGCGCGTAAACGTATTTAATCATTGGAGTTGAACTCAGTTTGGGGCAATATACGCAGGCCGTTAGGTATTTTTAACAAAACACACGGGCAACGATTCCCGGAAAAGCGGCATCTTCCCCGTTAGTGAACCGTGCCCACGCCAACTGCCCGAAATCGACCGGTTGTAGCTGAAATACCGCCGTACTTTCGTTAGTTTGCTATAGCCGGATGCCCAACGCACCCCCTTAGTTCATGAAACACTGCTTATTGATTCTATTCTTACTCACATACAGTCTGATAACCCATGCGCAAACTGCCCAAACCGGGCTGCGCGGAACGGTCAAAAGCGCAGCGGGCGAGGTGCTGCCTTACGCGGCCGTTATTATAAAAGGCACCGCATCGGCGGACCGACCTAACGGAACCATAACCAATGCCGAGGGGCGCTACGAAATTGCACTGGCACCGGGCAGTTATACCGTTGTCTTTCAGTTTCTTGGTTTTCAGTCGGTGCAGAAACCAGTGGAAGTCAGCACGGGTTTCGCTACGCTCGACGCCACGCTGGAGGAACAAGCGTTTCGGCTGGCAGAGGTGCAGGCGAAAGCGGGCAACGAAGACCCGGCCTATACCATCATGCGCCGGGCCATTGCCAAAAGCCGGTTCCATCAGTTGCAGGTGTCGCGGTTCCGGGCGCGGGTGTACACCAAGTCGAGCGCGACGGTTACCGACCTGCCAAACCTCGCCGAAATGGCGTTTCGCAAGCAATTGAAAGAAGCCGAACGTGATTTCAATTTTAAAGTTGGGGTGCCCATCATCAATGAAAATGTGTCCGAAGTGGCATTTAGTCAGCCCAATACGTACCGGCAGCGGGTGATTGCCAACCGCAACTCGCAGGGCGATTTTCTGAATCCAAGCCGCTTTTTCAACGTTAGTTTTTACTCGCCCACGGTAGCCGACGTTGTTTCGCCCCTGTCGCCGAAAGCGTTCGCGTATTACAAATTTGAGTACAAAGGCACGTTTCGGGAGCAGGGTGCCGACGGCACTCCGGTAGAAATCAGCAAGATTCAGGTGATTCCGCGCCAGTACGGAGAAGGCGTTTTCCGGGGCACGATTTTCATCATCGAAAACACCTGGGCGATCCATAGTTTGCAGTTGGAAACAGTTAATAATATCGGTCTGTCATTCATCATCCGGCATTTGTGCAGCCCGGTGAAGGGTGTCTGGATGCCCACCAATCAGCGCTACAACGTCGCCGGTTCGTACCTCGGCGTCAAAGGAAACGCGCAGTTTGTGCGGAGTCTCACCTTCAACGAGTTTGTGGTTAATCCCGCGTTTGTGGAGGATATTCAGGTGGCCGACGAGAAGAAAGGTCCACCCGCTCAAACGCTGGCCAAGGGTGACATTAAGGGAAAACAGTTAGAGGAGCTGGTGAAAAAACAGAAAGAGTTCTCGACCAAAAACCTGCGGCAGATGGTCAAGGAATACGAAAAGCAGGAAAAATTAGCCCGTAAAAATCGGAAGGAAGATGTTACCGTCGTGCGCGACGACTCACTGGTGGTCGATTCGCTGGCGCAAAAACGCTCGAACGTGTTCTGGGATTCGCTGCGGTCCGTGCCGCTGACGACCGCTGAAGTCAAAAGTTACCAGAAAAATGACAGCCTGAAAATTGTCCGCACGGTCGGTACTGTCAAAAAAATCAAGACTGACAGTACCGGCAAACGTGACACCACGCGCAAGTCACCGAACCGGTTTTCGCCGGAGCAACTGCTGTTTGGCAAGACGTGGAACCTATCTAAACGAACCGCCCTGATATACACCAGTCCGCTGACGCGCATTGAATACAACACCGTGGAGGGCTATGCGGTAGAGGGTGCGTTGAACCTGCGCTACCGCGCCAAGGTGGACTCAGTGAACCGGTTTACGAAGATTCCGCTGGGCGAATGGAACGTTGGTGGCACGGGGCGGTATCAGTTCGGGCGGCAGCAGTTGGTAGGCGTCGGACTGGCCACTTACCAGTACAAAACGACCAAAATCAGCGCGTCGGGCGGGCGGTATCTGTACCAGTTCAACCCCGACAATCCCATTAGCCCCGCGCTGAACACGCTGACGACGCTGCTGTTCGAGCAGAACTTTGCGAAATTATACCAGAAAGAGTTTCTGAACCTGACCGTCAGCGCATCACCGTTTAAGGAACGCCTGACGGTAACGGCAAGTCTCGAATACGCCCAACGCAGTGAACTGGCAAACTTTAAGGAAGGAATTAAACCGTGGATCGACTGGCGCAACCGCACGTTTACCCCCAATCGCCCCAACAACGATGAAGTGGCCACAACCAGTTTTCCAACCCACCGGGCCACTATCCTGAATCTGACGGCCTCGACGCGTTTAGGCGCAACACAGTACGTCATCCGCAACGGTCGGCGGATTGCCCGGCGCGACAACGACGCCCCGTTGCTGACGGTGAACTACCGGAAGGGGTTTGGGCAGGTTGACTATGACTTTTTGCAGGCGGGCATTTCGCAATCGTTCGAGACGGGCATCCGCAGTCGGCTGAATTATACCCTAAGCGCCGGGGCGTTTCTGACTGACCGGAAGCTATATTTCCCTGATTTCAAGCACTTCGCAGGCAACAAGTTCTTCTTTCAGCAGGGCGACGTCGTGGCGGGCTTTCGGATGCTGCCGTACTATCAATACAGCACGGGCAAGCGGTTTGCCGAAGCGCACGTACTGGCCGAGTTTCGTAAATTCCTGATCACGCAGCTAACCTTAGTGCGGCTGACGGGTTTAAAGGAAAACGTATTTGTGCATTATCTGTACACCCCAACATCGAAAAACTACACCGAAGTTGGCTACGGGCTGGATGGCCTGATTCCGCAGGTACTGCCCTTTTTCCGGGTCGAGGTAATCTCGCAGTGGCAGAATGCGAAGTACCAGGGACTGGGCTTCCGCATCGGCACAACACTCAAGTTCGGACGATGAACGTATCCAGGTGGTACGGCAACCCGGCGGCCACGTCCGGGTGAAGAAATCCTTTTCCACCCGGACGTGGCCGCCGGGTTGCCGTACCACCTGGATACACCATTATGCAACGTCGCTCATTCATTCAAACATCCCTCACCGCAGCCGCCGGAATCAGCCAGTTGAACCTGATGCTACCAGCGACGCTGCCCGAACCGAAGCCGGAGAAACTACCGCGCTGGCGGGGCTTCAACCTGCTCGAAAAGTTCGTAGCGGGCAATACAGGACCCGAACCGGCTGGTCCATATAAAGAGCGTGACTTTGCCATGATTGCCGACTGGGGGTTCAACTTCGTGCGGTTGCCCATGTCGTACCACTGCTGGGCCACGCCTGACCCGGCCCATTGGACGAAACTGGACGAGCGTGTTTTGAAAGAGATTGATCAGGCAGTTGATTTTGGTAAGCAGTACAACCTGCACGTCAACCTGAATTTGCACCGGATTCCGGGTTACTGCGTCAATCCGCCCGCCGAACCACTCAACCTCTGGACCGACGAGCGGGCGCTCGAAGCGGCCGTTTCCCAATGGAAACACCTCGCCGAACGTTATAAAGGCCGATCCAACCGGGAGGTAACCTTCGACCTCATCAACGAACCCAACACCGACGAAACCAGCTATATCCGGGTCGTGACGGCGCTGGTTGAGGGAATTCGCTCCGTCGACCCCAACCGGCTCATCATTGCCGATGGTTTGCAGTATGGCAATCAGCCGGTGCCCAAATTAGCCGGGTTAAAACTGGGGCAAAGCACCCGTGGGTATCTGCCGATGAACGTCAGCCATTACAAAGCGGAGTGGACACCGATGTTCAAAGACCTGCCCCCGCCCACCTGGCCCGCTACGTGGATGAACGTAAGCTGGGACACCGGGACGCTGCGACGAGTGGCCATTGAGCCGTGGAAAAAACTACAGGCGCAGGGCGTGGGCGTACACGTGGGCGAATGGGGCTGCTACAACAAAACACCCCACGATATTGCGTTGCGGTGGATGGAAGACCAGCTAAAACTTTGGGAAGAGGCAGGCTGGGGCTGGTCGCTGTGGAATTTTCGGGGGGCGTTTGGCATCCTCAACAGCAATCGAAGCGACGTTGATTACAAAATTCATGAGGGTATGAAATTAGACGAGAAAATGCTGGCGCTGTTGCGAAAATATTGAGCGTAACGTAGGGTTGTGCGAAATTTGAACGATTAGTGGGACTGTGAAGTGTCAAAATCTTGTTAATCGGTTGAATCCTGCTAATCCTGCAGGGCCGCCTGTGCGGTTCAGACAACAATGCAAAACATCAAAGACTTATTTAACGTGTTTCCGCGCCCCGGCCGGGTGGAGTGGATCGGTATCCGTTCCGAACGGCGTGAACCCGTCTTGGCCGTTCAATCTGTCGACGTTTCGGAAACAAAAGGACTGATCGGTGACCACTACAGCGGGCAATCGGGCAGCCGCCACGTTACGCTCATCCAGGCCGAACACCTGTCCGTGGTAGCCGCCCTGACCGGCCGCGACTCGCTCGACCCGGCCCTGGTTCGTCGGAACATTGTGGTGTCGGGCTTGAATCTGCTGGCCCTTAAAGATCACCAATTACAGATTGGCGATGCCGTGCTTCAGATTACCGGTCAGTGTCATCCCTGTTCTAAAATGGAAACGGTGCTGGGACCGGGCGGCTACAACGCCATGCGCGGCCACGGCGGGCTTACGGCGAAGGTAGTTCGGGGCGGGACGATTCGGATAGGCGATGAAGTAACGGTTATGCCAACTGCTATCGTTGCTTCGACTGCTCCGGGTCGGCCTGAATCCGGCTGGGGCGGTTAAAGCCGTACCGGAAGCGGTTGCGGAGTTGCTGGATGGTGTTGATGAGGTCGTAATCTGAAGCCTGGAGCAGAAATTCATCATCTAATTCGCAGAAGTCCACAAAGCGGTCTACGTCGTCGCCTTTGAGGTCGGTTGCCTGGTCGATGAGCAGCCGGAGTCGTTCGAGGGCCAGCGCGTGCCGACGATCCTGCTGCATAATTACGTACGCTTTCCGGTCGGATTTGGGTCGTTTTCCGAACATCTCGTACAACAGCGTGACGCCCGCGCCGTCGGCCAGCCGGTCGAACGCCTGCTCGCCCGTCACCTTGCGGGAGGCCGTCGGCTCGGCTAAGATCTGCTCAATTTCGCGTTTGACTTCCTCGTATCGCTTGGCCGTTACGGTCACTTCGGCCAGGTCGATTACGCGGTAGGGCATGGGCGGCAGCGCACGGGCCGCGATAGTCGGATTCTCGGAACCGTCGTAGCGAATACCGGTTCGCGTATATAACTGACTGGTCAGAATGAGTGAGTCGCCGGGCTGCACCGTCAGAAAAAAGCGGCCCGTGACGTTGGTGCGGGCGCGTTGGCGGGTGCGCTGATTCACCACCGTTGCCCGGTCCACGGCTTTGTTCGTTACCTGATCAATCACCGTCCCGATCACGTATTTCCCCTGCGCCCAAGTTCTGCCCGACCAACCGGCAGTCAGCAGAAGCAGAAATAGGAGCAGACGGTGTCGCATAGCGAAGAGAAATGAGCCAAAACAAAGCGTGCCACAACCCGACGTCGTGGCACGAATTAGTAGCGTAAAAGTATGAATTTTAGGGGTGTAACCAGCAGGAAGGGCGTTAAAAAACGTTAACCAGCCGCAGCAACCGGTCCAGCGTCATCGCCGTGAAATCCCGGATTACATCGTTGACAAACGGGCGCAGTTCGTCGGGCGTTTGGGTGGTGGCCACTCCAACAACAGTGGCTCCCGACGCTTTTGCCGCCTGAATGCCGGTCATCGAATCCTCGAACACAACGCTTTCGCCCGGCTCTACGCCCAGCATCGCCATCGCCTTCTGGTAAATTTCGGGGTCGGGTTTGGGGCGGCTGACCATACTTTCGTTCAGCAAAGCATCGAAGTAAGGGCGCAGTTCGAGTGCGTCGATCACAAAATCGAGATTTTCGACCGGGGCCGAGGTTGCCACGGCGGTTATGACACCACCGGCTTTCAACGCCTTCAGAAAGTCGATCAAACCAGCGACGGGCACAACGTCGGGGCGGTACAATTCACGGAACAGCGCTTCCTTCTCGTTGCTGAGTCGTTGCACTTCATCGGGCGTCAGCGTCTGACCCGCGAACAAATGCGCCACGATATGGGCGTTGTGCTTGCCCGAAACGTGCTCCACAAAGTCTTCGTCGCTCAGCGTTTTACTGTAGCGTTGGTAGTACTGGCGCCAGGCGGTGCGGTGGTGTGGGTTCGTATCCACAATCACCCCATCCATATCAAAAATAACGGCTTTCATAATGGAAGGGAGTAAGGGGAGGAGAGGGAGGAGGGGATGCTGCCGCGTTTTGTTCTGCTCGTCCCTTTACTCCCTTAAAATAAATTTACAATTCTCGACAATCCCGCCGAAATCAGCAGCATCACCGCCACAAAGCTCAGTCCGTAGTATAACCCGAAACCTTCGGCTATGAAGCCAATAATGGGTGGCCCGGCGAGGAAACCGATGAAGCTGAACGTGGCAAAGGTGGCTAATCCGGCAGCGGGTGGAATGCCCGGTATCCGCAGCGCAGCCGCATACAGAATGGGAGCACCCAGCGAGCAGCCCGCGCCCAGCACTGCAAAGCCAATCAGGGCCGTTGGCGGGTAGGGCAGGGCAATAGCGAACAATAGTCCAAACGCGGCCAGCACACCACCAATCTGGAGCCAGCGCTTCGCGCCAATTTTGGGGATGATTGCATCGCCCAGGAACCGGAACCCCGTCATGGATAGGGAGAAACTGGCGAAGCCAAGAGCTGCTACCTGACTGCTGGCTTCGAGGGTTTCGCGCAGGTACACCGCACTCCAGTCGAAAGCCGCACCTTCACCCATTGCCAGGGCTAAACCAATCAGAATCATCAGTAATAAGTCGCGGTTGGGCCGCACAAATGACGATCCTGTTTTCTCACCCGACTCGCGCTGACTACTCGATGGTATCTGCGCCAGCGTGGGTTGCAATGCAAAGGTCAGCAGTAGTACCAACCCGGCCATAACCATAACGTGAACCGGGGGCGCTGCGTGCAGGGCAATTACAGCTCCGGCAACGCCCGACCCCAACAGCCCGCCTAAGCTCCACATGCCGTGGCACGACGACATAATGACGATGCCCTGCGACCGCTCTAAATTAGTAGCGAGCGTGTTCATGGCTACGTTGATAAGCGCCCCATTGAGACCCAGCAGAAACAACCCAGTGGCCAGCACAGCCGGATTGGGCGCGTTGAGCGGTATGCAGATGGCCACCGTTAGCCCCATCGCCGACCAGAAACACGTCCGGGCTTCGCCGAGTTTGGCAATAATCCAGCCCGTGATCGGATTCATAACTAATAAACCAGCGGGCATGGCGAACAAAAGCAGGCCCAACTCCGAATCGGAGAGATGTAGCTTGGCTTTGACGTAGGGAATGTGCGCTACCCAACTACCGAACAGAACGCTGTCCGACGCAAAGACCAGTCCAATGGCCAGCGCCTGCCGATTTAGAAAAAAAGTCAGCAGGTTCCGTACGAACGGATTTCGGTACGATCTTTCTGCTATCATGGTTGTATTCATGGTACAAAAATAGCCGGTACTCACCGGCTATTTTTCCAATCTATTATCCGTTATTAATGCTGTATTGCTTTCCCGAAAGCAAAATGTCCTAATTCATTGTTAACGACGTATTATTTTTGAGGTGACCAGCCATCGCTTTTCGTAACTTCTCCACCTTAGGCAGCGACACGCGCTGAATGTAAGGCTGGTCGGGGTGCAGCGAAAAGTAGTTCTGGTGGTAGTTCTCGGCGGGGTAAAACACGGTGATGGGCGTCACTTCCGTCACCACCGGGTTGGGGTAGTGTTTCGATGCATTGGTGCGCTTGATGGCGGCCAAGATTTCTGCTTTTTCGGCGGGCGTCCGGTAAAAAGCCACCGAACGGTAGTCACGGCCGGTGTCAGGTCCCTGCCGGTTGAGCGTGGTGGGGTCATGACCCGCGAAGAACGCGTCGAGCAACTGGGCATAGGTGATGACACCAGGATCGTAATAAACCTGAACGGATTCAGCGTGGCCGGTCCGGTCGGTGCCAACTTGTTCGTACGTTGGGTTTTTGACGGTGCCACCCGCGTAGCCTGAAACCACCTCGCGAACGCCTTTGATCTGGTTCATGCCTTCTTCCAGCGCCCAGAAACAGCCGCCCGCAAAGGTCGCTACGGCCTCGTCTGGCTTGGGAGCGGGCAGTTTGGCCGGTGCGTAATCGTTCGACTGGGCCAGGGTGCAACCTGCCACGAACAGCAGGCTTAGCACGTATAAATGAATTCGTTTCATATCGTTTCTTGTTATCAATCAGTTACGGTATAAACGATTGAAACGTGGTTCCGGTTTCCTGCCAACGTCGGCCAGCCGACAACGTGAGTAGATAGTTTATGAAATTACAATTCGAGAAAATAGAACCCGAAGCGGGGAGTTCGTTCCGGGTCATTCACCTTACCGAAGCCGAGACGTGCCGGGTGTACTGGCATTACCATCCCGAATACGAAATCGTTTACATGCCAACGGGCAGCGGTCAACGGCGGGTCGGCACGAACGTGTCATGCTATGACGCGGGCGAACTGGTGTTCATTGGTCCTAATCTGCCCCACCTCAATTTCAGTTACGGCAGAGAGGGGCAGTACGAAGAAGTAGTGGTGCAGATGCGCGACAATTTCTTAGGCGACACATTCCTGCAAAAACCCGAATTGGGGGCCATCCGACGGTTGTTTGAGCGGGCGCACACGGGCCTTACGTTCGGGGTCGACACCAAGCAGCGCGTGGGACCGTGGCTGGCGCAGCTCCCCGGCCAGTCGCCATTTGAGCGGATGCTAACGCTACTGCGCGTGCTCGAAACGCTCGCGGCAGCGCCCGATGTGGAGCCGCTTCATGCCAACGGCATTCGGTTCGACCTCAATCCGAAAGAGCAGGAGCGCATCAGCCGCGTGTGTCAGTACGTGGAGGAGCACTACACCCAGCCGATTGACGTTCGCGCTGTGGCCGACCTCGCCAGCTTGACCGTACCGGCATTCTGCCGCTATTTTAAACGCATGACGCACCTGACGTTTACCGATTTTGTGAATGAATACCGCGTCAATCAGGCCCGGCGGCTGCTTCACTCCGCCCGAACCATTGCTGACGTTAGTACCGAAGTGGGGTTCAACAACCTGTCGCACTTCAACAAAACGTTCCGGGCCGTAACGGGCCAAACGCCGGGCATGTACCGGAAGGCGCTGGTGGGGTAGCGCTCGCTCATTCGACTGCCCACCCGACAAACAGTATGCCCATGTTCTTCGTTAGAATCTTCTTCTTACAACTCGCGACACGATATGAAAAGAGGATGGATCATTGCATTGGGGCTGCTCCTGCTGGGTGGCATCGGCGCTTACATTTGGTACAACCGGCTGAAAAACAACGCGCTGGCCGAGGGTGGGCCGAACGACGGTACGCTGAAGCCCCGGCTGGAAATGGGCAACGTGAACATCACCAACATTGACGATGACAAAATCGACATGACTGTCCGGCTGTTGATCGACAATCCGCTGCCGGTTGGTTTCAAAGCAAAGCGGCTCAACTACACCGTACTGATGGCAAACACGCCCGTCGTGACCGATTCGTACGAAAAACCCATCGAGATTAAATCCGGCGACAGCACCTACGTAACCCTGCCCATGAAGGTGCTGATCGACAAACTGACAACGGTGCTGAAGACATTGGATAAGAAAGACATCGACAGCACGACCTACACCGTTCGCAGCACGTTCGACCTCGACGTGCCGATTCTGGGCGAACGTACGTTTAAGTCAACCGTTACGAAGCGCCTACCAACTTACTACGTACCCGAAATCAAGATTGATGCTATTGATTTCGGCAAAGTGGGCCTGAAGCGTACCGACGTAGCCACGAAGGTGAGTATTCTCAACAAGAATAAATTTCCGTACAACATTACCGACACGCATTATTCCATTTCGATTGATGGTAAACAAATCTCCGAAGGTGACCAGCCGGAGCCGATTCTGATTAAAGCGCAGTCAACCACGCCCGTCGTGTTTCCGGTAACAATGAAGCCGGGTAACGTGCTGAGCTTAGTTGACGAAATGCTATTTAAGAAAGAAACAACGCCCTACGTCGTTAATTTTCGCTGCAAGATCATTGATAAAGAAGGCAGTGCTATATTCAGCAACAGTAAACTAAACGCCCAAATAAAAGGAACATTGGCCGATTTCAAGGATATTGCCGCCAAAGCCAGTGCGAAAGCTGACGCTAAAAAAGATGCCGAACGGGCCGGGCGGAAAGGAGAGCGGCAGGAGAAGCGCGAAGAGAAAAAAGAGGAACGACAAGAAAAACGCGAGGAGCGCAGAAATGAGTGACAATAAACGAGCGTTTCTGAATAAAGCTATGTAGTTGTCTATACGAAAGCGCCCCGCAATCGGCTGATTGCGGGGCGCTTTTCACGTCCGAAACAGTCTCAGACAGTTACAACTGCGGCTGTTGCAGCACAGCGTTTTCGTCGGCGTGGCCTGGAGGTCTGCGATTGCGCATCATGAAAAACAAGATGGTGAACGCAACAATTAAGATAATAGGAAAGGTCGTCATCTTGGCCAAGGTAGCCTGACCGGCGGCCAATTCTAAGGCATCCCCGGCGAGACCCGTGGTCGCTTTTTCAACACGCTCTCCGTCAATCCACCGCCCGATAATGGGCTGGAAAATAGCGGTTGAAAACATGCCTACTCCGCCAACAATCGACATACCCAGTGCTCCACTCAACGGAATTCGTTCGGCCACAAAGCCAATCATGGTCGGCCAGAAATAGCAGACGCCAATGGCAAAGAAAATAGCGGCAACGTACGCCATAGACCCCGTCTGCGTACTCAACAGATAGATGCCGATTGTGGCGAAAAAGGCAGACCCCAACAACACGCCGGTTTGATCGAGCCGGTGGATAATGGGTCCGCCGAAGTACCGACCCACGGCCATCAGGCCCGTTACCAACGCCAGGATCAGCATGGGACTGGCACCGCTCTTGCTCAAAATAAGACTTGACCACTGCTGCGGTCCGAATTCAGTAATGGCCGTCAGGGCCATCAAGAGGAAGATAGAGATATAGAGCGGGGTAAGCATCGCCTGAAAGTTTTTGGCGATTGATGTTACGCCCTCTACTTTTGGCTGCGGAAAAGCCTGCCCAAAATACAGGAATACGTAGATTACCGTAGGGATCATAATAACCCAAATCTGAGCCTGCCACGGCAAACCGGCATCCGTCATAAATTTGGAGACCAAACTACCCACGACAATCCCCCCCGGAAACCACATGTGGAACCGGTTCAGCATCTTGTTCATGGTTGAGCCGGAATACATATCAGCAATCATCGGATTGCAGGCGGCTTCCGTACAGCCATTGCCAAAGCCGATGAAAAACGTGGAGATTAATAGACCGGCGTAGCCACCGGCATAAATAGTGAGCAAAATACCCAACGTGTGAGCGACGAAGGCCACCATCATGATTATTCTTGGTCCCACAGAATGGTAAACCAAACCACCGATGATCATTGAGACCGGAAAGCCAACAAAGAACATGGAGTTGATAAAACCTAACTGCGTGGCAGTCAGTCCAAATTCAGCGCCCACCTGCGGCAGAACACCAGCCCGGATGCTAAATGAGAAGGCCGTGGTAATGAGGGCGAAGCAACTCGCCAGGAATAGGCGCGACGGATTGACCGCTGAAGTGATTGACTGGTTGATCGTTGGGTTCATTTCTGCGGGAGAGAATTTAGTGAGTTTTCGATTTTATTAACGAACATAAGGCAAAGGGAAGGGTAAACTCCCCGTTCGCGCACTGTAATTTGTGCAAAATTTCCGAAAAATAATGGAAAACCGCTAATTTTCGGCCGTCAAAAATAGAGTAGGTCAACTGTCAATCTGCCTTGACTACCCGTCTCGTCTGTTAAACCATTCAGCACTGATTCACCCAGAAAACGCGTTCAAGACAACAGTACCGTATTCTTAATGTACTCAACTCAGACACCAATGCATAGAAAATTGCGAATGGGCCAGATTGGCGGCAGCCTCGACGCCTTTATTGGGGCGGTTCACCGCCGGGCCGCCGGTTTCGACAACGAAATTGAATTAGTCTGTGGCGTGTTCAGCCAATCACCCGAAAAATCCAAAGCCACGGGTCAGGCGCTTTACCTACCCGACAACCGGGTCTACGCCAGTTTTGAGCAGATGATTCTGGCCGAAAAAGAACTGCCCGAAGGCGAAAGGATGGATTTTGTGAGCATCGTGACGCCCAATCACATGCACTTTCCGCCCGCCAAAATGGCGCTGGAAAACGGTTTTCACGTCATCTGCGACAAGCCCATGACGCTGACCCTTCAATTAGCCAAAGAGCTTGCGGAGGTTGTGGAAAAATCAGGACTGGTATTTGGGCTGACGCACAACTACACGGGCTACCCGATGGTGAAAGAAGCCCGCGACATGATTAAGAACGGTAAACTTGGTAAGCTCCGCAAAGTCGTGGTCGAGTACCCGCAGGGCTGGCTTTCCAAAGCCGAAGAACACAACGATTACAAGCAGGCGATCTGGCGGACGGACCCCGCAAAATCGGGTGCGGCCGGGGCAATGGGCGACATTGGCACCCACGCCGAAAACCTCGCTGAGTATGTGACGGGCTTGAAAATTAGCGAACTGTGCGCCGACTTGAGTGCCTTCGTGCCGGGTCGCCAGTTGGACGACGATGGCAACGTGCTGCTGCGGTTCGAGGGTGGGGCGAAGGGCGTTTTGCACGCCAGCCAGATCAGTAACGGCGAAGAAAACTCGCTTAAAATCTACGTGTATGGCGAACTCGGTGGCCTGGAATGGCGGCAGATGGACCCGAATACGCTCTATTACAAAACCCAGGAAGGGCAGCGGCTCATTCGACCCAACGTGGGCGAGATGTCGCCGTCGGCCAAAGCGCATATTCGGTTACCGGCGGGTCACCCCGAAGGTTTCTTCGAGGCTTTCGCTAACGTTTATCGCAACTTTGCGTTTGGCGTGAAAGCGCACATGGAAGGCCGCGATGCTGACCCAATCTACGATTTTCCGGGCGTGCACGACGGCGTCCGGGGCTTAGCGTTCATTGACACCGTGCTGGCCTCCAACGCATCCGAGCAAAAATGGACCAAGTTTATTGAGTGACGGTATCCTGGACGGCCACGTCCGGGCGAACAAAGACAAAATTTCTTACACCCGGACGTGGCCGTCGGGGTGCCGTATCACCAGTTTACCCTTGTCCCCAAACCCCCAATGCAAAAAATCAAAATTGGTGTCGTTGGCACCGGATTCATCGGGCCTGCCCACATCGAAGCCCTGCGTCGGCTCCCCAACACGAACGTCATTGCCCTCTGCGAAGTCTCGTCCGAACTCGCCCGCCAAAAGGCCGACCAGCTCGGAATCGAGCGGTCGTGCACGTTTGACGAACTCCTCGCGATGGACGACATTCAGGTGGTACACGTCTGCACGCCCAACTTCCTGCACTACAGCCAGTCGAAGGCGGCTCTGCTGGCTGGCAAGCACGTGGTGTGCGAGAAACCACTGGCTAAAGACCTGCACGAAGCCAAAGAATTGGTGGAATTAGCTGCGCAAACGGGTTTAGTTAACGCCGTGCATTTTAATCTGCGCTACTACCCGCTGGTGCGGCAGATGAAGACCATGCGCGAGAAGAGCGATTTGGGTGAGGTGTACAGCGTCATCGGCTCGTATTTGCAGGACTGGCTTTTCTACGACACCGACTATAACTGGCGGCTTGAACCCGACAAATCGGGCGACTCACGGGCCATTGCCGACATTGGTTCGCACCTGATGGACAGCTTAGAATACATCACCGGCCTGAAAACCGTAGCCGTCATGGCCGACTTCAACACCATCCACAAGACCCGCAAGAAGCCACTGAAACCCGTTGAGACCTATTCGGGCAAAATGCTTCAGCCGGAGGATTACGCCGACGTGCCGATCAGCACGGAAGACCACGCCAACGTGCTGCTGCGGTTCGACAATGGTAACCGGGGCGTTATCACCGTGTCGCAGGTATCGGCGGGGCGCAAGAACCAGATGAAATTAGAAATTTCGGGATCGAAGAAAACGGTGCACTGGAACTCCGAAGCACCCAACGAAATGTGGATGGGCAACCGCGACGGCTCCAACGAATCGTTCATGCGCGACCCGTCGCTGGCCTACCCCGAAGCGCGGTCGGTGATCTCGTTTCCCGGCGGGCATAACGAAGGGTTTCCCGATACGTCGAAGCAGCTGTTCCGGGAGGTGTACGAGGCCGTGGCAGCCGGAAAGCAGCCCGAAAACCCGACGTTTCCGACCTTTGCCGACGGTTATCGCGAGTTGCTGATTTGCGAGAAGATCCTGGAAAGCAACCGGAAGCAGGCGTGGGTGGAGGTGTGAGAAAACACTAACTTGCTGTTACGTTAAGATAACCGAAAACATGGAAGACTATCGCAACTTTATCTCGATCAACCCGAACATCCGGTTCGGCAGACCCTGTATTACCGGGACCCGAATTTCTGTAGGCGACGTGTTGGGGTGGCTTGCCCGAGGTATGTCGCATGAAGAAATTATTGAAGACTTTCCCGAACTCACTCGTGAGCAGATCTTGGCTTGTCTGGCGTTTGCGGCTGACCGGGAGCGAAATGTTAAAATTGTTGTCTCACCATGAACGAACACTCGTTCGCGCTGCTTTTCGACGAGAATATTTCGTATCGCATTGTAAAACGTATTCTTCATTTGTTTCCTAAAAGTCAGGCCGCTAAACGGTTGCGGTTAGAAGCAAAAGAAGACGTGCTGATTTGGGACGTGGCTAAAACAAACGGTTTTACAGTTATCACGTACGATGAGGATTATGAATTATTGAATCAAGTACGAGGCTGGCCACCGAAAGTGATTCTGATTCGCTCTGGAAATCTTACTAATGATCAGGTTGTGGACATGCTTGAGATCAATTTCAATGCCATCTGCGACTTTCTCCTTGACAAAGATTTCGATGCACGTGGTGTGCTCGAACTTTATCACATCTTGTAACAACTAAACTCGGCTCTGCTGCATGAAAACAATGAAAGGCCCCGGCATCTTTCTCGCTCAGTTTATGAGCGACGCCGAACCATTTAATTCCCTCGATTCCATTGCCCGTTACATGGCCGATCTCGGCTATAAAGGCATTCAGCTTCCCACCTGGGACCCGCGCGTCATCGACCTCAAACAGGCCGCCGAAAGTCAGACGTACTGCGACGAGCTGAAGGGCCGCATGGCTGACATCGGTGTCGAAATCACCGAACTCTGCACCCACTTGCAGGGGCAATTGGTGGCCGTTCATCCGGCCTACGGCGCTATGTTCGACGGCTTCGGTCCGGCCGAACTGGCGGGTAAACCAAAAGACCAGCAGGCCTGGGCGGTCGATCAACTGATGATGGCGGCCAAAGCGTCCAAAAATCTTGGTCTTGGAGCGAGCGCTACGTTCTCCGGCGCGTTGCTGTGGCCCTTCGTGTATCCGTGGCCGCAGCGCCCGGCGGGGCTGGTCGAGACGGGCTTCACCGAACTCGCCAACCGCTGGCTGCCGATCCTGAATGCCTATGACGAAGCGGGTGTGAACGTAGCCTACGAGCTGCATCCCGGCGAAGACCTGCACGACGGCATCACGTTCGAGATGTTCTTGGACAAAGTGGGTAACCACCCCCGCGCGGGCATCAACTACGACCCGAGTCACTTCGTACTGCAACAGTTGGACTACCTGCAATTTATCGACTTCTACCACGAGCGGATTTACGCCTACCACGTGAAAGACGCCGAGTTCAATCCAACGGGTAAGCAGGGCGTGTATGGCGGTTTTCAGGGCTGGGTCCAGCGGGCCGGTCGGTTCCGGTCGCTGGGCGACGGGCAGGTCGATTTCGCGGGAATTTTCAGTAAACTCGCGCAGTATGACTACGATTCCTGGGCCGTGCTGGAGTGGGAGTGCGCCATCAAACACCCCGAACAGGGAGCCGCCGAAGGAGCGCCGTTTATTGCCGATCACATTATCCGCGTCACCGAACGCGCCTTCGATGACTTCGCCGGAACGGGTGCCGACGACGAGTTCAACAAGAAGGTGCTGGGTCTTTCGTGAGTTGAGCAGCTAATCGTATAATCAGTAAATTTAGAGCCGGGGAGCAACACCCCGGCTTTTTCATGCTTGTTTTTCCGCATTCTTACCCATACTTATCGACAAAATACTACCTTGATCTTCCGTGTACAACTTGACTTGACTGACTTGTGATTGAACCACTACTTGCCCTCCGCCACGACCTGCACCAGCATCCCGAAGTAGCCGGGGAGGAAGTACAGACCGCCCGCCGGATCGTTGACTTCATTAATCAGTACGCACCGACGGAGATTGTCGAGAACCTCGGTGGTCATGGTGTGGCAGCAGTATACCGGTTCGGGCCGGGCGGGCCAACCATCTTATTTCGGTGTGAGTTGGATGCGCTGCCGATACAGGAGATCAACACATTCGCGCACCGGTCGGTTACGGCGGGTGTAGCGCACAAATGTGGGCACGACGGACACATGGCCGTTGTGGCCGGGCTGGCTCCGTGGTTGGGCCAATGCGCGTTTGGGGCGGGGACGGTGATTCTGCTTTTTCAACCGGCCGAGGAAACGGCCAAAGGGGCTGAAGCCGTCTTAAACGATCCACGTTTTGCCCGGCTTAAGCCCGACTACGTGTTTGCCCTCCACAACATACCGGGCTTTGCACTGCACCAGCTTCTGTGGCAACCCCGGCAGTTCAGCGCTACGGTACAGAGCATCGCCATTTCGCTGTTTGGCAAAGAATCGCACGCGGCCGAGCCAGAAAACGGCGTAAACCCGGCGCGGGCCATTGCTGAGTTAATTCAATCGTTCAACCAGTTTGCCCAGCTCGATAAGACAAGTCCCGACTTCGCACTCATTACGCCCGTTCATGTGCTCATGGGTCAAAAACAATATGGCATTTCGGCAGGTTACGGCGAACTGCACCTCACGCTCCGCACCTGGCGCACGAGCCGCATGGAGGAGATCGTAACGACCATGAACGAATGCTTAGCCATCATCTGCGATAGTCATAAACTGCGTTACGAAACTGAATGGTTCGATTTTTTTCCGGCCACGACGAACAACAATTTCTGCAACGAAGTAGTCGTGCAGGCCGCCACCAAAAACGGCTTGACAATCACACAGCAACAAACCCCGTTTAAATTTGGCGAGGATTTTGGCTGGTTCACCCAGCGTTATCCGGGAGCTATGTTCGGGCTGGGCGCTGGTGAGACGACGCCCGCCCTGCACAATCCCGATTATGATTTCCCTGATGAATTGATCGGCACCGGTGTGGCCCTATTTCGGCGCATTACGGAACAGTTGATGGCGGAGGAAATACAGACGGTTAAGAGGATGGTTGAGGTAGTATTGGTCGAGTAAAAGTGACTATGAAATTTGTACTAATCAGTCTCCTGCTATGTATGATCGGCTGCGACAACGCGACCAAACAAGAAGAGCGTTCGCCCGACCGGATCGAAGCTGCCTTAATTAGCTATTCCGTAACGAACACGCTGCCGCACGATACGCTTTCGTTTACGGAAGGGCTGCTGGTTCATAACGGGCAGTTAGTTGAAAGCACGGGGTCGCCGGACGAGTTGCCGCAAACCAAATCGCAGTTCGGCATTGTCGATGTAAAAACCGGCAAGATCGACGTAAAAGCCGAACTGGACCGGCGCGCCTATTTTGGCGAAGGCATCGTCATCCTGAACGGTAAGCTATACCAACTGACGTATAAAAATAAAACCGGCTTTATCTACGACGTAAACACGTACCGGCGAATCGGTCAGTTTGCATTCGACAACAACGAAGGCTGGGGATTGACCACCGATGGTCGCCACCTGATTATGAGCGATGGCACCAACGCACTAACGTACCTGAGTCCCGATTCGCTGCGTCCCGTTCGGGTGCTTAAGGTGTCCGAAAACGGGGTGCCGGTCGACAAGCTGAACGAGTTGGAATACATCAATGGGTACGTGTACGCCAACGTCTGGTCGGCGAATACGCTCGTGAAAATCGACCCTAAAGACGGAGACGTAACCGGCCGGATGGACTTGAGTTCGTTAGTGAATGACGCAAAAACGAAGCATCCCAAATCGCTCGAAATGAACGGCATCGCCTACGATTCAGAACGTAAAAAAGTGTACATCACCGGCAAGATGTGGCCGTCGATCTACGAAATTGACATTGCTCCGTAACGCCTATGCCGTCCAAGAATAACTACCTCCCCAAATACACGTTCACTGATCCTTGAAAACTCGGCTGAAACCAGTTTACTTTAGTCAGTCGTCCGACTTTGGCAACGCCTTCCAGTGATACACGTCGGCCGAGTAAGCATTCAAGACCAAAGGCAGCATTTAACTTAACGCTTCGGTACAATTCAGGACTGCCGGGCTTCTCATTGTCAGTATCCCAGTCCCACTCCTGAAAACGGCCGTACGACACGCCAAGTACGGAGAAACCAGAAATGACACCGCCGTTCCACAAATAATAGCGGGCGAAAACCCCTGCTTCGAGACGGTCAGATAGAAGGGCGTGCCCTTCGCCCTCTACGCCAATCCAAGTACGGTTGGCCACGAATCTGCCGACTTTGGCCGTCGCGCCAATCAGCGTTGGTCCGGCTCCAACTAACCATTTACCTTTCTGGTGTTGCGCCACCGAAACAGCCCGCCAATCGTTGGCTTTGTTCTTATTGCTGGTTTGTCCAAAGCCGGATGTATACAGGCAACCAAGCAGAATCGCCGTCAGAACGTATGGGTTTTTCATAGATTGAGTCGGAAGGAGAGGTAACTTACTGCTGTAACAAAGATAAGATTGCGAATTTCCACGAAGTAAGTGTACGAACTGAGTTTTCGTCCGCCCAGGCGCAGCCGTTCAAAACTCAATGCCTTCCTCCGTCAACAACCCCGCCAGATTCAGCACGACATCATCCAGCACATGTATGTCGGCGTCCCAGTTTTGAGTGGTCCAAGGGGCGGTGCGGGTGGCCACGAAGATTTTGCGGGGCTGGGTCGTAATCCAGATTACCCGCTCCACGCCGAAGTCGAGGAGCCGCTCAGTTTTCTCGTAGACGTAACCAGATTCTTTCCCCTCAAACTCCTCGGGCTCAATGTTAACGTCTACTTCAATAGCGATCTTCGGGGGCGTCGTGAAGTATTTATTGGTGAGGGTAAGATTGCTGGATCTGTCGAAGATGGCAATATCGTTTGAGAGGTTGCTGCCCCGGTCAAGATGGACGCCTGACTCATTAGTCGCCAGCAGATACTGCTTCCGGTTAATAGTCATAAACAAAAAACCATGGATCATTGACACGAGCATGGCTTGAATAGAGCTACTTCCCATAATTTCGGCGGGTTTCTTCTTGCCGGATAGTACATCGCGGTATCCCCGGCGATACAGCGGGCGTCCATTGAGCGTTTCGTGGATCAGGTACGACGGTACGCCCGGCTTTTTCCGCTTTTTGGGTGCTGCTACGACGGTTACGGACATGGCTTTCGTTATTGATAGTCAAGTGACAATACTACGCATTTACCCTCACTTCATCTTCACAATCGTTACGCCCGCGCCACCCCGGTCGGCGTGTTCGTCTTCCATCTTGCCGACCTGCTTGTAGCCACGCAGGTGATTGCGCACGAGGGTGCGTAGAATACCGTCACCTTTGCCGTGAACGATGCGCAGTTCGGGGTAGCCGAGCATGAGCGCGTCGTCGAAAAAGCGATCCACCTCGCCAATGGCTTCTTCGCCCCGCTTACCCCGGATGTCGAGGTTGAAACTGAAATTCAGCATCTTCTCGTTCAGGTCCATGCCCTGACTGCGGGGCCGGTCGTCGCGCACGTCGGTGGCTTCTTTGAACGTCTTCCGGCTGACCTTTTCGAGCCGGTTTAGCTTAATAGTCGTCTTCAGATCACCAATGCGGACTTCGGCGTCTTTGCCGCGCAATGAAAGTACCTCGCCGATGGCCGTAGTCTGGCCGATGATGCGGACGTAGCTGCCTAAGCCGATAACGCCACCATCCGTCTCAAATTCCGGCTCGGCGGGTTTCGGCTTCTCAACCGGGACAATCACCTCGGGCTTTAGTTCTTTCTGCTCGAACCGCTCCAGCTCCTGCCGAACCAGCCGGGTGGTGTCACGCTCGGCTTTGGCTTCTTTGATCTCACGAATCGTGCTTTCGATACGCTGATTAGCCTCCTGTACCAACGCTTTGGCCTTTTGCTTGGCGTCGTTAATGAGCTGCTTCTGCTCGTTGTCCAATCTTGTTTTCAAGGCCGTGTACTCGGCGAGTTGCTGGGCAACTTTACGTTGATTGATGCTGATCTCAAGGTTTTTCTCCGAGAAAACGCGCTTCTCGATGTCCAGCTCTTTTAGCAACTTCTCGAAGTTCACCTGCTGGTTGCCCAACTTCTCCTTCGCCCGGTCGATAACGCCCTTCGGCAAGCCGATTTTCTGGGCGATCTCAAACGCAAACGACGATCCCGGCCGCCCGGTTTCGAGCTGATACAGCGGCTCTAAGTGTTCACCGTCGAAGCGCATGGCTCCGTTGATTAAGCCCGGCGTTTTGTCGGCAAACACTTTCAGATTGGTGTAGTGGGTATTGATGACACCGTATGCGCCTGACTTATTGAGGTCTTCCAGAATCGACTCCGCCACGGCCCCACCCAGCCCCGGCTCAGTACCCGTGCCAAATTCGTCGATCAGGAACAGCGTCCGCTTGTGCGCCCCAATCAGGAACTGCTTCATAGCCGTCAGGTGCGACGAATACGTGCTGAGGTCGTTTTCGAGCGACTGCTCATCGCCAATGTCGATGAACAGATTCTGGAATATTCCCACGTCGGAATGCTCGGCGAGGGGCACCAATAGACCGCATTGCAGCATATACTGAATCAAGCCGATGGTTTTCAGCGCTACCGATTTGCCACCCGCATTGGGACCGGAAATAATTAAAATCCGTTGCTGCTCATTGAGTTCGAGGCCCAGCGGTACTACCTTCTTACCCTGCTTGACGAACGATAAATACAGCAGTGGGTGGCGGGCGTTGGTCCAGTTTACCACCGGCCGGTTGTGAAACATGGGCATCCCGGCGTCTAACTGAACGGCTAATTTCGCCTTGGCCCGGATGAAATCAATTTGCCCCAAAAAGCCCACCGCTCGTTTCAAACCGTCGAGGTGGGGGCGAACCTGGTCGGTTAGTGCCAGCAGGATGCGGTAGATTTCGCGCCGTTCGGCGTATTCGAGTTCGCGCACTTCATTGTTGGCGTCGAAGACTTCGGCGGGTTCCAGAAACACCGTTTGGCCCGTCTGCGACTCGTCGTGCACAAAGCCCTTGATCTTGCGTTTGTGCTCGGCGGCAATGGGAATCACCAAGCGCCCCCCGCGCACCGTCAGATTGAGGTCGTCGGGAATCCAGCCGTTTTGCCGGGCCTGCCGCACGATGGTATCGAGCCGCTTGCGGAGATTAGCCTGCTCGCTGATAATACGACGACGGATACTCGACAGTTCGGGTGAGGCTGAGTCGCGCACCAACCCCCGGTCATCGATGACGCGGTCGAGGGCCGCCATCAACTGCTTGTCGACGCCGACCGGACCCGCCAGTTCCGTGAGATACGGGAAGGCGGTGTCGTCCTCACGTTTTTCGAGAAAGCGCAGGCAATCCTGAACGGTTTTTAGAGCCAGTTTTAAATCAAAAAACTCGGCTTCGGTCAGCGCTAAGCCTTCCACGCGGGCGCGGCTCAGGTGTTCCCGGACGTCGATGTAGTTCGATTGCGGGAAATCTGTTTCGTACTGAACGATCTGCTTAAACTCGTACGTCTGACGCAGCAGCTTGTCGATCAGCGCGTGACTATCGGAAAAGCGAACCCGATCCACATAATCCTGTCCCAGCGGGCTGATGCAGGCTTGCTTGATGAGTTCGCGGATTTTATCGAAACCTAATTTGGATTCTAAGGTAGTTGGGTAAAGCATTCAAAAAGGAGAGGGCGTTTAGCGTTATCGCCTTCTGTCATAACGTTTTTACGCGTTGGGAGGTTCGCCACGGGCGGGCAGGGGTGGGGTTGGGGTAGAACACAAACACCCAAACACCCGCCTACTCCTTGCCACCCCCTAACTTTCCGGCCTGACTTGCTGGAGCAGCCGCCTTCGGGTTTTTGACGTACGTGTCTAACCAGCCGTTCATTTCCCATAGCATGTGCAGCAGTGATTCTTTCGCTGTGTAGCCGTGACTTTCGTAGGGCAGAAACACTAATTTCGTCGTCGCGCCGAAGCCTTTCAGGGCATTGTAGTACCGCTCCGACTGAATGGGAAACGTACCGGTATTGTTGTCGGCTTCGCCGTGGATCAGCAGCAGGGGCGACTTCATTTTGTCGGCGTTCATAAACGGCGACATGCTGTTGTACACCTCCGGGGCCTGCCAGTAAGTCCGCTGTTCGTTCTGGAAACCAAACGGCGTCAGCGTTCGGTTATAGGCTCCGCTGCGGGCAATGCCACCCCGGAACAATTTACTGTGGGATAGCAGGTTCGCCGTCATAAACGCGCCGTAGGAGTGGCCACCCACGCCCACGCGGGTCGAGTCGACAACGCCCAGCCGAACGCCTTCGTCGATGGCGGCTTTGGCGCTACCCACGAGTTGTTCCACATACGTATCGTTCGGCTCTTTGTCGCCCTCACCCACAATGGGAATGCTGGCGTTGTCGAGAATGGCGTAGCCCATGGTCACGAAGGCAGCCGCGCCCCAGTAGCTGATCCGGTTGAACTGATACGGTGAGCCGGACACCTGCCCGGCGGCATCTTTGCTTTTGAACTCGGCGGGGTACGCCCACAGAAACGTCGGCAGTGGTCCCTGCTCTTTCTTGTAGTTGGCGGGTAGATACAGCGTAGCCGTCAGGTCCACACCGTCGGCCCGTTTGTAGCGAAGCTGCTTTTTCTGAACGCCCTTCAGTTGCGGGTACGGATGCGGAAAGTTCGTTACCGCTACCGGAGCGATGCGGGCCTTCAGGTTACGAACGTAGTAGTTGGGGCTTTCGTCGGGCGTTTCGCGGGTGGTCAGGATGGTTTGCCGGGTGGCGTCCAGTACGGCGATGGGGCGCTCAAAATAGGGCGCTGCCGACCGCCAGAGTTCGCGGGTTTTTTTAGTGCTGAGGTTCAGCAAACTAACGAACGGGCGGTCACCTTCGGGCGAGGCTCCCTGCGCATTCAGCATCAGGATTTCGTTGTTCGGCAGCAGGTTCAGCACCTCCCGGCCGTATTGATTGCGTTTGGTATCGGGTTGGCCGGGGTTGGTGTAGCGGTCCTCGAACGAACGATCAAACAGCACGGTAGCCTGCCCCGTTTGGGGATTGAGCATTTTCGACACTGTTTTGCGGGTTTGCCACCACTGCTCCGTCGCGAGCGCAATGGTCTCGCTGCCCCACTCGAAACCCTCGAAGCGATAGGCTGCCGCGTAAATTTCCTTGGGCTGGGCCGAAAACGGCGCTTCTGTCATAAACACTTTATCCCGAATGGCCGCTTTCACTTTTGGATCGCCATTGTCTTGGGCTACGGTGTAATAAACCGAAGCGGGTGCGTCGGCCCGCCACGCAAAATCACGCGGGCCGGTGGGCGCACCATCGGGGCTGTACGGCACGTTGTCCTGTAGGGGACCATCGTTCAGGGTTTTAACCAAGGTGCCGCCAATGGCGTACACATCGGTTCTGGTTGGAAAGCGACGCACCGGCACGACGTACGAAAACGGCGTGTGAACCGTCTCAACCAGCACGTACTGTCCGTTGGGCGAAGGATCGGCGGAGAGAATGACCCCCGGCTGACTAATGGCGGTAGCCTGACCGTCGAAGTTCACCCGCATCACCTGCGCCGTAGCGTAGTAAGTGAACTGCCGCTCGTCGGATGGGTTTTTGAGCAGATCTTGATAGGTGGGAGCCTGCGATTTGCGGCCCAGATTCTCCTGCGACGTGGGGCCGGTTGGCACCCGGCTTACCTCGGGAGCTGCCGCCCGACCGGTTGGAATGGCTTTTACGACCAGACTCTTCCCATCTGACAGCCAACGGAACGGCGTGCCCATCACGGCGTTCAGTGCTACGGTGCCAACCCGTTGCGCCGTGGCCGTGGCGACGTCGGCGATGTAGAGGTCAATCCGGCTGTCGGTCGAGTTGGCGAAGGCAAATCTGGTTTCATCCGGCGACCACTGCACGTAGCTAATCAACGGCGTAGCTGGTAGACCTTTGACAACCGTTTCGTCAGTCGAACTGCCCCGACCAATCCGCTTCAGTTTCAGGCCGGTGATGTAGCGTGCCCGGCTGGGACCGTTGTTAGCCGGGTTAATGCGCAAACCGGCTAATTTGAGTTCCGGCTGGGCCAGTTCGGCGATGGTGGGGGCGGAGGCCTGTTCCAGAATGAGCATCACGTCGCCTTTGCCCGTCACACTAACGCCGGGCGTGAGCGGCACCGTCACGAGGTCGGCCAGCGGCTTGGGCGGGGTTTGATAACCGGTTGCGTTCTGAGCGTGGGCAGCCGTGAGTGTGAACAAGAAAACGAGCAGCAGAAAGCTCCAGTGAGCGGGCGTTTGTTGGCGTATCATGGGTTGAGTCGACGGTTTGTATGCGGGATAAAAGTACGTCGAAACGGGCAGCAATTGAAGTAATCGGCAAAAGCACCCGGTGTGGAGGGCCGTGTAAAGCAGAAATAGGTAACTTGCCCAACGGTTGAAACCGAATCAACTACTTGTCAACGTTACGTCTGTTTCTATACATGCTCACCGATCAGCCAACTCAACTCTCGTTTTTTCAGCTCTTCGACGCGCTCCCTGATGGCGTTCTGTATTTTCGGCCGGTGTTCGACGAAGTAGATCAGCAACTTGTCGATTTTGTGGTCGATTATGCCAATCCGGCCGTTCGTGAAAGTATACTGAACGGGTATCAGGCAACGGTGGGTGCGTCGGTTCGGCACGATAACTGGCAGAACAACGACACGTCCGAACGCGTATTCACGTGGCTGAAGAGCGTTGTTGAAACGGGGCAGTCGGGCGAACTCGAGTATTATAATCAAACGCTGAATGAATGGTTGTCAATTACGCAGGCCAAATCGGGCGATGGGGTGCTCGTCATTACCCGCATCATTACGGCCAGCAAAGAGGTTGCGTTGGCCAATGAACGCCAGCAAATACTCCTGAACAGCATCCTGGATACGACGCTGAACACCACATTTGTGTACGAAGCAATCCGCGACGAGGCTGGACACATTCAGGACTTCAAGGTGCTGTTAGTCAATGAGCAGGGCCGTCGTGATGCGATGGTCCGGTTAGGCGTGGACCCGATTGGCAAAACGTTGTTGACCATTAATCCCAACTCCCGGCAGGGGGGGCAGTTCAATGTATTTTGCCGCGTTATCGAGTCCGGTGAGCCGGTTCAGGTGGAGCAATTTTACCCGGATGCGCAGCGGGCCTGGTACAACACCGCTATCACGAAACTAAATGATGGCGTGGTGGTGACGGGCATCGACATCACCCGGCAGAAACAAAGTGCCCTCGAAACAGAACATCAGGCCGAAATAAATAAGCGGCAGGCCAATTTTCTGAACAACGTGCTGGACGCTTCCTCAAACGGCATTGTGGCCGAGCGCGCCGTTCGGGATGCGGAAGGGACCATTGTTGATTTTCGAATTATTTCGGCCAATCAGCAGGCGGCTCTGATCGTTCACTCGACCGTAGAGCAGCTCATTGGTCGGAGCGATTTGGAACTGCACCCCGAACTGCGCTCCTCCGGGCTGTTTGACGCGTACGTTAAAACGGTAGAAACGGGCGAACCGCAAACGTTTGAAACGCACTACAACGACGGTCGGCTGGATCATTGGGTGGAAGTTCGAACCCGTAAACTGGCCGACGAGGAATTGGTCATCACGTTCGCTAATGTGTCGGACGTCAAGCGGACACAACACGCTCTCGAACAACAAATTACGGAAAATGAACGGCAAACGGTTTTAATGAAGAACATGCTCGACGGTGCCATTAACGGGGTGCTGCTGCTCGAACCAGTTTACAATAATCAGCAAGAAATCAGTGACTTCCAGATTCTGGCGGCTAACCGGGCCGTTGAGCGGCTCACTGGAGCGAGGCCTGCGGAAGCGGTTGGGCGAACCATGCTGGAGGTGTATCCTGCTTACAAAAAAGGCGGCTTCTTTGTGCTCTATTGTGAGGTGCTACTCTCGGGACAGCCGCAACTGAGGGAATATTATTACGAAGATGATACCCTTAAAGGCTGGTTCAACGTGTCGGTCGCGAAGCAGGGCGACGGGGTTGTTCTGACCTTCGCCAACACCACGGAAATTCGGCAGGCGCGGCAGGCCATTGAGCAAACCCGCGCTGATTTGCAGGCGGTTATCGACAATTCGCAGACGGGCATTTTTGTGTTTAGCCCGGTCTTTGACGATATGGGGGATCTCATCGACTTTCGGTTTAAAACCATCAACCGAATGGTGGCCGCGCTGGTTGGCCAAACGCCCGATGCGATTGCGGGGGCGTTGGCGTCGGAGTGGTTTATCAGCTACCGCGAAACGGATACCTTCGAGCGCTACAAACGAACACTCAGCACCGGCGAGGAGCAGCGCTTTGATACGAACTACAACGTAGACGGCTTCGACGTGTGGTTCGACGTGAAGTCGGTTAAGTTAGGCGACGACGTGCTGGTCACGTTCACTAATTATACCGACCTGAAACGAACCCAACAGGCCGTTGAGCGGCAGGCCAGCCTGCTAACCAGCGTCCTGGATAGTTCTAACAGCGGCATTATTGCGTTTGAGTCGATCCGCAACGAACAGGGCACCATCGTCGATTTTTACTTTGCCACCATTAACGAAGCCTGTGAGCGAATCTTGGGCGTACCGGTAGAAACCATGCGGGGAAACACCCTGCTGACACTGTTCCCTGGTAATGTTGACGCGGGTACGTTCGGTTTGTACGTCAACACAACCGAAACGGGTGAGCCAGGCCGTACCGAAACTTATTATAACTACGACGGGCTGGATTTCTGGCTCGATATATCGGCCCAGCAGTTGGGCGATGGGTTTGTGGTGACCTTCACCGATATCTCGGTGATGAAGCGGGCGGCCCAACTTGTGGAGCGGTCAGCGGCTGAGCTTCAGACCGTTATCGACACCTCGCAGACGGGTATATTCCTGTTTAGCCCCGTTCGGAACGAGACCGGTGAGGTTGTCGATTTTCGCTTCCGGTTGGCTAACCGAATGCTGGCCAACTATGTGGGGCAGGAGCCGGAAGCGGTCATTGGCGCGCTGGGCAGCCATTGGTTTCCCGATTACAAGACCAATGGGCTGTTTGACGCGTACCGGAAAACGTACCTGACGGGCGAAGCCCAGCGTTTCGATATTCATTACGATGGTAGTGGCATCGACGTTTGGCTCGACATTATGGTTACCAAAACGGGGGATGAGATACTGGTTACGTTTGGTGATTATACGCCCCTAAAAAAACTACAGCAGCAACTCGAAGCGTCGGTGGTGGACCTGCAGCGTTCCAATGCCAACTTAGAGCAGTTTGCTTACGTAGCAAGCCATGATTTGCAGGAGCCGCTGCGTAAAATTCAGGCCTTCGGCGACATTATTGAAACCCAATACGGACCCATCATTGGCGAACAGGGTGCCGATATGATCCGGCGAATGCAGTCGGCAGCGGCCCGGATGCAGGTGCTTATCAAGGACGTACTGGCCTACTCGCGGGTCACCACGAAGCGCGACGCCATCGTGCCGGTGGATCTTGACCAATTGGTGGGCAACGTAGTTGAGGACCTTGAAACGGCTATTGCTCACCAGGAAGCAACCCTGACGATTGATCCGTTGCCTACCGTTGCGGGCGACGCCGGTCAACTGCGGCAGTTATTTCAGAACTTGCTCAGCAATGCGCTGAAGTTTGTGAAACCGCGTCCACCGGGCGAATCCGGCACACCGGCGCAGCGCAGCGCCTTTATCGCGGTCACAACCCGGTTGATACCGGGCCGCGACGCTGGTATTTCAATCCCGCCTGGCGACGCCGACCGGCTGTTTCACCTGATCGAAATTTCCGACAACGGCATCGGCTTTGAGCCGTATCAGGCTGAACGGATTTTCCACGTGTTTCAACGACTGCACAGCCGGAGCGATTACCAGGGTACGGGCATCGGGCTGGCCATCGTTAAAAAAGTAGTTGAGAATCACAACGGCCACATCCAAGCCGTGGGCCGACCGGGTGAGGGTGCTACGTTCCGAATTTTGCTGCCTGCGTAAGGCCAGTTTGTGGGCTTGTGGTTTGTAGTTTGGTTTGTGGTTGGCTGACGCGCGAATACTGGCGCGTCAGCCAACCACAAACCAAACTACAAACCACAAACTTAATTTACACCCGATTCGGCCGGTTTCGTCGTTACTTTAGCGACTGAATCAACCGAACCTAATTTTCATGCGCATTTCCGTTTTTTTGATTGGCTTACTTATTCTGAACTCCTGCAAACTCAGCGTGCCCGGTGTAGCCGTTGCTCAATTTTCGTCGGACCCCACCGTAAATGCTGTGCCGCCCGGCCAAATCGATGAAGCGTCGGGGATGGTCGACAGCCGCAGTCAGCCCGGCAACGTGTGGATTAATCAGGATAGTGGCAGCCCGGCTGAACTGGCCCTGCTGGGGTATGATGGTAAGATAAAAGGCAAGATCAGTGTGCCTGCGATCAGTAACCGCGACTGGGAAGAACTGGCAGTGGGACCGGGACCAAAAGAGGGAACGAACTATTTATACATTGGCGAGATTGGCGATAATAGCTCCCAATATTCATTCAGTCAGATTTACCGGCTGCCCGAACCCGCTACCCTGCAAACGCCCATTACGCAGGTTGAGCGCATCAACTTTCGTTACCCCGACGGCCCCCGCGACGCCGAAGCGATGTTCGTTGACCCGCAAACGAAGGATATTTACATCATCACCAAGCGGGAACCCAACGTGCGGCTCTACCGGTTAGCGTACCCACAAAATGTCAACGAGATAACGGTTGCGCAGGCGTATGGCGAACTACCCATAACGTTCGTCACGGGCGCGGCCATTTCGCCCGATGGCAGCGAAATTGTCGTACGCACCTATACGGCTATCTCCTACTGGAAACGCAACGCGGGTCAGACCATTGCCGACGCGCTGCAAAACGGAAACAGCCGTCAGTTGCCGTATCGGGTGGAGCCGCAGGGCGAAGCCGTCTGTTTCGACAAGGACGGTAAAGGCTATTTCACAATCAGCGAGAAAGCGAACGCGTCGTCGGTGAACCTGTATTATTACGCCCGGAAATAAGGAATGAATAATGCAAAATGATTAATGCATAATGAACTGTGGGGGAGTTGTCCGGCTTATCATTATGTATTTACATTATTCATTAAGAAGTGAAAACCGCTGCTGTTATTGGGGCTGGCATTGCCGGTATTGCTGCGTCGATTCGGCTGGCCGTTAAAGGCTATGTCGTTGATGTGTACGAAGCCAACGCGTATCCGGGCGGTAAACTCTCCACATTTGAACAAAATGGCTATCGGTTCGACGCGGGTCCGTCGCTGTTCACTATGCCGCACTTAGTCGATGACCTGTTCCGACTGGCCGGACGCAACCCGGCCGATTATTTTCAGTACGTCAAATTAGATGAAACCTGCCGCTACTTCTGGGACGACGGCACCCGTCTGACCGCCTGGGCCGACCTTGAACGATTTGGACGCGAGGTGGAAACCGTGCTGGGCGAACCCGCCGAACACCTGCGCAAACACCTGTCCGATAGTGCCGTTAAGTACAACGTTACTGAAAAACTGTTTCTGCACCGGTCGCTCCACAAAGCGGCTACGTGGCTCAACCGCGATGCCCTGCGTGGGTATTTCAACTTGCCCAAACTGGGGGTATTTAGTACCATGAATGGCGCCAACGAACGGCGGTTTCGGCATCCTAAACTGGTTCAGCTTTTTAACCGCTACGCCACCTACAACGGCTCTGACCCGTATCAAACGCCCGCCACGCTGAACATCATTCCGCACTTGGAATTCAACATCGGTGCGTTTTTTCCGAAAGACGGCATGGTGAGCATTACAGATAGTCTGGTTACGCTGGCTGAGGAGTTAGGCGTAAATTTCCACTATAACACCCGCGTAACCGAGATTGTGACGGACGGGAATAGGGTGGTTGGGGTGAATAGTGTGCCCTCACCCCCGGCCCCTCTCTCTTGGGGAGAGGGGGGCAGACTACGGGATGGCCTTCCCCCCTCTCCCCAAGAGAGAGGGGCCGGGGGTGAGGGGAATTACGACCTCGTTATTTCCAACATGGACGTGGTCAGCACGTTTCGGAAGTTGCTGCCCAATGCCCGGCAACCGGAGCGGATTCTGCGGCAACCTAAATCGAGTTCGGGCCTGATCTTTTACTGGGGCATCCGGCGGAATTTTGCTGAACTGGCTCTCCACAACATTCTCTTCAGCACCGACTACCGGGCTGAGTTCGACAGCCTGTTCAACCAGCAGCAACTGTCCGACGACCCAACGATCTACCTCAATATCACCTCGAAACACAAGCCCGACGACGCGCCACCCGGCTGCGAAAACTGGTTTATTCTGCTCAACGCGCCCAACAACACGGGGCAGGACTGGGATGCCGTCATTGACCGCGCCCGCCAGAACGTCATCCGTAAACTGAGTCAGGTGCTGGGTGTCGACATTGAGCCGCTGATTGAGACGGAGGCCGTGCTGGACCCGCGCAGCATTGAGTCCCGGACATCGTCGGCGCAGGGGGCCTTGTACGGCAACAGCTCCAACAACCGGTTTGCGGCTTTCCTGCGCCACGCCAACTTCTCGCACGAGTTCAGCAATCTGTATTTCGTGGGGGGCAGTGTACATCCGGGCGGGGGTATTCCGCTCTGCCTGCTGTCGGCTAAGATCGCAACGGAGATGGTTGACTAAAAAGTCGTAAGTCGAAGAGTCGGTAAGTGGTAAGTGGCTGACGCGGGTGGTAGCTGGCGTCAGCCACTTACCACTTACCGACTCTTCGACTTACGACTCTCTTTTCACCTTATCTTGCCGCATGGATTCCTCAATTCTGATTATTGTGCTGAGTTTGTCGGTGCTCATTTCCTACGCATTCGACTTGTTCAGCAGCCGGTTCAACATGCCATCGGTGCTGCTGTTGCTGCTGTTGGGAATGCTCACGCGGCAGGCAATAAACTATTTCGTCGTGCAGGTGCCGTATGTCGACACGTTTCTGCCGACGCTTGGTACGCTTGGTCTGATTTTGATTGTTCTCGAAAATGGGCTTGACCTCGAACTGCACACCGAAAAGCTGAGTGTTTTGCGCCGGACGTTGCTGGCCTCGCTGCTGTCCATTGCCGGGGCCACGCTGCTCCTGGCCAGTGCGCTCTATCTGCTCCTGAACGATTCTTTTTACCACTGCCTGATTGCAGCCCTGCCATTCTCTATCATCAGCAGTGCGGTGGCCATTCCCGCCGTGGCTAACCTGTCGCTGGGGCAGCGGGAGTTCGTGGTGTATGAGTCGGCTTTTGCGGGTATCCTGGGCGTTATGGCCTATAATTTTCTGCTGTTGAGCCGCTATTCGGTCTGGAGCGCCGTCTGGATGTTCACCCGCGACACGCTGATTATGGCGTTGCTGTCGCTGGTGTGCTGTTTTCTGTTGCTGTATCTGATTGGCCGGATTAACCACCGTATCAAGTTCCTGCCCATCATTTCGGTCCTGTTTCTGGTCTACGCCATCGCCGAATTCAACCACTTATCCTCCCTGCTGCTGATCCTTATTTTCGGGTTGTTTCTCAATAATACCGAGCTGTTCGTTCGGGGGCGGCTGAGCTTAGTCCTAAAAAATGATCTGTTCGAGAAGGAACTGGAGCAGCTCAAAAACCTGACGGCCGAGGGTGGTTTTGTGGTACGAACGTTTTTCTTTCTGATTCTGGGTTATTCCATCGTGCCCCGCGCCCTGATCGACACCGACGCGCTGATTGTCAGCGCCTTGTTCGTTGCTTTAATCATCACCTGGCGCTGGCTGACGCTCCGAATCACGTTTCGGGGCCGGTCGAATCCGCTGCTCTGGATTGCCCCCCGTGGCCTGATTACGATTTTGCTGTACCTGAACATCCCCGAAGACTTGCGGCTGCTTGGGTTTCGTGAGGGCATTCCAGTACTGATTGTCGTGCTCTCGTCCTTAGTGATGGTCGCGGGTGTTCGGCGGGGAGTGAGTAATGAATAATGTAGAATGGGTAATGCATAATGAAGCGCGGCATAGCTTCATTATGCATTACCCATTCTACATTATTCATTCCCTAAATACCGCCAGAACGCCCAGAAACGTCGGCTTTCGAGATAAGTAAGGTCGTTGTCGTTGGCGAAGGCTTCGCGTTCGAAACTGATGTTGCGGTAAGCAGCATACCCGTCGCGGTATTGAAACCGACGGATGCCATACTCAACGACGTACCACAGGTAAAAGGGTAAAACACCCAGTTCCGCCTGCTGGCGCAGGTGAATCCGTTCGTGGTTGAGCAGGGTAGGGCCGGGGTTGGGCTGCCGCACCAAAATGAACGGAAACAACGCCATGCCGTCGGGTCCGAGGGTGGGAATATAAAGAATGAATCTGCGGTTTATTGCCAAGTGTGTAGTACCGAACCATCGGGATGCCGGGCCACCATCGAGGCAGCCGTTCCTTATTTTGTTGTTCCTTTGCCGTTGGTCTGTTGATTGCATGACAAAAAACGGACGGCTTCGGTTTCCTGATCTATGATTACGACCCTGCTCATTCTTTTCGTTGCCGGTTACCTGCTCATTACGCTCGAACACGCTATAAAAATCAATAAAACGGCTACGGCGCTCATCATGGGGATCGTCTGCTGGACGGTGTACGCGCTGTCCGACGCCAACGCCGAAACGGTTGGCCATCAGCTTGGCGAACACCTGACCGGCATTGCCGAAATTCTGTTTTTCCTGTTGGGGGCCATGACCGTTGTGGAGTTAATCGACGCGCACGACGGGTTTACCCTCATTACCGACCGCATTGCCAGCCGCAACACCCGTGTTCTGCTGTGGGTAATCTGCGGGCTGACCTTTTTTTTGTCGGCCCTCCTCGACAACCTCACGTCCGCCATTGTGATGGTGTCGGTGGCCCGCAAATTGATCCGCAATGCCGAGCAGCGCCGGGTCATTGCCGGTATGATTATCGTAGCGGCCAACGCGGGGGGAGCCTGGTCGCCCATCGGCGATGTGACGACGACGATGCTCTGGATTGGTGGGCAGGTTACGACGAGTAACATCATCCGCGAACTGCTGCTGCCCAGTTCGGTGGCGCTGGTAGTGCCCCTCGCGATTTTGACCCTGCGTTACAAACCCGAAACGCAGGTGGCCCGACAGACAGCTAAGCAGGGAATCAGCCGCCCGTATGTGACACCCACCGCCCGACGCGAACGCCGAACTATGCTGGCCATTGGGCTGGGCGGAATGGTGTTCGTCCCCATTTTCAAAACGGTTACCCACCTGCCGCCGTACATGGGCATGATGCTCGTGCTGGGGTGCATCTGGG
Source organism: Spirosoma arcticum (assembly GCF_054779955.1). Taxonomy (NCBI): domain Bacteria; kingdom Pseudomonadati; phylum Bacteroidota; class Cytophagia; order Cytophagales; family Cytophagaceae; genus Spirosoma; species Spirosoma arcticum. Next base: position 81,516 of record NZ_BAAGXG010000013.1, read on the forward strand.
TGGCATCCGAACTGTTGCACAGCGACAAGGACGAAGCCGAGCGGCATAAATTTACGGCGGCTTACGCGCTGAGCCGCATCGACGCGCCGAGCATCCTGTTTTTTCTGGGTATTCTGCTGGCCGTTGGAGCGCTGGAAGCAACGGGAGTTTTGCGCGGGCTGGCCGAATCGCTGAACCGGTCGGTTGGTAATCTGGACGTGATTGTGCTGCTGATCGGGCTGGTGTCAGCCGTGGTCGACAACGTACCGATTGTGGCGGCTGCCATGGGCATGTATGACCTGCAAACCTACCCCGCCGACGCTAAACTGTGGGAATTTCTGGCCTACTGTGCTGGTACGGGCGGTAGTTTGCTGCTGATTGGGTCGGCAGCGGGTGTGGCCGTGATGGGCATGGAGCGGCTGGCGTTCGGGTGGTATCTGCGTACCATCAGTTGGCTGGCCCTGATCGGCTACGTCGCTGGGGCGCTGGTGTACCTGGCGCAGTTCGCGCTGTCAGGCCAGTGAGGATGGTGGTTATAGGTGTTTCACCGCTCGTTGCTACCCAGCTGATCAAATTTAATACGCCGGTTGCCAATTGTGAAACCTCCCGGAGAAGACCCACCTTCAGCGGGAAGGTTATCACGAAAGTATAACGTTTTCTGGGCGTTGTTGCCAGGTTTGTTATCCGAAATGACCTTTGTGCGTACGGGTGCCGTTGAAATAGCCCACTTGACTCTGATGCCGTGATGAAACAGGTTTTAATTGTCGAAGACGACGCTGCCCTCGTTGACCTGGTGCGAATTCACCTGCACGATCTGCCCGCAACCCTGACGGTCGCCCGGTCGGGCCGGGAAGGACTGGCCTGGCTGGCTGAGCATTCGGTTGACCTTTGTATTCTGGACGTGATGCTGCCCGGTATGAACGGCGTCGAGATTTGCCGACGCATTCGGGAGCAGGACGCCATTACGCCGATTCTGATGTTGACTGCCAAATCAGAAGAGGGCGATAAAGTGCTGGGGCTGGAAGCCGGGGCCGACGACTACTTAACCAAACCGTTCGGTGTGCAGGAGTTCATGGCGCGGATGAAGGCGTTGTTTCGCCGGGCCGACCACGGCCGCACTGACGCAGCACCATCTGAACCGGCCGTTTACCAGTACAAAAGCCTGACCATCGACCGGGATAAACGGAGCGTACTGCTCGGCAGCAAACGCGTTGAACTGACGCCCAAAGAGTTTGAGTTGCTGAGTTTGCTGGTCAGACACCCCGGCAAAAGCTACAGCCGTAAAGAACTGCTGAGTCGGGTTTGGGGCTACACCTTTGAGGGCTATGAGCACACCGTCACTGCGCACGTGAATCGGCTGCGTACTAAAATTGAACCGGATTTCTCCCATCCCGTTTATATCCTGACGACTTGGGGTATTGGGTATCGTTTTGCTGAATCAGATCAACCGGAAACCGTATGAGTAAACCCCCCATCATTCCGTCCATGAACGGTGCTGTTACCACGAACCGGGTGTATATAAGCTTGTTCGGGCGGCTGGCGCTCACGTTCCTGCTGGTGCTTACGCTGCTGGCGGCTGTATACAGCTACCTGACGGTTTATTCGGCTAATCGGTATTTTGAAGCCACCTACCAGCGATTGAATAATGAGGTAGCCGCGCACATCGCCAAATTTGCCCGACCGTTTATCGACCAGGAAGTTAACCGGCGCGGGGCCGATGAAATTTTCTTCAACGCCATGGTCACCAACCCCAGCGCCGAAGTGTACCTGCTTGATTCTGTCGGTACAATTCTAATATATCACGCCCCCGACGAAAAAATAAAATTGCGCCGGGTGTCGCTGGTTCCGGTTCGTCAGTTTATTCAAACACACGGGCAGGCGTACATCAAAGGCGACGATCCCCGGAACGAACGGGAAACCAAGATTTTCTCGGCAGCCGAGGTCATTCGCAATGGTGAATTGCAGGGCTACGTATACGTCATTCTGGGCAGCGAAGAGTACGGATCGGCAATGGCAACCCTCCGGCAGGATTACGTGCTGCAATGGGGATTCAAAACCATGCTGATTACGCTGCTGGCGGCTTTGGCCATTGGTCTGCTGGCGTTTTACTACCAAACCCGCAACCTGCGCAACGTAGTCCAGACCATTAGTCAGTTCAGCCGGGGCGATTTCGCGGCCCGAATCCGGGCGCGGTCATCGAGCGAGGTAGCGCAGGTGGCCGATACATTCAATAATATGGCCGACCGCTTGGCCAGCACCATCGCCGATCTGCAGCGGTCGGAGCAGGTTCGGCGCGATCTGGTCGCTAATATTTCGCACGACCTGCGAACGCCCATCGCGGCTATTCACGGTTATGCTGAAACGCTGGCACTGAAGCCGGACCTGAACGACGCACAAACCAAGCAGTACGTCGGCGTCATCCTCCAAAGTACCGGGACGCTGATTAAGCGCGTCAATGAACTGTTTGAGTTGTCGAAGTTAGACGCGAAGGAGGCCCCACTTCAGCGTGAGCCGTTTATGCTGGCTGATCTCGTCACAGAGGTATTTGCCAAGTTTGAGTTGCTGACCCAGCGCAAAAACCTGGCCTTTGAGTGCCTCAACTGCGACCTGCCCTCGCCCTGCTACGCCGACGTGGGTATGCTGGAGCGGGTGATTCAGAACTTAGTCGAAAACGCCGTTCGGTACGCGCCCGACGGCAGTTTCGTACAGGTAGCCTTAGAACAAAAGGCGGAATTATTGATGGCGTCGGTCCTGAACGGTGCTCATGCGATCCCTGAGCCAGTTTGGGCGTATCTGAAAGGCGACGCGTCGGTCCGGCCACCCAACGTCGGGCTGGGACTGGCCATCGTCCGTAAGATTCTGAGCCTGCACCAAGCCGAATTATTCGTTGAGCAACGGGCCGACGGCAGCATACGTTTTTCGTTTGCGTTGCCGGTGTATGCCGCGCCCGTTTAGCCACTCATCTTTCGTAAGACGGTCGCCGTCCTCCCGCACTGGTTTGTATGCTTCAGCCACCCGCTCGTCGCGGATGGTGACAGGCGTATTTAGCCCAATCGGCTTGCCCAACCCGCTGTAAATGTTACACTTCTGTGATAACCTTATCGGTATCCTCCGGCTTTTTCTTTTGTGTCCAACGCATTGGCACACTCCCTTATTTTTCATTTTAAAACCAGTATTGTTTATGAAATCACCCGTCAAATATCTCCTGAGCGCTGGTCTCGCTGCCCTGTTCCTAACCGGCTGCAGCCGCGAAGCCACCCAACATACTCCCGCCCTCAGCCAGCAGAAGGGCAGCCTGGACGAGCAGGCCGCCCTGAGCGAAGCGGACCTCCTCCTCACTACGGTCGCCAAACAAACCGGCGTCAGCACGGCCTCGGCAAAGAACGCGCGGACGGCGGTTCGGTTTACCCCGGAGGAGAACGTGTTCTTCCCCAGTGCGCTGGCCATTAACTTCAACGCACCCCAGCCCACGGTCACGCTGCCGTTTTACAAAGGCATCGGACCCAGCGGCAACCCAACCTACTACATCATTACCGAAGCGGCCAACTTCTACGTGGCTAAACTGTTGGGCGTGAACTTCGCCCCAAAGCTCGTTTTTGGCCGCGATACCGAGGGAGCGCAGAACGTGACCCTGGAAAATGGCATGATTAAGTTTAAAGGCGACGTTGATTTCAGTCCCGAGCGAATTGTCAAGCCGGGTCCCGACCCCATGACCTTCCCACCGTCGGTGGCCCAGCCTGGTGCCGTCGGGGATGCCCAATACTCACCGTTGGTCGTGATGCCCAGCGGTTCCGTACTGAGTGTGTCCATCATTGCCAATGGCACCGGCACCCACGATCACTTGATGAGTATCGACTATGAGAAGTACACCGTCGTGATGGAGTTGCTGGACGGCTTCCATGCTGGGGCCAATTTCTTTTATCATTTAGTGACCGAATCGTCCGATAAGGGGGCGGCTACTATTGAACGGGGTATTTATGCGCCGAGGCTGGCTAATCTGCCCGAATTTGGTCGGAGTTTTCCGACCGATGAGTCGGCCTTGCTGGGCTTTGCCCCCTTAGCCAACGGAGAAACGGGTAACAGCAGTCCCAATCGCCAGGGACTTAATTCAACCATCCTGGATGGTAATCAGGCCGATCCGATCAACGTCTTCCCACTTGGCCCGGATAACAAAAAGCAATATGGAAATAACTACAGTCCCATGTGGGACGCTCACATCTACATGTGGACGCCACAGGCCATCCAGGCCGGTAAGCGCACCCGCGTCAAAAGCATTGAACAACTGACTCAGTTAGTTAAAGACGGCTTGGTGACTAACATTCCCGATAACACCGGCCAGCCCAACGGGTACGTAGCGGGGCTGAAACCCACGCGGGTGATCATTAACTGCGCAATCATAGCGCAACCGACCAATGCGCCCGTGAATCCGTAAGTGAGGGTTGCCATTCTTTGTTACTAAAGGGGCTTTGTTCCACTGAATTCAGTGGAACAAAGCCCCTTTATTCATAGTGTTCATCCAGCCGTACGAACCACTAAGCTATTTTTATAAATTCCTGATAAAGGCCTCCAACGCGTTCAGGTGATCGGAAAACGCCTGTCGGCCGGTGGGGGTGGCGGAGTAGGTTGTGTTGGGTTTGCGGCCGACGAACTGCTTTTGCACCGTTACGTAGCCCGACTCTTCCAGCGCCCGCAGGTGCGTGGCGAGGTTGCCGTCGGTGAGGCCGAGAAGTTCTTTGAGCGCGTTGAAACTTTGGGTGTCGTTGACCATCAGGACCGACATGATATTCAGCCGCGCTTTGCTCTCGAATGCCTTATTAAACTGAGCCAGCAGGTCTCTCATGCGGAGCATTTCGTTCGTATTTGTAATACATCGCCAAACCGTAGGCGATGTGCAGGACGCCGAACCCCAGGGCCCACGCCAGCAGGTTGTAGCCCGGCCAGAAGAGCGACACCAATCCCAGAACAACTTCGCAGTAGCCCAGCGACTCAACATCGCGCAGGGTGTATTTGCCGCCGTTGAGCAGCGCTAATCCGTAGAAAATCAGTGTTGCCGGGGCCACCAACCAGATCAAATTGTAATAGAGCAGGGCTAAACAAAATATGCCCCCCGTGGCCAGTGGCACAGCCATGGCCCACAGCAGCCGTTTGGAACTGGCATTCCAAACGGTCAGGCCCTGCCGACGCGCCTTGCGAACGGTAAAATACGTTCCGGCCAGCAGAGCCGCCATCAGCACGGCAAGGGCTACCGTCACTAAGAAGCGTTCGATGTCCGCGTGGGCTGAGTTGTCATACAGTTCAAGCCGGTCATAGCTCAGGATGCGGAACCAGTCGGTTTGTAGCCTACCGTAGACGACGGCCGCGCCCACCAGCGCAATGATTCCTGCCGACACACCCGACAGGCCGCTCAGCGACAGGAATTTGGCCGACCGTTCCATCAGGCTGCGGATCTCCGTCAGTGTTTGTAAATGTTCACGCGATTCGTGCATGGGGTTAAGTTTGTGGTTTGTCGTTTGTACGGTTCTCCGTTGATATTGCTACGCGGAGCAGTTATTCATTGTCCATTATTCATTAATTCAAGCCCCCGCCCGCCCAGTACCAGCAGGCCCACGATAACAGCGATGACGGCCACAATCAGCACCGCACCAGACGACAGGTCTTTGATGGCTTTTATCTGCGGATGCCAACCCGGTGACACAAAATCGCAGAGTTTTTCCAGAGCCGTGTTCATTGCTTCGGCCGCCCAGACTACCCCAATTTGCGTTAGAATAATTGCCCATTCCACGCGGCTCAACCGCAACCAGAACCCAACGGCGATTACCAGCCCGGCAATGAGCAGATGTACTTTGGCGTTGTTTTCGTACCGAAATAAATCCACAATGCCCTGCCCCGCAAACCGGAAGCTGCGCAGTACTTTACTGACGTTTATCATAGTCGACGTACCAGTGGAAAGCCACATACAGCACCGCCAGCACGAATCCGTAAGCCAGCGTTAGTTTGAAGCTCAGGTGGTCTTGGTACACCGTTGCCAACGCATCGACCAAAGCAAACGGTTTAGTCAGCACGTCCCAACTGTTCCACCGCCCAAACCGACCGAGGTAAATGCCGAAACCCGACAGCATCTGACTACCCAGCATAAGCGCCCACGTCTGCCACGGCCCCACAAGTGGACGCAGCATCCGGTGAACGATCAGGACGGAATATAAGCCCGCCAGTAAACCCGTTTGGGCAAACAGAAACAGCGTGATCGTGTCGAACCAGAGCAGCGAATCCTGAATGCTTTTAATATGAAACAGGTCAGTGATGATGTAGGGTGCGTTGGGCAAAAACGCCAGCCAGACCGCCAGTCCCGCGGCCAGCAGCCACCGATTCATAAAGCCGACTGCCCGCAGATCGCGCAGCACCAGCACGACGCCCAGCGGGAAAAACGCCAGGAACAGGTTCCAGGTTAGCATCACGAAAAACCACCAGTTGCCCGTCAGCAGACCCCGCGCCGTTACTAAGCTCAACCCAGCCACCGTCAGGCCCGCCAGTGCAATGAGTCCTTTGCCAGGCTTCATCTGGCCAGGCTGCTCCACCAGCGCACGGGTGAAGGGAGATAATGAGTGTTGCATAAATACTAAAGTACTTTGTAACGCAAAGTAAAGGGGTGGTCGGCCCCCAAACAATGAAATGAAGAGAAATTTTTTATACGGCAATAAACTGACAAATTGCGCAAGCTAATTATCAGCCCACGCCCGCTCGGGCGGCCCCGTTCAGACGTGGGGAATTAGTATGCCCTTCACCCAGAGATAAATGCTTACCCATAAAACACGATCCGTTTCAACGCCCGGCCGGGTGTGCCTGTTCGGTGAACATCAGGACTACCTGGGGCTACCCGTCATTGCTGCGGCCATCTCAAAGCGAATCTACCTAACGGCCCTTCCCCGGTCCGACCAGCGGGTTGTTATTCATTTGCCCGATGTTGGTCATACCGAATCGTTCGACCTGACCGGCCCGCTGGTGTACGTAACAAAACGCGATTACTTCCGAAGTGCTGTCAACGTATTGCGTCGCGAGGAGGGGGCCACCTTTTCTACCGGGTTCGACGTTACGGTCAGGGGTACGATCCCGATTAATGCCGGAACGTCGAGTTCGTCGGCACTGATCGTTAGCTGGGTCAACCTGCTGTTGCAACTGGCCGACGAACCCCTGACCCGCAGCCACGAAGCCATTGCCGACATTGCCTACCGGGCCGAGGTGCTGGAATTTGGCGAGCCAGGCGGCATGATGGATCACTATGCCACGGCCGTGGGCGACGTTATTTACTTAGAATCGCAGCCTGCTATTCAGATTAGACACCTTCGGCCAACGCTCGGCGCGTTCGTACTGGGCGACTCGCGCGAACCGAAAGACACGCTGGGTATCCTGAAACACGTAAAATTTGGAATGCTGGATGCGCTTAAAAAAATTCGGGCGTACCACCCGGCCTTCGATCTGCACACGGCTCCGCTGGAATCGGCTACTGACTACGCCCACCTGCTCACCGCCGATGAACGGAGTCTACTGTTGAGCAACCTGTCGGACCGCGACATTCTACGCGAGGCTCTCGATCTGCTCAACGCGCCGGTCATGGACGATGCTACGTTTGGCGCATTACTTAACAAACACCAGGATAACCTGCGGGATGCCAAGCGCATATCGACGCCCAAAATTGACCGGATGCTAACAGCCGCCATGCAGGCGGGGGCGCTGGGTGGTAAAATCAACGGATCGGGTGGGGGAGGCTGCATGTTCGCTTACGCCCCCCAACATCCGGAGGCCGTTGCCGAAGAAATTGAACGGGAGGGTGGACGAGCTTACATCATCACGGTTGACGCGGGAACACAGGTTGATTCGGGGGTGATACCTGAAAATTGATAAACGAAACGCCCGAATCAGCACATCGAAATTTCACAATACAGCGAAAAAATGCGAATCATTGGTAATCATTGAAAAGCTCAGAAAAATAAAATGTCTGTACATCATTTGCCTCTATTAAATTTTGCAAATTGACCGCTAAATAAAATTTCGCGCACCCATTCTTAGTAACCACCTAATCCAATTTTAATGCTATGTACAGACACCTACTACGATGTATCCTGGTCCTTCTACTGGTAACCGGGCCGCTCCGGGCGCAGGACCGGCAGCTCAGCGGCACCGTCCGCGACGACCGGGGGCAGGGTCAGCCCGGCGTAAACGTGCAGCTTAAAGGCTCCACGCGGGGCACCACCACCGATGCCGAAGGAACCTACCGGCTTAGCGTCGGCCCAACCGGCACGCTCGTATTCTCATCCATCGGGTTTGCTTCGCAGGAGGTCCCGTTTACCGATGCGCTGAGTCAGTTGGATGTACAAATGGTAGCCGATAACCGCCTGCTGAACGAAGTGGTGGTAACGGCGCTGGGCATCGAGCGGAGCGCCAAAACCCTCACCTACGCAGCCCAGCAGATCGACGGTGCTAAGCTGACGCAGGTTCGGGACGCCAACTTCGTCAACACGCTGTCGGGTAAGATTGCGGGTTTACAGGTGGTGCAGGGCGCGGGGGGCGTGGGCAGTGCGGCCAGGGTAACGCTGCGCGGCAATCGCTCGCTCAACGGCACCAACAACGCCCTGATTGTGGTGGATGGCGTCGTGTATGACAACTCTACCAACGGTACGCAGGTGGGAAACGACTTTGGGGGGTACAACGGCTCCGACGGCGCGGCCAACATCAACCCCGACGATATCGAGTCGGTCAACGTGCTGAAAGGCGCAGCCGGGTCGGTGCTCTACGGGTCGCGGGCGGCCAACGGCGTCATGATTATCACGACGAAGCGTGGCAAAGCCGGTCGGATAGCGGTCGATGTCAACTCGGGCGTGGTGAGCGAATCGCCACTATTGCTGCCCGATCTCCAGAATACCTACACGCAGGGGGCGGGGGGCGTCTCGAATACGACCGCCAGTGGCAGTTGGGGCGCAGCGGGCCAAACGTACCCCAACAACGTGAGCGACTTCTTCCGCCGGGGCACGTCGACCAACAATTCCATCGGCGTAACGGGCGGTACGGACAAAATGCAGACGTACTTTTCGTACACCCACAACTACAACCAGGGCCTGATTCCGAACAACAACCTGACCCGCCACACGCTCAATCTGCGCGTGAGCAACCAGATCAGCAGCCGGTTTTCGACCGAGGGCAAGATCACCTACATGCTCCAGGATATTGGCAACAAGGTCAAGGTGGGCGAGGAAAGTGGCATTGTCATGAACATCTACAAAATTCCGCGCAGCGTGGACCTGGAGTCTATCAAGACGTTCGAAACGCCCACCGGGGAGCCAACGTACTGGACCTCATCGTCGATCTACATGAACCCGTACTGGACCATCAACCGCGTCATCAACAACGAGAAACGCAACCGCATTACGCTGCTGGGGCTGGCCAACTACAAACTGACCGACTGGCTGACACTGACGGGCCGCATCAGCGTGGACCGGTATTTCGACCGCAACCTGCAACGGTTTTACAACCGGACGCTCCTATTTGCGGGCAATGGCGGTACGTTCACGGCCTTCGATACCGAAAATCTCGAACAAAATATCGACCTGTTCGCCCAGGGCAACAACCAGATCACTAAAGACCTGAAGGTAAACTATACTGTTGGCGGGCAATTCTCGAAGCGATTTAACCAGATCGTCGGAGCCACGGCCAATGGGTTGCAGATTCCAAACAAGTTCGACCTGACCTTTGCCCGTTCGCTGCAACCGATCGCGGGTCTGCAACTGCTGTCGCAGCGGCAGGTGAACGGCGTGTTTGTAAGTTCGACGTTCTCGTTCCGCGATTATCTGGTGCTGGACCTGACCGCCCGCAACGACTGGTCGAGTACGCTGCCCGCGCCCCACTCGTATTTTTACCCTTCGGTGGGTCTGACTGCCATTCTGTCGGACATGCTGAAGCTGCCCGACGCGATCAGCTTTGCCAAAGTCCGGGCGGCCTACACGCGCGTTGGTAACGATGCTTCGCCCTATTTGCTGGCTCAGACGTACTCGTTTCAGCAGGGTGGCGTCGGCGGATTCATTCAGCGCGACGCAACGCAGGCCATTCCTGATCTGAAGCCAGAATTGACCAATTCGCTCGAAATTGGTATCGACTGGCGGTTCGTGCAGAACCGGTTCGGTATCGACCTCACGTATTATAAGACTAACACCATCAACCAGTTGCTTCGGTTAGGCCTGGCGCCAGCATCGGGGTTCTCTGAGCAGTACGTGAACTCGGGTAATATTCAGAACACGGGTATCGAAGTGGCGCTGACGGCGAAGCCCATCACCGGCCGCGCCCTCACCTGGGACATGACGCTGAACTTCTCGCGCAATGTGAACAAAATTATCTCGCTGCATCCCGACATCAAAAAGGCTCCGCTGGCGGGTGGTTTCGGGCGAACGTCCACGCCGGTGGTCGCGGAGGGTGGTGCGTACGGCGACATCGAAACGCAGTTGTGGCAGCGCGATGCGCAGGGCCGGTTTGTGGTCGACGCCGTCGGCAAGCCCGTTGTCACCACCGCGCAGGTAGCGGTGGGCAACTTCAACCCTAAGTTTCTGATGGGATTCCAGAACACGTTTAACTACCGGGGTTTCACGCTCGGTGTCCTGTTCGACGGGCGGTTTGGCGGAGTTATCACGTCGGGAACGGAAGCGAATCTGGCGTTCGACGGCAACTCAGCCTACACGACGGCTTACCGCGAGGGTGGCTGGGTGCTGCCCGCCGTAACGGCCACGGGCGAAACCAACACCAAAGCCATCAACGCCGAAACGTTCTGGACTACGGTGTCGGGCGGTCGTTATTCGTGGGGTGAGTTCTTTACCTACGACGCGACCAACGTGCGGCTTCGTGAACTGACGCTGGGCTACAATTTTAACTTCTCCGGCAACTTCATCAAACGGGCGAGGCTGTCGGCGGTGGCGCGGAACCTGTTCTTCCTGTACCGCGGCAAGGCCATTCTCGATCTGCCGGGCGTACCGGAGCGTCGGCTTTCGTTCGACCCGGACATCAGTTTGGGCGCGGGTAATTTTCAGGGCGTCGAATACGGCAACGTACCGGCTTCGCGCTCGGTCGGTGTCAATCTCCAACTATCATTCTAATCGTAGAAATAACCATGAACTTACTACTAAAACGCACGATTGCTGGCAGTCTGACAATGGCGTCGGTGCTTGGTTTGTCGGCCTGTACCGATAAGTTTCAGGAGATCAATACGGATAACACGAAACTCGTTACGCTCACCAGCACTGAGTTACCGTACCTGTTTTCCAAGGCGCAGTCGGCTTCGTCCTACGCGGGCGGCACCTACCAGATCGCCCAGAACCTGTTTGCCGACCTGTACAGCCAGTACTATGCGACCTCGGCCACGTACTTTCCGTCCGACCGGAACGTAATCCGGTTCGACTGGCTTCAGGGGGGCTGGACGTCGATTTATACCCAGACGGTGCCGCAGCTACGGTCGTTGGAAGACGGATACGCGGTGGGAACCGCCGAACGCGCCCTGACCGACATCTGGTGGGTGTACAGTTTTCACCGCCTGACGGATTACTACGGTCCGATTCCCTACTTCGATGCGGGTAAGCCCGCCCGGTCGGTGAAGTACGATGCGCAGGATAAAATCTACGAAGATTTCTTCAAAAAGCTCGATGCGGCCACGACGGTGCTGAAGGGTAAAACCGCCGAGAAACCTTTCGGCACGTTCGATTTGCTCTATGCTGGTGATGTGAACAAATGGATCAAGTTTGCCAACACGTTGCGGCTGCGGCTGGCCCTGCGTGTATCGGCCGTTACGCCAGCGGTTGCCAAAACGCAGGCTGAAGCGGCCGTGGCGGGTGGGGTGCTGGAAGCCGTTGCCGACGACGCGCTGATGGTGAAAAGCGAACCGGCCAACGATTTCAACGGCCTCTCGCGCATTGCTATCTGGAACGAGTTCCGAATGAGTTCAGCCATGGAGTCGGCCCTGAAAGGCTACGAAGATCCGCGCTCAACGGTTTATTTTCAGCCTACTACCGCTACGGGAGCGGTTGAAGGACTGCGGAACGGCCTGACTCCGGCTCAACTTGGTACCGCGGCCAACGGCAATAACGCCACCTCCAACGTGGGAACGCGCTGGGTGTCGGGGGGAGGGGCCGCCTGGACGTCTATTGGCTCCACACCACAAAACATCATGCACAGCGCCGAAGCTTATTTTCTGCGGGCTGAGGGTGCGCTGAATGGCTGGGCTATGGGCGGCACGGCCAAAGACTTCTACGAGAAAGGCATTGCCGCGTCCATGACGCAGTGGGGCGTCACGAACGCAGCGGCTATTGCGGCCTACGTCAACTCCGAAAAGACACCCGTTGCCCCCAACGACGGCCTGCAGTCACCTGCGTTGTCGAACGCGCCCATCAAGTGGGCGTCAACTCCCGCGCTGCAACGCGAGCAGATCGGTACGCAAAAATGGCTGGCGTTGTATCCCGACGGCATTGAAGCGTGGGCTGAATACCGCCGGACCAAGTTCCCGACGCTGTACCCCGTGGCCAACAACGAAAACGCTGATCTGACGGCTGGTCAGCGGCCCCGCCGGATCCCGTTCCTGCTACTGGAGCGCGACACCAATGGCGAAGCGGTGAAAGCGGCCGAAAGTCTGCTGGGTGGTCCCGATAAGGTGAGTACGCCGTTGTGGTGGGATAAAAACTGATTTTTGTTTAAACCGCACCGGCGGACCGGTATAGGAGCAGAGGATTATGCAGCGATAGCAGAGAAGATTCTCTCCGCGATCTTTGCGCTTTCTCTGCTCCTCTGTGTTTAGCCTTTTTATATGAAGAACCTGTTCATCATTCTCTTGATCGTATCGCTATCGGCCTGTCGGCACAAAGACACACTGTTCGAGAAGCTGTCGTCATCGAAAACGAATGTTACGTTCAACAACGCGCTACAGGAGTCAGCGGAGTTCAATGTGTTGAAATACAGTTACTTCTACAATGGCGGGGGCGTGGCGGCCGGGGATTTCAACAACGATGGACTGATTGATCTATACTTTACCGGTAATCTGAAATCCAATAAATTATATATTAACAAAGGCAATTTAGGCGGTTCGTCGCTACAATTTGAAGACATCACCGACAAAGCGGGCGTGGCTGCGGCTGATGGGTGGAACACAGGCGTTTCATTAGTCGATATCAACGCCGACGGCTGGCTTGATATGTACGTTTGCCGCTCAGTCGCCAGTAATCCAAAACTCCGGCGTAACCTGCTTTTTGTCAACAATAAGAATTTGACATTTACCAATAAAGCCGCCGACTACGGTTTGGATGACCCCGGCTACTCGACGCAGGCGGCTTTCTTCGATTATGACCGCGATGGTGATCTGGACTGCTTTCTACTGAATCATTCGGTGCAGGAGTTTGCCGGATTCAGCCGCATGATTGGCAGCTATAAACAACAGGCGAATCCCGACTATACCAGTAAGCTGTATCAAAACCAAAACGGAAAATTTACCGACGTATCGGCGCAGGCGGGGCTGGTCTCCAACGTGCTGAGTTTCGGGCTGGGCGTGGCCGTGAGCGATTTTAATGACGACGGCTGGCCTGATCTGTACGTCTCCAACGATTACAACGAGAACGATTACCTGTATATCAACCAACAGAACGGGCGCAACGGCGCACCGCAGTTTCGGGAGTCGGTGCGCGATGCGATGGGACACACCTCGCTGTATTCGATGGGCAGCGACGCGGCCGATATCAACAACGACGGACGGATGGACCTGCTCACGCTCGACATGCTGCCCGAACGCAACGAGCGCATCAAACTAACCTCTGGCGACGATAACTACGATAAATACGAACAACTGCTGCGGGCTGGTTTCCACCACCAGACCATGCGAAACATGGTGCAGTTGAACGTGGGAGATCAGGCACCCAGCGACTCTGGCAAATCCACAACGCCCATATTTTCCGAGGTTGGTCAGTTGGCGGGCGTGTCGAACACCGACTGGAGTTGGGCGGGCCTATTCGCCGACTTCGACAACGACGGCTGGAAAGACCTGTTCGTGACCAACGGCTACGCCCGCGATTACACGAATATGGAGTTTCTGAAGTTCACAATGGATGAGCAACTGAAAGCCAAAGAAACCGGTCAGCCCACCGACGAAATGGCAGTGATTGCGAAAATGCCCACCATCAACGAGCCAAATTACATCTTCAGAAGTCGGTCCGCCGACGCGCAGTCCGATACATCGGCTGGTTCATCCTTACGTTTCGAGAACAAAACCACCGACTGGGGTTTCGATGAACCGACGCAATCGAACGGGGCAGTATATGCCGATCTGGACAACGATGGTGACCTGGATTTAGTCATTAACAACGTCAATGCCGAAGCGGGCATTTATCAAAATCACGCCGATAAAACGGCTGCCAACCATTACCTGACCGTTCGGCTACAATGCCCGAACCCCGCTACGCTGGTTGGTTCGCGGGTAAGCATTTGGGCGGGAGGCCGGATGCAGGTGCAGGAGTTTCAGCCGGTGCGGGGGTTCCAGTCGGCCATGTACGGGCCGCTGCTGTTCGGGCTGGGAACGGCGTCGCGGGTAGATTCGGTGCGGGTGCGGTGGGCCGATGGCAAGACGCAGCTCGTTCGATCCGCTGCCGGAGGCCAACTGACAGTGTCGTACGCACCAAGGACTCAAACACCGTTGCCGCCCGTGCCAAAACCGTACTGGCAAACCGCCCATCTGCTTGATGTAACCCACCGGGAGGATGCCGTCAACGACTTTAAAATTCAGCCCCTGCTGCCGTACATGCTTTCGCAAACGGGCCCGCGTTTTGCCGTTGGCGACGTAAACGGCGATGGTTTGGATGACGTGTTTGTGGGTGGCGGTCGCGGTCAGGGCGGTCAGGTATTGGTTCAGAAAGCAGGACGGTTGGTGCCAATGGCTCAGCCCGCGTTGCTGACCGATAACGCTTGTGAAGACGCCGGGGCCGAATGGTTCGACGCTGACGGCGACCGGGATTTAGATCTGATCGTCGTCAGCGCGGGCTATGAATTGCCCGCCAATGATTCGCGCCTGCAAACCCGATTATACCTCAATAATGGACGAGGTACGTTGACGAAAGCTGCGACGTTTTCCGATGTGCGCGTGAGTGCATCGTGCGTTCGGGTCGCCGATGTGGATAGTGACGGTGACAGCGATGTATTTGTTGGGGCGCGGGTCGTGCCAGGCCGTTATCCCGAAATGCCGGTCAGCCACCTGCTGCTGAACGATGGCAGCGGTCGATTCTCGGATGTGACGAGTCAACAACCGGCTTTGGCGCAACTTGGGATGGTAACCGATGCCGCCTTCGCCGACCTCACCCGCGACGGTCGGCCGGAACTGATCGTAGCCACCGACTTTGGCCCGGTGCGGGCGTTCACGCACCAGAACGGCCGGTTGCAACTGCTCGCCAACGGGTTAACTGCGATAACCGGCTGCTGGAACCGACTGCTGACTCGTGATTTTGATAACGACGGTGACTCCGATATTCTGGTGGCCAATGCCGGACAAAATAGTCAGTTTCAGGCCACGCCGGACCGACCATTAATGCTCTACGGCTTTAAAGGTTCTGCCGACGGACCGGCTGGGTTCCGGGCGTCGCTGCCCGTGCTGGCCAGCTACGAGCATGCAGCCCTGTATCCGTTCAATGCCCGCGATGAGATGCTGGATCAGGTTAGTAGTCTGCGTAGGAAGTTTACGGATTATGCCAGCTATTCAAAAGCCACAGTCACAGACCTGTTCGCGCCGGATGAGTTAGGCACCGCACAAAAGCTCGACGCCACCGAACTACGAACCGTGCTGTTCCGCAACGATCAAACGGCCGAAGCATTGGGCCGGTTTGTGGTGCAACCGCTACCTGCCGAAGCGCAGTTTACCACCGCCTTCGCGCTCGCGGCTGCGGACGTAAACGCCGATGGGTTGCTGGACCTGGTCATTGGCGGCAACCGCGAGCACAACCGCGTTCGCATTGGCAAGTCCGACGCCAACCGGGGGCAGTTATTTCTGAATCGGGGTAAGGGGCAGTTTGCTTACGTGCCCATGTCTGAATCTGGCCTGCTCTGGACCGGCGACGTGCGTGATGCAGCAACGGTACGGCTGGGCGGTAAAACGGCGTTACTCATTGGCGCAACGGGCAAAACCGTGTGGGCGTTTACGTTGGCGAAATGAACGGTCGAGCAGGCATCCATTTGAGGGACAAACCACTTGGTTTAGACGAGCCATCTGCGCGTAAGACGTCTTGAAGAATTAAATTTCCTCACCAAACAAAGAAGCCCGAATCAGGGCGATTCGAGCTTCTTTCTGCGTTGTTGTGCAGTGCTGTTCTGCTATTCGCTCTTCAGCAACCGTACCACTTTTGTCTGGCCGGGGCTGCTCACCTGCAACAGGTACACGCCTACTGAACGGCCCAGTTTCACACTGACCCGCTCAACGGCCGCCGACTGTTCAATACGCTCCTCGGTCAGTAAGCCTCCCTGAAGGTTGACCACCGACACCCGCAACGGCTGGCCCTCGGCACCGCGTACTTCAACCTGAACCGTCTCGCTCACCGCCGGGTTACCCAGCACCGACACGCTCAGAGACATTTCACGGCCCGCTGAAGCTGCTATTCTGGCACTCCCCGAATTACAGGCCACCAACCAGTTGTAGGCGAAGCTGGCTTCCCCCGCCGTGCCACTCTGGGTGGCCTTCAGCGTAATGATGGGGTTGTCGGTGAACAAATTAAGCGTATAGGGACCTGGTGCCGTGGTGGGCAACAGCTCGTTGGCCACCGAGAAGCTAATGGGCTGACCGGTGGTTCCTGCGTACTGGGGCGTGAAACTGACCTGCCGCTGACCCGCCGAAAGCGTCGTGCAACTGATTGTCGTTACACCTGTGATAGCGAATGAGCCGGGAGTTGGTGGTGTGCTCCCCCCGCCACAGGCCGCCAACCAATTGTAGGCAAAACTGGCTTCCCCCGCTGTGCCGCTCTGGGTGGCCTTCAGCGTAATCGTTGGGTTGTCGGTAAACAAATTAAGCGTGTAGGGACCCGGTGCCGTAGTGGGCGATAGTTCGTTGGCCACCGAGAAAGAGATGGGTTGCCCGTTGACCCCCGCATACTGGGGCGTGAAACTGACCTGCCGCTGACCCGCCGAAAGCGTCGTACAACTGATCGTCGTCACGCCCGTAATGCTGAAGGGTCCCGTAGGGGGCACCACCACCGAAGCCGGATTGATGGTCAACTGGAAGGTGGTGCTGACCGACAGGCTGCCCGGATCGGTGGCTGTCACCGTTACCGTGCTTACGCCCGATGCCGACGGGGTACCGCTGATGACGCTACCCGATGCACTCAGTCCCACTGGCAAACCAGCCACCGACACCGTCAGCGCATCGCCGTTCGGATCAGAGAAGGTACCGGGTGGAATGGTGTAGTTGAAGCCTACACCCACCGTACCCGATTGGGCCGGTATGCTGTTGGCCACCACTGGAGCCTGATTGGCTGGGGGAGTAACCCCACCACAAGCCGCTAACCAATTGTAGGCAAAACTGGCTTCGCCCGCCGTGCCGCTCTGGGTGGCCTTCAGCGTAATCGTTGGGTTGTCGGTAAACAAATTGAGCGTGTAGGGACCCGGTGCCGTAGTGGGCGATAGTTCGTTGGCCACCGAGAAAGAGATGGGCTGCCCGTTGGCCCCCGCGTACTGGGGGGTAAAACTGACCTGCCGCTGACCCGCCGAAAGCGTCGTACAACTGATCGTCGTCACGCCCGTAATGCTGAAGGGTCCCGTAGGGGGCACCACCACCGAAGCCGGATTGATGGTCAACTGGAAGGTGGTGCTGACCGACAGGCTGCCCGGATCGGTGGCTGTCACCGTTACCGTGCTTACGCCCGATGCCGACGGGGTACCGCTGATGACGCTACCCGATGCACTCAGTCCCGCTGGCAAGCCACTTACCGATACAACCAGACTGCCCGGCGTTTCAGCGTCGGTGAAGGTGCTGGCCGGAATGGTGAAGCTGAAGCCTACGCCCACCGTACCTGACTGGGGGGCAATGGCGCTGGCCACGGTGGGGGCCGTGTTAGCCGGTGGCACCACTGGGGCCGGATCAATGGTCAACTGGAAGGTGGTGCTGACGGAGAGACTACCCGGATCCGTCGCCGTGACGGTCACCGTGCTGACGCCCGATGCGGAAGGGGTGCCGGTAATAAGCCCCCCCGACGCGCTCAGCCCCGGTGGTAGAGGACCCACCGAGATGGCCAAACTGCCGGGCGTTTCAGCGTCGGTGAAGGTGCCGGGCGGGATGCTGAAGCTGAAGCCCACGCCCACCGTACCCGACTGGGGGGCAATGGCGCTGGCTACGGTTGGGGCCGTGTTGGCTGGTGGCACCACCGGGGCTGCATTGACCGTGATGGTGAAGCTGGAGGAAGCCGTGCCGCCGTTGCCATCGTTGGCCGTTACGGTCACGCCCACCGTACCCGAAGCCGAGGGCGTACCCGAGACGGTGCGGGTGCCTGCATTAAAGCTCAACCCGTTGGCGGGCAAACCCGTTACGGAGTAGGTCAATGTTTGGCCCGCATCCGGGTCGGTGAAGGCGGGCACCTGATAGGAGAAAGCCGCGCCTACGGTAGCCGTTTGATTCGGAATGCCACCGGCGGGTGGCGATGGGGGCGTGTTAGTGGGCGCGGCTGTGGTGACGTTAAACGTTTTGGTAAACTCGACGGCATAACTCTGCCCCGCGTTGACCGTGAACCGAATAACCACGTTCGACGCATTGCCAACGGATGTAAGGTTAGCAACATTCCCCGAACCGCTGGCGGCCGTAAAAGCAAGGCCATTTACGCCAACGATGGACCATGATGTGATCGACGCGTCGAGCGTGTTAAGGGCAAACGAGCCGGTGTTGGTAAAAGCCGCGGGTCCGCTAACGGTAGGTACGGCCAGATTGGTCGTGTTGCCGCTGATGCCCGTTGGGTCCAGCCAGTTGCTCAACCGGGTCGAGGCAGTGCCGCCCCCCGTCCAGGACGTGAAGAACCGACCGTACTGATCGGGGGCATTCTGAGCCGAAGGGGGTGTACAAAACGACGAACCACCCAGTAACTGACCAACGATACGCCGGGACGTCACGTCGAACAGGGGCGAACCGGACGATCCGCCTTCGGTGACGCCGTCGTTCCAGCTAAGCTGTAGAAACGACGTGCCGGCACCGGTGTTGTACCCCCCTGGCCCATAGGTAACGCCCACGGTTGTGGTAGCCCCGCCAAATGAAATCTTTTTCAGAGAGCCATTGGGGTGGTGAATGCCAAACGTAGTACTGGATAAAGCACTGCTGCGGTCCCAGCCCAGGAACGAGATGTTTTCGCTTTGGGGTGCCTGCGCATTTAACTCCAGCAGGTTGAAGTCCGAAGCGGCACCACCCGCGCGATACGTTGCCCCGCTGATGGTTACGTACACATTGTCGTCGGTGTTCGCTACGCAGTCTGGACTCTGGTATTTAAAGTAAAAAACCCAGTTCGGTGTTGAACCGGACTCATTAGCGTCAATAGTCTGATCGGCATCGAAGTCGATGCAGTGGAAGGCAGTCAGGAAAAACGAGCGGAAACTTTGCCGGGCGTCGTTGACGGTTGCCCCCGTACAAATAAATGTGCCTAACGCGCCGGCGTCGACCCGAATGAGTGCCACCCCTTCAGCCTCTGACTGGTAGGCCGGGAAACAAGCCTGGTTATTTTCGCAGGCACCGGCAGGGCGTAAACCGCCAAATGGTCCTCTGGGGTTATAGAAATTAGAGACGCTCACCACATGCAACTGACTCTGCCCGGCTACAGCAATGGGCTCCTGAAGCTCAATGATGAGCCGGTCGCCAACAACGTGGCCTGTGCTGAAATTACCACTGCTGATGTTCTGCTGACTGGTAATCGGTCCGATCAGGTCCGTTTGAGACGCGTTATACAGGAATACCTGCGCGCCTTCGGCTAATTGAAGCCGGTCGAACTTGGCGCTCAACGCGCCCGCCCCCGGCGACCGTATTTCAAACTGATACACTCGATATCCGTTGCGTTCCGAAACCGTCCCGGAACTACGAACATCCACACTGGCATCCTGCGGAACGGCGACTCTGGGTGGGCGGCCGTTTTTTTGCTCCCGCTGATCTTCAGCTATCAGTCGGGTGGCATCAACACTGGCCAGTTCTAATGTAGTAATGGCTGACTGCGCACCAAACGCACCAAACTGGTTGAGTGCGGTACCGCCCGACGGTATGTGCCGGGTTCTCACCTGCGCGTACAGGCTGGTTGTGAAGAACATCAGGCTGACTAACCAGCCGATTGCCCGAAGCGTGTATATCTTTTGCATGTCTGTCAAAAGGTTTGGGTTGTTAAGACTGCGGCAAGTGTAGTCTATTATATGATTAAATCAGACTTTCACTGACAAAAATTTGCTATCCATTTATTAAGCGTAGCAAAATGGCAAACAAAAGTCTCTTACCTACAGAATCTGTAGATTATACTGCTGACAAATAAGTAGTTAATTATGTAATCTGGGTACGAAAAAGCCCGCATCCTGATGATGCGGGCTTTTTCGTACGTTGTGTGCCGGGTGTTCTGTTATTCAGTCTTTAGCACCCGCACGACCTTGGTTTGGTCGGGGCTGCTGACCTGAAGTAGATACACGCCCGCTGAACGGCCCAGCTTTACCCGCACCCGCTCAGTAGCAGCCGCCTGATCAATGCGCTCCTCACTCACCGGCCGACCCTGTGCGTTGGTCACCGACACCCGCAAGGGCTGGCCTTCAGCCCCACTCACCTCAACGGGCACCGTCTCGCCCACCACCGGGTTGCCCAGCACCACCACCCGCAGGCTACGCTCCGGCTCAGCCGCCCCCAGTCGCGCCCGACCACAGGCCGCTTTTAGATCCCAGACTAAGGTGGTAACCACCCCGCCCTGACGGGCCTGTAACAGGAAGGGCTGTACGTCGCTGGCCGTTCGTGAGCCTTCATCGACAAACTGGTTGGGGTTGGTCGTCCAGTCGGTGATGCCCGGCACGGCCCGGTACTCAATGGGGGTGGCGTTGCCTCCGCTGGTGTTGAAGGTGAAGGCCCCCGTAGCGCAGTTGTAAGTCGGCGCCAGTAAGGTTAAAGCAGAACCTGTTGGTGGGTTGACGGGCGGAGTACCCGGACTGACCGGGCACTGAGCGCGGATGTTCCACACATAGGTCACAGTTGTGCCGTTTTGAGTGGCCAACAGCGTGATTAAGGGTGCGTCAGCCGCTGTGCGCAACCCGATATCGACAAACTGGTTGGGGTTGGTTGTTGGCCCGGTGATGCCGATGGCCGAGAATGTAATAGCACTACCATCCCCCCCGCTGGTGTTAAAGGTAAACGCACCCGTTTGGCAGTTGTAGGTCGGGGCCAGCAGCGTGAGCGCACCACTGGGTGGATTGACGGGTGGAGTGCCTGGCCCGACTGGGCATTGAGCGCGGATGTTCCACACGTAGGTCACGAGTGTGCCGTTCTGATTGGCCGACAGCGTAATCAGGGGCGCATCGGCAGCGGTGCGCAGACCCACATCGACGAATTGGTTGGGATTAGTCGTCGGACTGGTGATGCCAATAGCGGCAAAGGTAATGGGGGAGCCGTCGCCCCCACTGGTGTTGAAGGTAAACGCTCCCGTAGCGCAGTTGTAGGTCGGAGCCAGCAGCGTCAGAGCGCCCCCTGGTGCCGGACTGATGGTGATGGTGAAGCTGGCTGAAGCCGAGCCGCCGTTGCCGTCGTTGGCGGTGATGGTCACCCCTAAGGTGCCCGAGGTCGAGGGCGTGCCACTGATGACGCGCGTGGCCGGGTTGAAGCTCAACCCGTTGTCAGGCAAGCCCGCAACCGAGTAGGTCAACGTCTGGCCTGCGTCGGGATCAGTAAAGGCTGGTACCGTATAGCTGAAGGCCACGCCAACCGTTGCCATCTGACTGGGAATGCCGGGCGCAACGGGTGGACTGTTCGTTGGTGGTGTCCCCGGTGCGGGGTTAACGGTGAGGGTAATAGCTCGCCAGGCGGTGTTGCCGCTGGGCGTTTGGGAGTTGACCAAGGTCAGATTCATCACGCCGGAGGTGAGGGGCGTCCCCCCGATGGTCGGACCAGTTTGAACCCTCAGCCCGTTGGCGGGCAGCCCCGTTACAGTGACGGAGGTCGTGCCTTCCAAGGGTATCAGGAAAGGCAAATTGAAGCTAAAAAGCACCCCAACGGTGGCTGTCCCGCTGAGCGGGGGAAGCGGAGGGTTAACCGTGATGGTAATGGCTCGCCAGGCGGTGTTGCCGCTGGGCGTTTGGGAGTTGACCAGGGTCAGATTCATCACGCCGGAGGTGAGGGGCGTCCCCCCGATGATCGACCCAGCGGAGGAGCCTGCCTTTTGGCTCAGTCCGTTGGCGGGCAGCCCCGTTACAGTGACGGAGGTCGTGCCTTCTAAAGGTATCAGGAAGGGCAGCGGCACGCTGGTAAAGAGCACCCCAACGGTGGCCGTCAGGCTGATGGGGGGAAGCGGAGGGTTGACCGTGATGGTGATAGCTCGCCAGGCGGTGTTGCCGCTGGGCGTTTGGGAGTTGACTAAGGTCAGATTCATCACGCCGGAGGTGAGGGGCGTCCCCCCGATGGTCGGACCAGTTTGAACCCTCAGCCCGTTGGCGGGCAGCCCCGTTACAGTGACGGAGGTCGTGCCTTCCAAGGGTATCAGGAAAGGCAAATTGAAGCTAAAAAGCACCCCAACGGTGGCTGTCCCGCTGAGCGGGGGAAGCGGAGGGTTAACGGTGATGGTAATGGCTCGCCAAGCGGTGTTGCCACTGGGCGTTTGGGAGTTGACTAAGGTCAGATTCATCACGCCGGAGGTGAGGGGCGTCCCCCCGATGATCGACCCAGCGGAGGAGCCTGCCTTTTGGCTCAGTCCGTTGGCGGGCAGCCCCGTTACAGTGACGGAGGTCGTGCCTTCTAAAGGTATCAGGAAGGGCAGCGGCACGCTGGTAAAGAGCACCCCAACGGTGGCCGTCAGGCTGATGGGGGGAAGCGGAGGGTTGACCGTGATGGTGATAGCTCGCCAGGCGGTGCGGCCGCTGCCGCCGACAGTTTCGGTGTTGACCCAGGTCAAGCTCATCACCCCCGCTGTGACAGGCGTGCCCGCGATGCTAAACGCCGAGCCGACCCCACCCAAGCGCAGCCCGTTGGCGGGCAGCCCCGTCACGGAGACGCTGACCGTGCGGTTGATGCCTTCGAAAGGCAGCAAGTCGGGCAAGGGGTAGCTAAAAAGTACCCCAACGGTGGCTGTCCCGCTGAGCGGGGGAAGGTCGTCAGCCGGAGTTAGTAACTTGAAGGTCTTATTAGACTGAACCGGATGAGGGGGAGCAATTCGGTCCGGGTTCACTTCCGCCTGTAGGTTCCAGGAGAAGAGCAGGAGCAAGCCGATTAACCAACCGAGCGCCCGAATGGTAGCAAGTTTGTTCATAACTGAAGCGTTAGTATTACGAAGATTGGGATACTTCGTAATACTAATTAGCGCCGGCTAACAAACCTCCTTACTTCTGTACGAACGGTAAAAACTTTATTGAGCACACTACACACCTACCCGTTGCGATGGGCAAGGCAGGCGGTTACACCTTACGCTTTAGCTCGAAATTCTGTCCCAAATACAGTCGCCGGACCTGCTCGTCGTTGGCCAAGTCTTCGGCGGACCCCTGTTTCAGAATTTTCCCTTCGAAGAGCAGATACGCCCGGTCGGTGATGGACAGCGTTTCGTTGA
This sequence comes from Spirosoma arcticum, assembly GCF_054779955.1. Classification (NCBI taxonomy): domain Bacteria; kingdom Pseudomonadati; phylum Bacteroidota; class Cytophagia; order Cytophagales; family Cytophagaceae; genus Spirosoma; species Spirosoma arcticum. Next base: position 105,281 of record NZ_BAAGXG010000013.1, read on the forward strand.
CGTTGTGGTCGGTGATGAGGATGCCAATGTTACGGTGCTTGAGCTTGGCGACGATGCTCTGAATATCCTCAACGGCAATCGGGTCGACGCCCGCGAAAGGCTCGTCTAAGAGAATGAATTTGGGGTCAACCGCCAGCGCGCGGGCAATTTCGGTGCGTCGCCGTTCACCCCCGGAGAGCACCTTGCCCTTGCTCTTGCGCACGTGCGTGAGGCTGAATTCCTCCAGCAATTGCTCAACTTTCTCCTTTTGCTCTTTCTTGGGCAAATCCGTCATTTCCAGCACCGCCAACACGTTCTCTTCAACGGATAAGTCCCGGAAAACGGACGCTTCCTGCGCCAGATAGCCTAAACCGAGCCGTGCCCGCTTATACATGGGCAGGTCGGTTACGTCTTTGTCGTCGATAAAAACCTTGCCACTGTTGGGCTTTACTAAGCCAACGGCCATGTAGAACGACGTGGTTTTACCAGCGCCATTTGGACCGAGAAGCCCCACGATTTCGCCCGTTTCAACCTGATACGACACGTTGTTGTTAACTAACCGCGACCCGTATTTTTTGATTAGATTTTCGGTTCTTAGAATCATAATTAATCAGTCGCACCGAATATCTTTCAGCATCAACTGTAGGGATACGTTGCCGTTGTAAAAATTCTGCTCTACCTGGTAGCAAATCGAGAACGGTTTACCCGCCTGCAACTGCCCGGCACAGTGGGCGAAACCGAAACCCACCGCCGTCATGGTGTGCCCGGTCCGGCTCTGGCGCACGTTGATCTTCAAATGTTTATCTTTCATGATGATCGGCTCGTTTACCAGGTAAACATCCTCCGTCATGAACGTCGGTTGTGGGTTGTGCGGTCCAAACGGCCCCATCTGCTTTAGAATCCGGACAAATTTGGCGTCGATCTCGCTGAAATCCACGGGCAGGTCAATGTCGATCAACGGCGTCAGGTCTTCCTCTTTGATCCGGCGCGACACGACGGCCTCAAACTTTAACCGAAACGCATCAATATTAGCCACAGCCATCGTCATGCCAGCCGCGAAGGTGTGCCCACCGAACTGCTCCAGCAAATCGGCGCATTCTTCAATGGCTTCGTACACGTCGAAGCCCGGCACCGACCGCGCCGACCCGGCTGCCTTGTCGTGCGATTGCGTCAGGATGATGGTGGGGCGGTGAAAATGCTCGATGCACCGCGACGCCACGATCCCAATGACGCCTTTGTGCCAGGTGGCGTCGAAGAGCACCGTCGATTTAGCGCTGCGCATCGTCTCGCTTTGCCGAATCATGTCCAGTGCCTGTTCGGTCATGCTGCTGTCGAACGTCTTGCGGTCGTTGTTGTGCTTGTTAATGGCCATCGCAAAATCGTCGGCTTCCACGTCCGACTCCGCCAGCAGCAAATGCACAGCCGCTTTGGCGTGTTTTATCCGACCGGCGGCATTGATGCGCGGCCCCAGGCCGAATACCAGATTCGTGATCGTCAGTTCCTGCGAAAAACCCGCTATTTTGATTAACGCTTTCAGGCCGGTACGCGGTGTTGCGTTAAGGTATTTTAAGCCGTAGTAGGCCATCACGCGGTTCTCGCCGGTGATCGGTACAATATCCGAAGCGATACTGACGGCTACCAGATCGAGGTACGGGTACAACTCACTCAGTGGTATGCCGTTGTGCAAACAAAACGCGTGCAGCAGTTTAAACCCGACGCCACAGCCGCTCAGTTCTTTGTACGGATACTGGCAGTCGTCACGTTTAGGATCAAGCACGGCCGCTGCGTCGGGCAGTTGGTCGCCGGGGCGGTGGTGGTCGCAGATGATGAAGTCGATACCCAGCGCTTTGGCTTCGGCCACGCGCTCCACCGACTTGATGCCGCAGTCGAGGGCAATAATGAGGGAGAAACCATTATCGGCCGCCCACCGGATGCCCTGTTGCGAGATGCCGTATCCTTCTTTATAGCGATCCGGGATGTAATGGTCGATGTGCGGGTGGTAGTTTTTCAGGAAGCCATACACTAAAGCTACCGAGGTTGTACCATCTACATCATAATCACCGTAAATCAAGATTTTTTCGGCCCGTCCGGGGGTCATAGCCAATTTCAGGCGCAGAATGGCCCGGTCCATATCCTTCATCCCGAATGGATCGTGCAGATGACCGATTTCGGGCCGGAAAAACGTCCGGGCGTCGTCGTAGCTATGCACACCCCGCTGCACTAACAGAGCCGCCAAAAATGGACTGATACCGAGCGAACCCGTCAGCGACTCAATAGCCGTCCGTTGTTCCGTTGAATCAGGAAACGGTTTGGTGATCCATCGTTTTGGTGGCGGGGGCGATTGGGCTATCATAATTGCAAGATAAATCCGTTTTTACAGAAACCTTTAGTCTATGCTCCATTTCCTTTCGATACTCAGCTTGTTCGCGTCTTTGTCGGCTCCCCCAGCTTCGCCCAAAAAAATCAGTTTGACGGTTGACATTCAGAACCTTCGTGTATCGAAAGGGGCCGTTTACGTTGCTTTATTTCGTTCCGTAAAAGACTTTCCCGAAGGCAAACCCGCCGACAGCAAAAAAGTAAATGCAGGCAGCAAATCCGTTCAAACGCTGTTTTCGGTCGAGCCGGGCGACTACGCCATTGCGGTGTATCACGACGAAAACGGCAACGGCAAAATGGACAAGCGCATGTTCGGTATTCCCAAGGAACCCTACGGATTCAGCAATAATTTCAAACCGGTGATGTCGGCTCCCAAGTTTGGCGACTGCAAATTCAGCGTCGGTGCCAGTGGGAAAGCCATCAGCATCAAATTGATTTAGGACCAGGATTAGACTGATTAAACTGATTTTCAGGATTCAATCATAACTTCCAGAATCTTGGTTAATCATTCTAATCAGACTAATCCCGGTTCAGATTTTCTGCGTACTTTTGTCCGGCAAATAACCTCCCCTGTTTATTTGCCATGAGCTTAGATACCAGCAAGTTTCTCTACGAGGCTCTCACCTACGACGACGTACTGCTTCTGCCCGCCTATTCGGAAGTTCTCCCGCGTGACACGGTAACCGTCACCCAGCTTACCCGCACCATTCAACTGAACATTCCGCTTCTGTCGGCGGCAATGGACACCGTTACCGAATCTGCATTGGCTATTGCCATGGCGCAGGAAGGCGGTATTGGCATTATTCACAAAAACATGAGCGTGGAAGCTCAGGCCGATCAGGTCCGTAAGGTCAAACGCTCGGAGAGCGGAATGATTATCGACCCCATTACGCTCCTCGAAACGGCCACCCTCGCCGATGCGCTCAAAATTATGCGCGAGTTCAAAATCGGTGGCATTCCGGTTGTGGACGATGGCAATAAACTGGTGGGTATCCTGACCAACCGCGATCTGCGTTTTCAGAGTGATCTGTCGCAGCCCGTTACCGGCATTATGACCCGAAACAACCTCATTACGGCGCGGGAAGGACTAACGCTCGAAGAAGCCGAGAGCATTCTGCAGCAGTACCGCATCGAGAAACTGCCCATCGTCAACAATGAGTATCAGTTGGTCGGGCTGATTACGTACAAAGATATTTTAAAGAAGAAGAGCCACCCCAACGCCAGCAAAGACGAATTGGGCCGGTTACGTGTGGGTGCCGCCGTGGGCGTTACCCCCGACCTGCACCGCCGTATCGAGGCCCTCGTCAAAGCGGGCGTCGATGTAATTAGCGTCGATACGGCGCATGGTCACTCAAAGGGCGTTATCGACGCGGTGCGGGGCATTAAACAGCAGTTCCCCAAGCTACAGGTCATTGCCGGTAACGTAGCCACGGGCGAAGGGGCCAAAGCCCTCGCCGACGCCGGGGCCGACGCCGTGAAAGTGGGCGTGGGACCGGGCAGCATCTGTACCACGCGCATCATTGCCGGGATTGGAATGCCGCAGTTGACGGCCGTGTATGAATCGGCCAAAGCGTTGCAGGGCACGGGCGTTCCGGTCATTGCCGACGGCGGCATCCGTTTCTCGGGCGACATCACCAAAGCACTCGCGGGCGGGGCCAGCACGGTGATGATTGGCTCGCTGCTGGCTGGCACCGAAGAAGCACCCGGCGAAGTGGTGCTCTACGAAGGACGCCGGTTTAAAACGTACCGGGGTATGGGGTCGGTGGAAGCGATGGAAGACGGCTCCAAAGACCGCTACTTCCAGGACGCTGAGGACGATATTAAAAAGCTCGTGCCGGAAGGTATCGTTGGTCGTGTACCAATTAAAGGGAAAGTCTCAGAGATTGTTTATCAGATGGTTGGCGGCCTGAAAGCGGGCATGGGTTACTGCGGAACCATCGACATTCCCGCGTTGCAGCAGGCCAAATTTGTGAAGATTACCTCCGCCGGTGTTCGTGAAAGCCACCCCCACGACATCCAGATTCAGAAAGAAGCGCCGAACTATTCCATGCGGTAATAGTAGTGAATCCCCAACTCAACCTTAACCCAATCTTGCCATGATCTCATCAGCCCAGCCAACAGCCGCCAACGGCCAGGTTAACCCGTCTTTGTCCGAAGCGGAACAACGCTACGCCAGCAGCCCCCTGGCGCTGCCTTTGGCCAATACAGCGCAGTTGCGCGACGAATTTCTCATCGAAACAATATTTCAGCCCGGGCAGGTAACGGCTACCTACAGCCACTACGACCGGATGTTTCTTGGCGGGGTCATGCCGACCCAACAGTCCCTCGACTTACTCAATTACGGCGAACTAAAGGCCAATTTCTTTCTGCAACGGCGTGAGATTGGTATTATCAACGTAGGCGGTTCCGGCACCGTTACGGCCGGGGGCGTCGCTTACGACCTGGCTAAGCTCGATTGCCTGTACGTAGGGCAGGGCTGCGAAACCGTTTCGTTCGGCAGTAGCGACCTCAACCAGCCCGCGCAGTTTTACTGGCTCTCGACTCCGGCGCATCGGTCATGCCCAACCCGGCTGATGACCAGCGCGGAGGCCACGCCGGTTGATATGGGTAGCCCGGAGACGGTGAATCAACGGACCATTTACAAATACATTCACAACGACGGGGTGGAAAGCTGCCAGTTGGTCATGGGCCTGACGGTGCTTAAACCTGGTAGTGTCTGGAACACGATGCCCGCCCACACCCACGACCGGCGGTCGGAAGCTTACCTCTATTTCGACCTGCCCACCGACCAGCGCGTGGTTCACCTGATGGGTCAACCGACCGAAACGCGTCACCTGATTGTAGCTGACCGGCAGGCTATTATCTCTCCGCCCTGGTCTATTCACTCCGGCTGCGGCACCAGCAATTACTCATTCATTTGGGGTATGGCGGGCGAGAACAAAGAATTCACCGACATGGACGCCGTACCCATTTCTGCACTCCGCTAACCTACCTTCAGCCGGATGAACAGAGGTAGACAAGACGTTCGCCTTTAGTTGACAGGAAGAAAATCGTTATTTTACGTAATGCACGGTGCTGGTGGTGCCGTGGGAGGTCAGGTTGATTTCGCGGATGCCGATGCGGTAATGGTCGACGGCGAAGCCGGGCGTATCGTGTTTCAGTTGATAGAAAGTCGAGGGGGTTAGTAAGGCCAGCAGGTTCCCGCGCTGCACAACTTTGTCGACGTGGTAATGGCCGCAAACGACTGTAAGGTGGCAGGGCAGGTCGCGCACCAACTCAAGAAATTCCTCACTCTGCCGAAATGGGTACTGCGTATCCATAAACTCGACGTCGGCGGGTAGGGGTGGGTGGTGCATGAACAGGAGCAGGTTATTGTCGCGCAGGGCTAAGAGGTACTCGCGCAACCACGTCCACTGAGCCTTCGACAGGGTGCCCTTCGATGAGTCCAGAAACAAGGCCGGGTGGCCTTCCAGTGGCAGGGCGTAGTATAATTCAGCACCAGTGAGGTCGTGGGTTTTGTTGAAGATTTCGGCCAGCATTGCCGAATCATCATGGTTCCCCGAAATAACGTAGTGCGGAAATGGCAGCGCGTTCAGCAACTCCTTCACCCAGGTGTAAATAGCCGGGTCACCCGCTGAGTAACAAATATCGCCACCTACGACAAGACAGTTCGGGCGTATATATTCCAGATAGCCCAGCGCCTGCAAAAAATTCTGCCGGACATCGACGCCCATCGGTTTTTCGCCCTCAGCCCCGATGTGGAGGTCCGTGATAAATGCAATCCTCATATAAAATAGGTGCCTGAACCAGGATTTGCATGATTAGATTGATTGAACAGGATTGCTGACGCAACGCGAAATTTTGTTTAATCCTATTTACCAATCTAATCCTGCAAATCTTGGTTCAGACTGTTTTCGCTTCGTTCCAGTACACGTCCATTTCGGCCAGTGTCATTTCGGCCAGTGTGGTGCCGTTGGCTTTGGCCTGCTCTTCAATGTACTGAAAGCGTTTGATGAATTTTTTGTTTGTGCGTTCGAGCGCGGTTTCGGGATTAAGGTCGATGAAGCGGGCGTAGTTGACGAGCGAGAACAGCAAATCGCCAAATTCGCCCTCAGCCCGTTGCTGATTAACAGGTTCGCCCATGTCTGCATTAAATTCGGCTTTGAACTCCTGCATTTCTTCTTCGACCTTTTCCCAAACCCGTTGTTTCTCGTCCCAGTCGAAGCCCGCGCCCCGCGCCTTCTCCTGAATCCGCATGGCCTTTACCAGCGCAGGCAACGATCCCGGTACGCCACCCAGCACGGACTTATTACCCTCTTTAAGTTTAAGTTGCTCCCAATTAGCTTTCACCTGTGCTTCGGTTTCGGCAACGACTTTACTGCCATTGGCGTCGGCGTAGATGTGCGGATGGCGGCTGATGAGCTTGTTACAAATGCCATTCAGCACGTCGGCCATGTCGAACCAGCCACTTGCACTGCGATCCATTTCTGACGCGATTTTGGCGTAGAAAATCAGGTGTAGTTGAATATCACCAAGTTCTTTGCGGATTTCGGGCAGGTCATTTTCGAGAATGGCATCGGAGAGTTCGTAGGTTTCTTCGATGGTCAGGTGGCGCAGGCTTTCCAGCGTTTGTTTGCGGTCCCAGGGACACTGCTCGCGCAGTTCGTCCATGATGGTCAGCAGCCGGTCGAAGGCCATCAGTTGCTCCTGACGGCGGGGGGGTAAGTCGTGAAATTGCTTTTCCTGATTCATAAACCAATAAGAGATGGGCCGCCTTATTGGTTTGCGGGAAACTTAATTTTGTGGTAGATCTCGCTCAGCGGCAGGGTTAGGTCGCCGAGTTTGGCAACGCTGTCGAGGGTTCGGTAATCCGTATTGAGCCAGACGTCGGGCTGATCGGTGCGCTCGTAAATTGTTAGATAAGGCCGGTTTTGAGCAGCATACACAACGTATTTCAGGCTCGGCAGGTCTTTATAATATTCCAGCTTATCCTCCTTGTCGTACTTCATGGTCGATGGAGACAGCACTTCGACCAGCAGATACGGATTCGTGATGATGCAGGCAGAGTTTGGCTTGAAAACCCATTCGCCCTGCGTCACCATCAGATCGGGCTGGTAATAATTACCGTTCGGCCGGAGTATCTGAAGTCCGGCATTGCTGCTCGTAACCAGAAAATCTTTGTCGAAATAATAATTAGCCAATAAACGACCAATGGACAACACGATTAACTCGTGGAAGGCTGTTGCTAAACTCATCGCTATAATTTCGCCGTTGTGGTATTCTAACTTCCCCGGAAATTCTGGGGCAATATCTAAGTACTCAGCTTCCGAAGCCGCTACCCGTACCACATCCTGCGTTTTGATCTGCGCCAGCAGGTACTCCGCCAAATTGTCGACTGCTACCATAGTCCTTGTTGCTTTTCAGTAAAGATAACGAATTACCCTTTCACCATCCGCTTCACGGCCCGGCCGCTGTCGGTTTGCAGGCTGTACAGGTAGTGCCCCGCCGACATACCAGCCCCACTAACCGGCACTATATAGTTTCCCGCGTCGAACCGGCCTTCGCGCAGGATGCTGAGTTCGCGGCCCTGCAGGTCATACACCGTCAGGCGGACGTTCTGCGCCTGGTTGAGCGTAAACTGAATTTCGGTCGCGTCCACGAAGGGATTGGGTGCGTTTTGGCTGAGCGCGAACGTGCCTTCCGTCACAACCAGAGCGGGTGACTGACGGAAGATGGGCAGTGTCTCAAATTCCCGGCCCAAAATACCCTGCGTCGTGGCGGCATCCACGCCGAGGTGGTCGCGCAGGACGCTGGCGTACACCTGCCGGAAGTCGTTTTTAAACTTTACATCACCGCTACCATCGAGGTCCTTTAGATCGGGGGTCATCCCAACGATGCCGCCCCGCACGGTTTTACCCACCACAAACAGGGGAGCCGCCGTGCCGTGGTCGGTGCCGGTGGTGCCGTTCTGGTTCAGGCGTCGGCCAAACTCCGAAAACGTCATCACCGTCACGCGGTCGCCGAGGTTTTGCTTGGCTAAGTCTTTAGTAAAAGCCGCCACTGCGTCGGCCACAGTTTTAAGCAGCGTGGCGTGCTGACCGCTGATCGTGTTCCCCGCCGTGACCTGGTTGGCGTGGGTGTCGAAACCACCAATCGTTGTCAGGTACACGGGCGTTGTCAGTCCTCCGGCAATGAGTTCGGCTACAATGGCTAATTGCCTGCCGAGTCCCGTATTCGGGTAGGTTACGACATTTTTGCCGATGTCGGCCTTTTTCTTGATGATATCCGAGTACTGAATCGATTGAGCCGCAATCTGCTTTAGAAACTTCAGTTCCTCACCCGCAGCGGTATTCGGGATGGCGTCAGTATCGGCGCTGGAGCCTTTCACCAGCTCGTAAAATGCGTTGGGGTTGTCGAACACGGTCCCCATTGACCCGGCCTGACTTTGCAGCAGCATCGACTCCACCGATCCCAACTGAACGGCCAACGGCTGCTCGGGTAGCGTGAGGGGATAGGCCGGAAACTTTTTGGTCAGGTACCGTCCCACCCAGCCTTCGTCTTCATACACGTTGGCGTCGGAACCCGATAGCCAGATGTCGGTCGAACGGAAGTGCGACCGGTTGGGCGATTGATAGCCAACGTTCTGCACAATGCTTAGCTGACCGTCGCCGTACAATTCCTGAAACGCACTCATGGCCGGATTCAGCCCCATCTGCCCCGTTAGTTTCAGTACTTTATCCTTCGGGATGGCGATGGTCGGGCGTTTCTGGTAGTAGATGTCATTCTCGAACGGCACCACCGTATTCAGCCCATCATTACCACCCGAGAGCTGCACCAGCACCAGGATATTGCCATTGGTCCCGTCCAGATCGAGCATCAGCGGGTTGTGAGCGTAGGCCCGCACCGGCATACCCTGCACCCCGAAGGCCACCCCACCGGTCAGCAATCCCAATTGTCGTAGAAAGTCGTTGCGGTTCATGGTCAATGAGTGAATTGATAAATGAGCGAATTAGTGGATACATCCCGCGAATCGATTCGCTCATTCACCAATTCACTCATTCACTAATTAATTAGGTGAGTTGATACTCCGGCAGCCGCATGAGCGCCTTCAGGAATTTCTGGATGCGAACGTCGGCCATTGGCGTGTTGGTCGACCAGTTGGCGGCAACGGTGCCGTCTAAAAGCGTGTCTAACAGCAGTTTACTTTTCGTGGCCGTGGGTGGAACCACCAGCATCAGGTTGCTGACATCGTTGACGAACTGGGGGGCGTTCTCCGCACTTTTGAAGCTGCGGGCGAAATCGAGTGGTACTACCCTGAACGATAGGTTCTGACCATTAGCCCGGCGGCCGTTCACTAACGAATCGGAGTAGCCGCCCCGCGCCGGGTAGGTGTTGGAACTGATCCAGTCGCGCTGACCCGGCCACCCCGCCACGTCGGGCGGGTAGAACAGGTACTGCTGTAGAATGCGCCCGGTATCGGCTACGTAGGCGAAATCTGGTTTGGCGATGTCGAGGAACTTAAGCGAGCCAACGGCCAGTTCAACCGGATTTTTGATTTTGGCGCCCCGATATTCGGGTTTGTAAAACTCGTCGGAGGTGAGCAGGAAACGCAGGACCGTCCGCAGGTTGTAGTTGGCTGTGCGTAACTCGGTCGCCATCTGTTTCACAAACGCGTCGTTGGGTTTGTAGAACACAAACTCCTTGTAAAGCTTCCGGCAGATAAACTCAGCAGTTGCGTCTTTAGTCAGAATGATGTCGACAATGTCAGTGTAGGTGAAGTTGCCCGTTTGTCCCAGAAATGTTTTGGAGACATCGGCGAAACCGGCTTTGTTAAAGACCGATTTCAGCCCATCGACGCGCCAGCCGGTCAGGGCCAGGGCGGCCTGTTTCACGTCCGTTTCGGTGTAGTTGCCAATGCCGAGGGTGAACAACTCCATCAGTTCGCGGCCGTAATTTTCGTTGGGCGCGTTCTTGTTGCTCTGCCGCCCATCGAGGTATATGAGCATGGCCGGGTCGATGGTCACGTCTTTGGTAAACTGCCGGAAATCGCCGAACGCATGCTGCCGGAACAGCGCATTCTGCTGGTACATGTGCTGCGGATAATTCACTTTGGCCCGGTCCGACACGAAGTGATTATGCCAGAAGAGCACCATCTTCTCGCGCATCGACGTGCCTTCGGTCAGCATCCGGTTGAGCCACCAGGCGGTGAGGGCGGCATACCGCTGTCCATCGACCGAGCCGTTGTTGGGAACGGGTGTTTCCGTAACCCAGGTGCCGGGAGGTTCGGGCGTGGGCAGGTCGGCCAATAACTCGCCATCGACGAATGCGTCGACTGAGCTATACGAAAGTGCTTTTCCAAGATTGCCACGGCTGTAACCGAACAACGTACGGGCAAGCAGGTGACGGGCTGTGTCGGCATTCCAGACGATCATGGGTAGCTGTTTCGTTCAGTTGAGAATACTATACGATTAATTCGCGCAAGTTCTATAAGTGGAATCAGAAATGACAAACGTCCGAACTGAGAACGGATGAAATATAGCTAAAGTTTTAATTGTCAAGGCAGTTCAACGGACTTAAATCCTTTTGATCGGACAGATAGAGGAGCGCATCGTTTAATCATTCAACAAAAAAAAATCATTCGTAACCGTTCGGGGGTGGCGGCAGTTATCCTTTGAGCATCTCCGACAGGCGACTTCATGAATCCACCCGACCCTGCTCAGTCAGCCGCTAACCGACGGCGGTTGTTTACCATCATTTTCACCGTATTTCTGGATCTGGTGGGCGTCGGCATTGCCAATCCAATTATTGCCCCGCTGTTGCTCCGGCCCGAATCCGATTTTTTGCCCGTTAGCTATTCCGAGGATCAGCGAACGCTGCTACTGGGCGTACTCATCGCCGTATTTTCCATCGCCGGGTTCTTTAGCGGTCCGTTGCTGGGTGCCCTCTCGGACCGGCATGGCCGCAAGAAAGTGCTGCTGGGTTCGCTGGTGCTGACGCTGGTGGGTTACTTGGTTTTTGCGTTGGGAATTTACCTCAAAAACGTACCGCTGCTGTTTGTGAGCCGCACGATCTACGGCATTGGTGGCGCTAACATTTCCGTCATCCAGTCGGCCATTGCCGACATCAGTGATGACAAATCGCGCACCAAAAACTTCGGCTTAATTGGCGTGGCTTTTGGCATCGGGTTCATCATTGGCCCGGCACTGGGGGGCGAATTGGCGAACCCGAATACGGTGTCGTGGTTCAACTTCACAACGCCCTTCCTGGCGGCTGCGGGTCTGTCGCTGCTCAACATCGGACTGGTGATTTTTATGTTTCGCGAAACGCTGAAAACGCCCATTAACCGCCGGGTCACAATGCTGACGGGCGTCCAGAACCTGCGGGCTGCCTTCGGTGATTTTCGCCTACGCATCCTGTTCTTAGGCGTGTTTTTCTACGCCCTCGGCTTTAACTTCTACACGCAGTTTTTCCAGGTTATTCTGATTAAGGTTTTCGACTTCGACCAGACGCACATTGGCCGCTATTTCGCCTACGTCGGCTTGTGGATCGCGCTGATGCAGGGAACGGTTGTTCGGCGAGTGGCCAACACCTACGCACCGGCGCAAATTCTGCGGTTCAGCGTGTTCGGCCTTGGGCTGGCGCTGTGGCTGTTTTTGCTGCCCAATGAGAGTTGGCAGCTGTATTTGGTGGTGCCGTTTATGGCCTTGTTTCAGGGGCTGACCTCGCCTAACTCGACGGCCCTGGTTTCGCAGAGTGGCAGTCCGGCCGAGCAGGGCCGGACATTAGGCATCAACCAGTCAGTGCTGTCGGCGGCTTTCGCCCTGCCACCCGTCATTGCCGCCTATATGGACACGATCAACGTTTATTTGCCCATCGTCGTCGCTGGGACAATGGTACTAATTGGTGGGGGTTTTTACACGAAGTTCATCCGCGAAACGCCCGTTGTGGCGGAAAGCAGCCCGGTCGCCGAGTAATCCGTCGTTGATTGAGGACGAGTTGACAGAACTTTACCCCAGCACTTCGCGCAGTACCGGCAGCGACTTTACCTCGCCGATGGAGTCCAGATGAATCTGATAGTACGCTACTAAAGCGTCTAAAAGGTCGTTGCGGGACGCACGGGCCAGTCTAATGGGCGAACCCAGTGGCTGGCGCAGCATGATGTTAAGCGCCGTTTCCATCTCGTCGTCGGGCAGGAATGGATACGAGTTTTCGCGAAGCTGGCTCTCAAACTCGCGGGCGTTTTCGGGTCCGAAGCCCAGAAAAAACGACAGCTTGAGCAGAAAAGCGAGGTGGAAATTCTCGTAATGCTGACGGGCTTCCTCCAAAAACAGCACCGACTCGACCAGGAAGCGGAATAGCGGTGGGCTGCCCGCTTCTTCTTTCAGTACTTTGTTGAGCATCTCCGTCACGAACATCGCAATGGTCGATTTGGCTACTTCAAACGGTAAACTCTGGAAGGGGTGGCTGGTTTTCACTTCCGACATCCGGTGTAGATCGCGGTCGTTTTTGTAGTAAACGACCATCTCCAGCAGCGTCAGCGGCTGAAACAGGGCAATGCGGTTGTTTTTGCTCTTGGCCGTGCGGACGCTGTTGACAATGTAGCTTTGCAAACCAAACTCTTCGGTATAAACACGGGCAATAATGGACGTTTCGCGGTAACGAATGTAGCTGAGAGCAATACCTCGGGTTTTTTGCAGCATGTTTAGTAGTTCATAGCCTACTAAGATAACTGGTTTCGAGCAGAAAAAGTAGCCTGCTGCTTCAACGCGAAGTTGACCATCAAAATGAGCACGGGTACCTCAATGAGCGGCCCCACGACAGCCGCAAAAGCAGCCCCCGAATGGATGCCGAATACAGCGATAGCGACGGCAATGCCCAGTTCAAAGTTGTTGCCCGCAGCCGTAAAGGCCAGCGAGGTCGATTTGGCGTAGTCGGCTCCGGCCCGCTTGGATAGGTAGAAAGCTGAGAAAAACATGATCACAAAATATATGGTCAACGGCAGAGCAATCCGCAATACGTCGAGCGGAATGGCGACAATCATCCCGCCTTTTAAGCTGAACATGACCACGATGGTGAACAGGAGCGCGATGAGGGTGATGGGGCTAACGGCGGTCAGAAACGTTTGCTCGTACCATTGTATGCTGAATAGCCGCGTTAGTACGAAGCGGGAAATCATGCCTGCCAGAAATGGAATGCCAAGGTAAATGAATACGCTCCACGCCACTTCGCCAATGGTAATGTTCACGTCGTAGCCTTTCAAACCCAGCAGGGGCGGTAGTACGGTAATGAACACGTACGCATAGATTGAATAAAATAAGACTTGGAAAATGCTGTTGAAGGCCACTAACCCGGCTGCATAGAGCCGGTCGCCTTTGGCCAGGTCGTTCCAGACAATGACCATCGCAATGCACCGGGCAATGCCAATCATAATCAGACCGGTCATGTATTCGGGTTTGTCGGGTAGGAAAATAACCGCCAGCCCAAACATCAGCAGCGGACCGACAACCCAGTTCTGCGCTAACGAAAGACCCAGAATCTTCGGGTTGCTGAACACTTTTGGCAGTTCCTCGTACCGTACTTTGGCTAAAGGCGGATACATCATCAGCACCAGACCAACGGCCAGCGGCACGTTCGTTGTGCCAACGTTGAACTGGTTGATAAACCCTTCGGTTTGGGGGAACAGATACCCAATTGCTACGCCCACCGCCATCGCCCCGAATATCCAGAGCGTGAGGTAGCGGTCCAAAAAGGACAGACGGGGCGTTGGACTGTTGGTGGTTCGGTTGGCTGGTTCAGTTATCACCCGATGTGTTCGTTAATAAAGCGCTGGCTGAATGCCTTGATTTCGTCGCGCACGGCCCGGTACGACGCCGTCACTTCGTCGGGGGGTCCAGTGGCTTTGGATGGGTCGGTGAAGTTGTGGTGCGTCCGGTGGGTGCGGCCAATCCAGACTGGGCAGCGCTCAGCGGCACTGTCGCAAACGGTGATAACATAGTCAATGGACAAACCGGCGTATTCATCGACTACGTTAGACGTATGGTGGCCGATGTCGACCCCATCCTCGACCATCACCTGCACTGCTTTCGGGTTCAGCCCGTGCGTTTCAACCCCCGCGCTGAGCACCTCGGCCTGGCCCTGCGCAAATTGCTGTAGGTAACCGTGGGCCATTTGGCTACGCGTGGAATTGCCGGTGCAGAGTACTAAGATTCGCTTCATAAATTATTTCCTGGCGAATACGGTAATGCTGAAAATGCCCCGTCCGGCCTGTTGATAGGCCTGAATTTCATCCGCCGTCAGGTAGTTGAGCAGTAATTCTTGGGGCAGGCTAATTACTTTCTGTTTCTGAATTAGCACGTTTTTGAAACCCGCTTCGGCCACGATACGCAAGTACTCATCCTGCTGAATGGCCCCCGACACGCACCCGGCGTAGAGTTCGGCGTCCTGCTGCAACCCGGCGGGTAGTTCGCCAATCAAGACAATATCGGAGATACTGAAATGACCACCCGGCTTTAGAATCCGGTACGTCTCAGCGAACGCTTTTTGCTTGTCCGGCACGAGATTCATCACACAGTTACTTACCACTACGTCGGCGAGGTTATCGGGCATGGGCATGTCTTCGATGTCGCCGTACACAAATTCGACGTTGGTGTAGCCGAGCGTTTTAGCGTTTTTACGAGCGCGGTCGATCATGGCAGGCGTCATGTCGAGACCAATCACACGGCCAGTTTCGCCTGTTTCGGCGCGAGCCACAAAACAATCGTTACCGGCGCCCGAACCGAGGTCAACCACCACGTCGCCGGGTTTAATTTGGGCAAACTGTGTCGGCAACCCACAGCCTAGCCCCAGATCGGCCTCGGCTGAATATCCCTTGATGGTAGCGTACTCATCATTCATCAGAATGGTGTAAGTCGTATCCGTGTTGGCAGGTCCCGGACTGGAGGGTCCGCAGCAGGACGATGGGCCGCAGCCGCAATCAACGGCAACGCCTTGAGTGTCGCTTTGGGCAATCTCGCCGTACTTCTGGCGGACGATTTCTTTAAGTTCTTCAGCAGTATTCATGAGTTTATTGGTTTATTGTAATAATACGATTGATTTGGGTAAAAAAAGTCAGCAGCAGTTTCCTGCAATCACGAACGCGTCGAACACCTGCCCGAAGAGTTGCCGGGCTTCGTTCCAAACCGGTTCGTTGATGCAGTAGCAGACGCGGGGCGGGTCAATATCGCCTTTGATAATACCGATGCGCTTGAGTTCTTTCAAGTGTTGCGAAACGGTCGCCTGCGCCAGCGGTAACTCGTCGACAAGGTCGCCACAGACACAGGCTTTGCGCTCGGCTAACAGTTGCAGGATCGCCACCCGCGCCGGATGCGCGAAGGCTTTTGCCAGATCGCCCACCCGGTTTTGGTGGTCGGTGAATATTTCAGTTTTCGTCAGTCCCATATCAATCGCAATATTACGATAATACTTTTACGTAAAACAAGTGTATCATTGAAAAATTTTTCTGAACCCGATTATGAAACTCTACAAAACCCGCTCTGGTATCGTCGTCGAATCACACCGTAACGACGGACCGACCCAATTTTACCTCGCCTTATCCGACAATTGGGATACCTTAGTTAACCGCGACGATTTATATGATTTTTTGGAGCAACGCTTAGCCGACGCATCACCCTCCGACGAGTACCGGGCCTGGACCGAAACCCAGCCGCTCGCTCCTATTGGTCACCAGGAAGTATGGGCGTCGGGCGTAACGTACCTGCGCAGCCGCGACGCCCGCATGGAAGAATCCAAAAAATCAGGAGGGGATAACTTTTACGACCGGGTGTACGACGCAGAGCGGCCCGAATTGTTTTTTAAATCCACCGCCGAACGCGTTGTGGGACCAGGTGCCCACGTCCGCATCCGGGCCGACTCGGACTGGAACGTACCGGAGCCGGAGTTGACGCTGTTTATTACGTCGGGAGGGAAAATAGTGGGCTACACTTGCGGCAACGACATGAGTTCACGCAGTATCGAAGGCGAAAATCCGCTTTACCTGCCTCAGGCCAAAACGTACGATGGCAGTGCGGCCCTCGGCCCCTGCCTGTACGTGCCCGAAGCACCCATCGCGCCCGAGACGCAGATCCGGCTCGAAATTATCCGTGAATACCAGGCCGTTTTTACCGGCAGCATCGCCATTAGTCAGATGAAACGCCAGCATACCGAACTCGTGTCGTTTCTGTTTCGCGAATGCTCGTTTCCCGATGGCTGCTACCTGATGACCGGCACCGGTATCGTCCCGCCCGACGACTTCACGCTTCGGTCCGGCGATGAAATCAGCATCACCATCGACGGCATCGGAACGCTGATGAATGTGGTTTCTACGTAGAGATCACCCGAATACCCGCCTTCACGCGCTCAACTTTCTCCCCCAATGTATCAAGTGAATCATCCATCACCGTGACGTGGCCCATTTTGCGGAACGGTTTGGTGAGGGCTTTGCCGTAGAGAAACGGAAAAACACCGGGCAGGGTCAGCAGCGTTTCCAGTCCTTCATAAACGGCCGGGCCGGTGTGACCGTCTTCGCCGAGAAGGTTGACCATAGCGGCCGGTTGGTAGGCGGTTGTGTCGCCCAGTGGGTAGTTCAGGATCGCCCGCCAGTGCTGCTCAAACTGCGACGTAACGTTGGCCCGCATGGTGTGGTGGCCGCTATTGTGCGGGCGCGGGGCTACTTCGTTAATCAATACGTTACCGGCCTTATCCAGAAACAGTTCAACCGCCAGCAGCCCTACAATTCCCAGCGCATCAGCCGTCCGGCGGGCAATGTCCTGCGCCTGCTGATTGATTTGTTGGGTAAGTTCGGCGGGGGCAAAGAGATAATCGACTAAATTAAGTTCGGGGTGAAATACCATCTCCACGGTCGGGAAGGTCTGCATCTCACCCCGTTCGTTGCGGGCTACGATAACGGCGAGCTCTTTCTCGAAATCGACGGCGCGTTCCAGAACGCCCGGTGCGTCGAAGGCCTTCCCAACATCGGCAACGGAATCAATTCGCTGAACGCCCCGCCCATCGTACCCATCGCGGCCGAGTTTATGAAAGGCGGGAAAAAAACCGGCTTCCACTCGGGCTACGTCGGCCTGGTTGTCGGTCAGTACGAAGTCGGCGGTGGGCAGGCCGTGATCGCGGTAAAACTGTTTTTGCAGTCGCTTGTCCTGAATGACGCGAATCACGGATGGTTGGGGAAACACGCGTTTACCCTCGCGTTGGAGGGCGTCCAGGGCGTCGACGTTGACCCGCTCAATCTCGATGGTCAGCACGTCGACGCCCTGCCCAAACTGATAAACGGTGTCGTAGTCGGTCAGTGAACCTTGGGTGAACTGGGTGCAGAGGGTGCGGCAGGGCGCTTCCGCGTCAGAGTCAAGAACGTGAACGCGGAGATTCCAGTCGATGGCCGCCTGTAGGAGCATGAGGCCAAGCTGTCCTCCGCCAAGGATGCCGATGGTTGGTGTCAATGGAGCGAAAGGGTGAATGAGCGAAAGAGTGAATGAGCGAAAGAGTGAATGAGCAATTGAATAATTTTGTCGCTCTTTCACTCATTCACTCTTTCGCTCTTTAATTTC
This sequence comes from Spirosoma arcticum, assembly GCF_054779955.1. NCBI lineage: Bacteria > Pseudomonadati > Bacteroidota > Cytophagia > Cytophagales > Cytophagaceae > Spirosoma > Spirosoma arcticum. The sequence continues at coordinate 123,232 of NZ_BAAGXG010000013.1, forward strand.
TGTGCGTGATGTCTGACCCGCCGGATTCGCTTTTCGCAATTACCTTAGCCGAACCGTAATAGTAGATATCCGAGCCGCCCGACGCTTTCATGCTTAATTCACGGGTTGCGTTAACGTATGCTTCCGAGCCGCCCGATGAGTTGGCGTTGCAGACATCAACGGTCAGCTTGCGGGCATCGAGGTCGGAACCGCCGGAGCTATCTGCATTGAGCGTCCGGGCCGAACCGTCTAATTTCAGGTCGGCTCCGCCCGATGCCGATGCGTTCAGTTTGTCGGCTTTAAGCGTTAACGTCACCTCTGAGCCACCCCCCGCTTCCACGTTCAGGTCGCCGAACGACAGCGTTCCCTGCCCCAGCACGTCGGAGCCGCCCCCCGCCCGCAGGTCGTTTAGCTGGCGAAACGTTACGTACGCTTTCACGGAGGTGTTGCGGCCCCAGTTCAAATTTGCACCTTTGCGGTCGATGTAAAGCCGGAGGACGCCGTTGCGAACCTCGCTCTTAACGGCATCTTCATCAATGCCTTTCACGTCGAACGTCAGTTTTTCGGAACTGCCCTGCGTCAGGTATACGTCGATGCCGCTGCTGACGTTCAGACCCTGGAAACTGGAAACGGCGCGATCTTTCTTCCAGTCAGCGCTGTTTGGGTTGGCCGTGAACAAAATAAATAGGAGGGGTAGTGCTTTCATGACTAAAAGGGAGTTAACGTTTTAGAAGAAGATGTGAAAGAAGGCGACAGTGTTGCATCCGCAGGTGAAAAAGTGTCCGGTTTTGTCGTATCTATTGTCCGCTATCGGACGCTGCTAAAAGGTGATAGTGTAAGTAAGTTACTGGCAGACAGACACAAACAAAAGGTGGCACGGCACTTGATGTATTGCTGCTGATTCTCGTCGATGACCTTGAGAACCGCAACCGACGTGCCTCGGTACTGCCGGAAAATGTACGTACACTGCTCATTTTTACGGTGCAGATTCGCTTTCAAAATTAACTAATTATGATTCAACTCCGCAACGTCGCTAAGTTTTACCCCGCCGGGTTCGGTCGGGTTTACGTCCTGCGCAACATCGACCTCGACATCATGCAGGGCGAGTTTGTGTCCATCATGGGACCATCGGGATCGGGTAAGTCCACGCTGCTGCACATTTTGGGCCTGCTTGAAGAACCCTCCGAAGGCGAATATTTGTTCGAGGATCAGCCCGTGCAGAAGCTAACCGAGAAACGACGTACCGAACTCCACCGGACGCAGATTGGCTTCGTGTTCCAGGCTTATCACCTGATCGACGAACTGACGGTGTACGAAAACATCGAAACGCCCCTGCTTTACAAAGGCGTTGGCGGATCGGAGCGCAAAAGCCGCGTGGCCGAACTGCTCGACCGCTTCAACATGGTGGCTAAAAAAGATCTGTTTCCCGCACAGCTATCGGGTGGGCAGCAGCAGATCGTTGGTATTGCCCGCGCCTTAGCGGCTAAGCCAAGCGTCATTTTTGCCGACGAACCCACCGGAAATCTGCACTCCGATCAGGCCCGCGACATCATGGAACTGTTTCGCGAGCTGAACCAGAAAGACGGCGTCACCATTGTGCAGGTGACCCACTCCGAGCTGAACGCTGAATATGGTTCGCGCGTGGTGCGGCTGAAAGACGGCTGGCTGGTACCCGCTAAAGCAGTCCTGTAAAGAGCGCATCGGCTCGTTGGTGACCGGCAGGGTAGGTGCCTATGGTTTCGATGGACCGAATCCATTGGATGCCGCTCACATTACAGCAAAAAACGGCTTCGGCCAATGACAGCACGTGGGACTTGTGAAATCCAGCGTCGACCGCTTGCCCGACGGAAGCCGCTATTCGCAAAATGTGTTGGCGCATGATGCCGTTTACACAACCCGTCTCGATGGCGGGTGTGTAGAGTACGCCGTTATTGAACCAAAACAAGTTGGACGCCTGACATTCGGCGAGGTAATCGTCCGGGCTGGCATTGAGCAGAATAACGTCGTCTAAACCCTGTTCTATTTTCGCTATACCCGCCATCACGTAGGGAAGTGAACTCAACGTTTTGAAAGCGGAGTACGGCGAATACGTTAGGCGAGTATCTTTGTAGATGCCCACACTGGCCCGTTCGGTGATGGAAAAAGGGCGCCCCGGCTGGACCGTTATCAGGATGTTGGCCTCGTTAGTTGTCGGCGTATAAAGCCCACCGGTCTGTCGCCAAACCTGAATTTTAACGCGGGCGGGTTGATCGTTCAGATGGTTAGCCGCCAGTAGGTTCGTAATCAACTGATGGACAGTGACTTCGTTGACGTCAGGTGGTAAATTGAGGTGTAGCGCCTTCATGCCCGCCGTTAGGCGGGCGTAGTGAGCGGGCCAAAACCAAACCCGGTTCCGTTCGTAGCGGACTGTTTCAAACAGGCCATCACCGTATCGAAAGGCACGGTCGCTGGCGAAAAGTTGAAAATCAGTTTCCGCCAGTGTATCCGAATTATAAACCAAAAACATGCTCTGTTTGCGCCGTTTATCCTAAAACGGTAGCCGGGCCGAAGGTAAGTTTGTAACATTGAACTATCAAAAAATGATGAATATGCAATTGGCGTGGAAACAGACTCGGGTAGTGGTAGCCGTGTTGCTGACGGTTACTATATCGGCAAACGCGCAAAATAACGGAACACCCAGTCCCGGCGCGGTGGTGTCGCCCGGCGTGGTATCGCCCGGTGTCGGGGCAAACGCATCGACCCGGTTAGGTTTACAGCAATGCATTGACATCGCCCGGCAGAACAACATTCAGATTCGGCAGGGGCAGTTGACCGTTGCCAACAGCGATTTGCAATTGCGCCAGTCGCGGTTGAATCTGCTGCCAACGACCAATTTCCAGGCCAATCAGGGTCTCAACGGGGGACGAAGCATTAACATACAGAATAATGATTTTGTGCAGCAGACAATCCTGTCGGGTAGTTACCAACTGAACGCGTCGGCAACGCTGTATAACGGCATGGCTTTGCGCAATACCGTTAAGCAAAACGAATTAGCCCTTCAGGCGGGTCAGCAGGAGTTAACGGCTACTAACAATAATGTGTCGCTGACGGTGGCGCAAAACTACCTGAACGCGCTGACCGGTACGGAACAACTGATAATTGCCCAGCGTCAGGCTGACGTGGCACGAGCGCAGATCGAGCGAACCCAAAAATTGGTGAATGCTGGCTCACTTCCCGAAGCAAACCTGCTGGAACTCCAGGCAACGCTGGCCAATAACGAACTGGACATTGTGAACGCGCAGAATACGCTCGATCTGGCGAAAGTGTCATTGCTTCAGTCGATGAATGTACCGATCAATCAGGCGTTCGAGGTAGAACCCATCGTTGTGCCCGATCCTAATTTAAATCTTTACGCTGAGTCAGTTCAGCAAATCTTCGACGTAGCCGTTGGCAGCCTGCCTGAGGTAAAAGGGGCTGATTTGCGGGTCAAAAGTGCCGCATTGGGCGTTCAGGTGGCAAAAGGGGGGCTATATCCAACACTGAGTTTGAACGGTAACCTGAGTAGTATTTATTCCAGCGCGGCTAACCAGCAACAAGTGCCCAACGGGACAATTCAGCAATCGCAGCAGATTGTGGCTTACTTCACGGATCAAAATGGTGCTCAGCAGCCTGTGTACGGAGCTTCGCCCGGTTTCAATACGCTTGATGTTACGTATATCGACCAGCTTCGCAACAATTTCAACCAGTCGCTCTCGCTGTTTTTGCGGGTGCCTATTTTTCAGGGTAACTTGTCGCGGAACCGGATTACAACGGCTAAAATTCAGCAGCAGAATGCCGAACTTACTGCCATGAACACGCGTCTGACCTTACGCCAGCAGATTGAAACGGCCTACACCAACATGCGGGCCGGAGCCAACCGATACCGGGCTACGCAGGCGCAGGTAGCATCGCTGGAGCGGGCGTTTCAGGTCGCTGAAAGCCGGTTAAACGCCGGTGCCATCAACGCAACCGATTATAGCATTGCCAAAACGAATCTCGATCGCGCCCGTGCCAGTTTGGTGCAGGCCAAGTATGATTACGTATTCCGAACCAAAATTTTAGATTTTTACCAAAACAAACCGCTTGGCTTTTAATGGTCAATGAGCAAATGAGTGAATTAGCGAATAATTGCTGGTGCGATAGCTGTTTAGTTTAATTCACTCATTCACTCATTCGCTCATTCACGATTATGAAAAAGAAATCAAACCGAATTTGGTGGATACTGGGTGGACTCGTCGTTTTGCTCGTGGGGGGATTGGTAGCCGCTAAGCAAACAGGCATAATTGGTAAGCCAAAATCGACCGAAGTGGATTTTGCCCTTGTCAAACGTGCCGACATTACCGAGCGGGTTACGGCGTCGGGGCGCGTTCAGCCGCAGGTAGAAGTTAAAATCAGTCCCGACGTATCGGGCGAAATCATTGGCCTTTATGTCAACGAAGGCGATCCAGTTAAGGCCGGGCAACTGCTCGTTCGTATCCGGCCCGACAACTATGAGTCGCTGTTTTCGCGGGCACAGGCTACGGTCAACTCCAGCAGGGCGCAGTTGGAGCAGTCGAAAGCATCCGTTTCGCAGTCCGAAGCGCGGCTGATTCGGGCCAAAGCCGACTTCGAGCGCAATCGTAAACTATTGGCCGATAAGGTTATATCATCGGCTGATTTCGAGACCAGCGAAGCCAACTACAACGTGGCGAAGCAGGAAGTGGAAGCGTCCCGCGCCAACGTGCGGGCGGCTCAGTTCAACATTCAAAGTTCGCAGGCGGGTTTGCGCGATGCCAGCGAAAACCTGCGCAAGACAACAATTTATGCCCCTGTCAATGGAACAGTGTCTAAGCTGAACGTCGAATTGGGTGAGCGCGTCGTGGGTACGTCGCAAATGGCCGGTACGGAGATTATGCGCATTGCCAACCTGCAAAACATGGAAGTGCGCGTCAACGTCAACGAAAACGACATTGTGCGGGCTAACTTGGGCGACACCGCCGATATTGAAGTGGACTCGTACACCACCGCCGGGCGCAAGTTCAAAGGCGTCGTTTATGAAATTGCCAATACGGCCAATGGCCTGACGAGTTCGTCGGGGGCCGCTGCCGCTCTCTCGACCGATGCAGTGACCGAGTTTGAGGTGAAGGTGAAAATACTGAACAACTCATACGCCGACCTGCTGGCCGATAGAGGCAAGAAAGGCTATCCGTTTAAGCCGGGCATGACGGCCTCCGTCGAGATCATCACCGACCGGAAGCCGGGCGTATTGGCTGTACCGATTGCAGCCGTGACCACACGCGGTTCCGAGACGGACACCCCTCAAGACGAAGATAGACAAAACGGATCGGTTGACGAAAAACCGGCCGATCAGCCCGAAAAGAAAGAGAAAGTTAAAGAGATCGTGTTTGTGAACGTGGGTGGCAAAGCAACCCGGCGCGAGGTGAAAACCGGCATCAGCGATTTTGAGAACATCGAAATTGTGTCGGGCCTGAAACCGGGCGAACAGATCGTCTCCGGCCCGTTCATTGCCGTTTCGAAGCGGCTAAAAGATGGCGAATTAGTCGTGAAGCGCGACCCGAACAAAGCCAAGAAGAAGACTGAAGAAAAGGAAGACGAATAGCAAAGACACCCCTAAACTGATAAAAGCACTTACCAGAAATGATAAGTGCTTTTTTGTTGGCGGTCCGGACGGGACTCGAACCCGCGACCCCCTGCGTGACAGGCAGGTATTCTAACCAACTGAACTACCGAACCATTTCGATTGTCAGTCAACCGCAACGGCGGACCGTGTTGCTGTTTTCTTTTATCGTGGCACAAAAGTAGGCGGTTTGGCGTGTCGATGCAAGCCGATAACTCGAAAAAGTTTATTGTCTATTTCCTTTCAGGTTCCCAACGGTTGTAAATCAGTTGCTTTAGGGTCTAAAATAAATGATATACGTCGGAGTGCCCGCGTTGCGTTCGCGAACACACGCCTGAACTTAGAAAACGTTATTCGCCTTCGTCGGTGCTCAGTTCATTCGCTTCGTCGGTTGTCATTTTCTCGGCGTCATTGGCCTGTAAGCCATCGAGTGTTTCCTGTCGGGTGGCGAATGAACTGATGTCGGTATTACCAGGGCTGGCCGGGTTCGGGCGGTCCAGGTCGGTTTCGCTGATTTGCGGGGCGCTTGTTTGTTCGTTCATAACCGTTGTGTCCTTGAGTTTCTCCTAAAACGCTTCACTATACACAACTGTTTCCCGGATACGAACCTTTCGGCTTCTTCTAAAACCTTTGGCCGATAATTTGCAGTTATAGCTGTACACAATTCAGCTATGCAGCTTTTTTTACGCGTCCTCCGCTGGACTTCACTCACGTTATTGATAGGGGCAATCGGCACGCTGAGCGTTGCCTGGTTCATCGATTTTCGCCAAACCGACGGAGAACTAATCACCGAATTTAAAGGGCAGCGCATTCGTCCGTCCATTCACCGCTACCGGATTGCCGATCCCACCGGGGAATCGGAGCCGCGCACAATCCGATTCATGGAAACTACGTCGCCCAGTGATTCGATACTGCCGGTGGTTCTGTTCGTACACGGCGCTCCGAGTTCTTTGTCTTTCTTCAATGCGTTTTTCAAAGACACGACACTACTGAACCGCGCCCGGCTGGTGGCCGTCGACCGGCCGGGCTACGGCTATTCGGACTTCGGCTGGGTCGAAACGTCGATTGTGCGGCAGGCTGCATTCCTGCAGCCGCTCATTAACCGGTACAAGAAAGCTCCATTTCTACTGATCGTCGGCTCGTCGTACGGTGGGTCGGTGTCGGCGCGGCTGGCGATGAATAATCCCGGCCGGGTCAATCATGTGCTGTTTGTATCATCGGCGCTGGGTCCCGGTCTGGAGCGCACTTACCCAATCAGCTACTTTGCCGACAGCCCTCTGATCCGCTGGGTCGTGCCGACGTTATTACGGCTGGCTAATGATGAGAAGTTAGCCCACCGGCAGGCACTGGAAGCAATTTTGCCCGACTGGCCCAAGATCAGGGCCAACATTACTATGCTTCATGGTCAGCGCGATGAGCTGGTTTACCCAACCAATGTGCTGTTCGCCCAGAAACAATTGGTTAACGCCCGCGTGAAGCAGTTTCTGCTGCCCGAAAATCGCCATGATATCGTCTTTAATAAACGAGCGTACATGACCGAAATCCTGCTCAATATCTTAACCCAGCGCGAGGTTAAAGAGACGGTGAAGGCTAAGCTGATGGCGGGGAGATGAGTTGGTCAGTCAGTGAGTCAATGACTGACCAACTCACTGACTACTACAACACCAGCGCCGGGAGCCAGAACACGCCGTCGCCGAGCCAGCGGTAGCGTTCGTGTTTGAGAAAGTAAGCCGGATAGCGCTGGATACCGTAGAGCGCCAGACTCATCAGCCCCAGCATCAGGGCCGACCGTTGGGCGAAACGATTGGTAATGACGAAGCACAGCACAAACCCACTGGCTATTACGCCGAAGGTCAGCCAGCGCAGGAGGGTGTCGCAGCGTTCGTCGCCCCAGGCGGTCGCTAATGAAAACGTTGCTGCGCCGGAATGAGTTACGCCTAATAATTCCCGTTTCTCCATCACGTCAAATAAAATCAGATTCTGAAAGGCAATGCCAACGAACATAAGCGCTTCGGTAATCTCGATGCCGCTTACCACCGGCCGCTGTACCCACACGCTGCCCCAGATTCCCGCCGAAAAAAGTAAGGCAACCAACGGCTCTTTCAGCAATAGAGCCGGATGCCACGCCGGAAGCCGAAATACGGTCACGACGTAGGCCCCACAGATGCCACCCAGCACGAATCCAAACCTGATAACGCTGCCCGGCAGGAAAAACGTCAGGATCAACCCCAACGCGGTTGCTCCAGCCACTACGCACCAGAGTAATGTAGTATACCGATGGTGAAACCGGTGGCGGTTGGTGGGTGGGCGGTTCGGCTGCCGGATGTCTAACAGCCGGTCGGTAGTGTAAATAACGAATACGGCCAGTGCCAGCACAATGGGCGTGGCCCAGTGAACGGGCGCAACGTCGGACAGCCGGGTTGCCATCCGATTGGAGAGAACAGCACCCATCACGACGGGAAGACTCAGGTAATAAGCAGTACGAACAGACGTGAGCACAGCAAGTACGTTTCTAATGAGTCTCTATTGCGGATGGGACCAGCCACGGCTCAACCCGGCTGATGATCTCCACTGCCTGACCAACCCGCAACCGGCCGTTCGTGTTTGCGTCGGCCAGCACGTTCTGGCCAAAGAGGATTTTGTGTTTCCACCGCCGGTACTGCGCCAGTGTGTGGAGTGGTTCCTGGCCTTTCTGCCCCGTTGCGGGGTCAATCGTGGTTAGTACACAACGGGCGCAGGGTTTCACTCCGTAAAAATTCATATCGCCAATCCTGAACTGCTGCCAGGCGTCCTCGTCATAGGGCAAGCTCCCACTAACAACCACATTGGGCCGGAACCGAGCCATCGCGATGGGCTGTGGCAACCGCTGGTTGAGATCGTTGAGCGAGGCCTGCCCGATAAGCAGATACGGGTAGCCATCGGCAAAACTAACCGCCGATGGTCGGCCCTGGGCGTCGGGATGGTCGTAGGCTGGATCAACGGGCCGACGGGTGCTGTCGGGCATAAAAACTAATCGGCAGGGTTTGCCCAGCGCGTCCGAGAACCAGCGGTCGGCTTCCAGGCTGACCAAGGAGGCCGGTACATTCTCGTCGTCCCAGATCGACACGGATAGGGCCTCGTCCGCTGCGTCCGGCGAAACGGTCAGTGGCAGAACCAGTACGTTGTCGGGCCGGTGGCGGTGCCACACGCGCAGTGTCTGGTCTGGGTCGATAGCTACGTCGATCAGGGCCATGTGGTGGTTGGTCCGCTGGGTCATAAAATCGCCGGAGGGCGTAACGAGCATAAACCGCCGGTCGTGCCGGAAGCCTTTCTCCTCAACAACCGCTTCGGATACGGAGATGCCGCCGAGCGATTTGATGGGGTAAATGTAGAGGTGGGAGAGGGTTAGCATAGTCAGTAAGTTAGTCAGTCGGTGGGTCAGTGAGTCGGTCAGTGACTGGCTAACTGACCAACTTACTCATATACTCATTCTCGGCATCGGACTAACGGTTTGGGGCGTAAACGTTCCCTGCTCGTACTTGAACCGGGCGGCCATTGCAATCATGGCCGCGTTGTCGGTGCAGTACTCAAAACGCGGGATATACACGGTCCAGCCCTGTTCAGCGCCGAGCTGCGTCAGGGTGGTGCGCAGACCGCTGTTGGCCGATACACCCCCCGCAATGGCAATTTCGCGGATGCCCGTTTCGCGGGCCGCCCGTTTTAGTTTTGTCAGGAGCATCTGGACCAGCGTGTGCTGAATGCTGGCGCAAATATCGGGCAAATGCTGCGCAATGAAATCCGGGTTGGCTTTTGTATTGTCGCGCAGGAAATATAGAATGGCCGTTTTAATGCCGCTAAAGGAGAAATTCAACTCCGGCATGTCGCCCATTGGAAACCGATACGCCAGCGGATTACCACCCTGGGCGTACTTGTCGATGAGCGGCCCGCCGGGGTAGGGCAGCCCCAGCAGTTTGGCCGACTTATCAAAGGCTTCGCCCACGGCGTCGTCCTGCGTTTGGCCAATGATGGTCATGTCGAGCGGTCCATCAACGCGCACGATTTGCGTATGGCCCCCGCTGACGGTCAGGCACAGAAATGGAAACGTCGGGTGGGGCGCGTCAATGAAATGAGCCAGTACGTGGGCCTGCATGTGGTTGACCTCGATGAGTGGAATGTTCAGACCCAGCGCCATTGCTTTAGCAAACGAGGTACCCACCAGCAGCGACCCCAGCAAACCCGGCCCCCGCGTGAAGGCAATGGCCGACAAGTCTGATTTTGCTGTTTTTGCGTCGGACAGGGCACGTTCCACAACGGGCAGAATATGCTGCTGATGCGCCCGCGATGCTAATTCGGGCACCACGCCCCCGTACTGTTCATGGATCAACTGCGTAGCCACGACGTTCGCCCGCATGTGCCCGTCCGTCAGAACAGCCGCCGACGTTTCGTCGCAGGAAGACTCAATGGCTAAAATAGTCACCGTATTAAAACTATTGAAGGAGGAATTCTGTAGGGTATATAATGGAACCGGTTACTAAACCGTTCCCTTCGTTAGTGGTCCAAACTGCGTTTATTTTTCCGTAATTGTTGTAAATTAGGCCTTTCCGCCCTGGATGCGTCAGCTTTTCGCCATAGTTCTTAAAACGCTGCTCTACCTCTTTCTGACGGTAGCCGTGCTGACGCTGGGTGTATTGCTGAGTCTGCAAATTCCGGCGGTGCAGACGCGCATTGCGCAGGAAGTGGCCCGGCGGGTATCCGACAAACTCCAGTTTCCGGTTGCCATCGACGGCGTTTCGATTAAGTGGTTCGACTCGCTGACGCTCGAAGGCGTGCGCATCAAAGACCGGGAAGGACGGTCGATGATTACGGTCGGGCGGCTCGATGCGGATTATAACCTGCAAAACCTCATCGACTCATCGGCGCATAATCTGCATTTAGATGAGGTAGTGCTCTACCGGCCCGACGTGCGGATGATTAAGAATCCGAAGACCGGCGACACCAACCTCGACGAGTTCATTGCCCGCATTCAGGAACTTACCTCCGACCCGACCAAGCCCAGCGTACCCAATCAGAACGTTCCCTTCACGGTGGCCCGCGTGACCTTAGCCGAAGGCACCTACACGCTCCACGATCCGCGTGAACCGTTCATGCGCAACGCCAAAAACTTTGATTACAACCACTTTACGCTCCAGCATCTCAACGCGGACGTTAAAAATCTGCTCGTTTTGGGCGACACGGTTGCGTTCGACGTTAAGGGCTTGTCGGGCGTGGACCGGGATTCGCGCCTGAAAATTCGCCAGTTGGACACGGATTTTCTGTACTGCAATACCAACATGAAACTGGCGAAGCTGTACGCCCATATCGGCAACTCGGTGATTCGCCATGAACTGACGTTTTTCTACGACCGCCCATCCGCATTTGGGCATTTTAACAGTCGGGTGGTCATGCGGGCCATGCTCCGCGACAGTGAAGTGCGGTCGAAAGACCTTGGCTACTTCTCAAGCTACCTGCGCGGCCTTAATGAAACCTGGTTGCTGAGCGGTATTTTCACGGGTACCGTTGAGAACTTCCGGCTCCGCAATACCGACCTGCGCTTTGGCACCAACGGCCGCAGTCGGCTGACGGGCGACATGGCGTGGAAGGGACTGCCCGACATTGACAAAACAACGGTTGATTTTGCGTTTACGCCCTCGGTTGTGACAATGGCCGATATCCGGCAGTACTACCCCGACACGTCGTTTAATCACACGATTCAGAAATTAGGTACGGTCGCGTTTAACGCGACGTTTGCCGGGGCATTCGATGATTTCAAGACCAAAGGCCAGTTCCGTACGGCTATCGGTACCGTAGCGGGTGATTTAGCACTTAAATGGGCCAACCAGCCTGACCAGACGACTTACGCAGCGACGGTACGGGGCGAAAACCTTGATCTTGGTCAACTGATTGACCGGCCCGACCAGTTTGGCAAACTCGATGGTGAGGGCCGTATCGTGGGCCGGGGTACTGATTTGGAACGGGCCAGTGTAGACGTTGATGGGCGGCTCGGCCGGTTTGGTTGGCAAGGATACGACTACCGGGGCGTGACGCTCGAAGGGAACCTGCAAAAAGCGTTCTTCCACGGACACGTCGATCTGCGCGACCCTAATCTGGCGTTCGCCGTCGATGGTGAATTTGATCTGCGTGGCCCCCGCAATCGCTTCGATCTGCGCGGTGCGGTGCAGCACGCCGATCTGCGGGCACTGGGCTACCTGACCGATTCATTAGCGATTCGCACGAATCTGGATGTGCAGTTAGACGGTAATAAACTCGATGACATCGTGGGCAATGCGTACTTTCGTAATGCCACCGTGAGCCTGAACGGACGCAATCTATCCATCGATACGCTCTCGATCGTATCGTCTATCGAACGGCAGACGAGCGGCATTAGCGGCTCAGCTACAGCGTCCGACTCGCTGGGTACACAGCGGTATTTTGACTTCGACTCCGATTTTCTGACGGCCCGCCTACAGGGTAACTTCAAGCCCCGGCAGACCGTTAGCGACCTGACCCGGCTGGCGCGGGAATACGGACTTTTTTTTGCGGGTGATGCGGCCAGGATGAAAACGTACTACGATCAGAAACGGCAGCAGTCGGATGCACTGATCCAGCGCTACGGAGTTGATTATCAATTTCTTGCTAAAGACGCCCGCCCGTTGCTCACGTTTCTGGACCCGTCGGTTTACGTGGCTCCCCAAACGCGGGTGGAGGGGCGTTTCACGGCCGACAATACGCAATTCCTGACGGCTACCGTCAAAACGGACTCCATGCGGTTTGGGACGCTGGGATTTGGGCCGAGCGATCTGGATTTGACGACCTCTAAACAAACTTATGGCGAGTCCGTGCTGGCGTCGGCGATTCTATCGTCGCAGCGGCAGGCGCTGAGTTCACTCGTGCCAACGCGTAATTTGCAGGCCGAAGCCTCGTGGGATGTTGATCATATCACGTTCACAAGCAGCATTGAGCAGGCCAACAGCCCCAATCGGGCCGATCTGAACGGTGAACTGCGCTTTAAGGGCGACGCCATCGACCTGAGCTTCCGTCGGTCGGACCTGCGGGTGCTGGATGGCGACTGGGTGCTTAATCCGCAGAGTATTGTCCGGAAAGTTGGTGACGAATACACCATCCTGAACCTGTCGGTACTAAATCAGAACCAGGTTATTCTGGCTTCGGGAAAACTCTCGCCCGACTCGGTGCAGAGCCTGAACCTCGAAGCCCGCAACTTCCTGCTCGAATCCCTGAATCCGGTGCTCAATACCACTCTCGGCGGAACGCTGAACGGCAAGCTGTCGGTTCGCGACGTGTATCAGACCCCCATCATTGAGAGTCAACTGCTGGTGCGCGACCTGTCGTATGAGAAGACGCTGATTGGCGACGTGCGGGGTCGGGTTGAGTGGGATCAGGTAACAAAACGGCTCAACGTCGACGCGAACGTGAACCGCAATGGCGCGGACGTGGTGACGCTGGCGGGTAACTACACCCCCCAGCGAAAAACGAACCCACTGGCGCTGACGGCAAACCTCAACAACGCCGATCTAAACACGCTGGAGCCGTTTACGACGGGGCTATTCTCGAACCTCGGCGGCACGGCTGCGGGTACGGTGGCCGTTTCGGGTACGCCCTCGGCTCCGGTGCTTGTTGGTGAGGTGGCCGTGCGGGGCGGGCGTGGGCGGTTCGATTACCTGAAGGCCGACTTTGCGTTCGATGATACCGTGTACTTCGGCGAAAACGAAATCATCACCCGGCGGCTGGTCCTGCGCGACCCCGAAGGCAACACGGCTCAACTGCGCGGGGGTGTTTACCACGACGGATTCCGGTACTTTACGCTGGGCTTCGACGCTGATTTTAAAAGCTTCCGAATTCTGAACACGACGGCCAAAGACAATGAGTTGTTCTACGGGCAGGCCGTGGTGACGGGGAAGGCCGAACTCTATGGCCCCATCGATAACTTAGTGATTCGCGCCAACGTTGCCAGTAACCGAGGAACCCGGATTTATATTCCACTGGATGGCGCTACATCCGTCGCTTCCGATGACAAGATTCGATTCGTTAATCGCCGGGATAGATCGACCGGTCAAACGGCCAGTACGGCTGATCCCGATGCCCGGTCAACCCAGACCAATCCAGGCCGGGTCACGACGGCATCCGAGATCGACCTGTCGAGGATTCAGATGGATTTTAACTTCGACATTACACCGGATGCCTACTGCGAAATCCAGTTGGACCGTCAGACTGGCGATATCATTAAAGCCTACGGACAGGGACGGCTGGGCATGAAGGTGGATACGAAGGGTGATTTTACGATGACGGGCAACTACGAGATTCTGAAAGGCGACTACACCTTCACGTTCCAGAATATTATCAATAAACGGTTTCAGATTCAGCCCAATAGCCGCATTACCTGGACCGGCGACCCGTACGGCGCGTTGCTGGACGTAACGGCCGCGTACACCCAATACACCTCGCTGGCTCCGCTGCTGGCCAACGGATCAACTTCGAACGCGACCAAAAGTGCTGATCAGACGCGTCGGTATCCAGTCAATCTACTCATCAAACTCAACGGTGATTTAGGTTCGCCCGCCATCAACTACGACCTGGATGTGAAAGAGTACCCGTCGTCGTCCGAGTTTCGGCAGGCGGTTACGGCATTTGAGGCCCGGCTTCAGAGCAACGAGCAGGAACTGACCCGGCAGGTTAGCAGTGTGCTGCTGTTCAATCAGTTGCTGCCGGAGGGAGCGGGCCTGTTCGATCAGGGGCAGGTGAACACGGGCGTGGCCAACAGCGTGAGTGAGTTGCTCTCAAACCAGATCAGCCGGTTAGCATCGAACCTGAGCGAGAACTTGGACGTTGGCGTGTCGTTTGGTGGGTTCACGGGTAGCATTCAGAACGAAAACCTGCTCAACAATCTCCAGTTGCGATTTTCGTACCGGCTCCTGAACGACCGGCTCCGCATTAGCCGCGACGGTGGATTTACGTATGGGCAAAGCCAGACTAACGCAGCCAGTCTGCTCGGTGAATGGACTCTTGAGTATTTTATCACCCCCGACGGTCGGCTGCGGGCCAAAGTGTACAACCGGAATCAGCAGAGTGTACTGAGCCAAAATAGCCTTAACAGCACAATTTCGACGGGTGGTGGGCTGAGTTTTCTGTACACCCGTTCGTTCAACCGGCTCTTCGGCAGCAAACGCAACGCCCCCGGCCTAACTCCTGTTCCGCCCGTTGAGGAACCTAAGACGCCAACCCCGACGCCTGCTTCGGTCACCACTGTTTCGAGCCGGGAGAAGCTGTAAAGGGATAAACAACGCCAATTTTGTCTTTCACCGGCAACTACCCGTTGCCTGATGAATCACTCCCGAACACTTGGCTGGTCGTTTGTGCTGGTTGTGCTGCTCGCCTGTAACAAAAGCGAGGAAACGCCCGCGCAAACGCCTTCTCTGCCCTCTGCCCAACCGTCTCCGCCCCGGTTGCTGGCGAATCAGCAGGCGTTTTACCCGCGTACGATTCAACTGCAACACCAGCCTGCCGGGATGACTCCGGGTCGGTTGCTGACCTCATTCGATACCAACGATATACACGCGGCTCTATTCACCAGCGACGACAACGGTCAAACGTGGCAACCGCTGGCAACGGTGCAGGACGAATCCAGCGCCTGGCACTGTTGCAATGGGCTTTGGGAGTTTCCGCAGCCGCTGGGTCAGTTTCCGGCGGGTACGCTGTTCTGGTCGCCGTCGATGGGGTGCCCCCGCGATCCGCGCTGCGATGCGGCTATCAAGATCCGGCGCAGCACGGACGGAGGCCAGTCGTGGCAGGCTCATGCTACGCTTGTGACGGGAAGCGTCGGCCTGTGGGAGCCGGAGTTCATGGTCGATGCGAAGGGGCAGTTAGTGGCCTATTATTCGACGGAGCAGTACAGGACGGACGGATTCAATCAATTGCTGGCGCACAAAGTATCGACCGATGGTGGCCTGACATGGGGGGCGGAAGTGCGCGACGTAGCTCTGCCCGACACGCCTAACCAAAAAATACGCCCCGGCATGGCCATCGTCCGGCAACTGCCCGACAAAACGTACGCGATGGTCTACGAAATCTGCGGACTGGGCTGCGACGTGTACATTCGGTTCTCGAACGATGGTCTCGACTGGGGTAACCCCACCGACCCCGGCACCCGTATTGAATCGGATAAGGGCCAGCATTTTGCCCATGCGCCTTCGGTTGCGGTGGCTCCCAATGGCAGTCTGATCGTGGTGGGGCAGATGGTAATGGACGCGGCCGGGAAAGTAACTGCCGATAATGGTCGGATTGTGATGGTGCAAAATGGGAGACGTGGCCCGTGGACTCAACTGGTCGCTCCGGTTCCCGTGCCCGAAGCTAACAATACGCCATGCCCTAATTACTCCTCACAGTTGCTGCTGTTGCCCGCGACGAATAGCCTGCTGGAAGTGGCGCTCAAACCCAATGGCGGGACGTGTAAACCGTACGTTGCGACCCTTCCGCTGCCCGCTGACTTCTTCAACCGGTGAGAATTCAGTCAATTTCTGCTTCTTAATTATACTGCACTCTCCCTTTACCCATGAAACGCTTTTTCTATTTACTCCTGTTGCTTAGCCTGCCCGCTGTCCCGCTCCTGGCGCAGCGCACCTTCACGAACCCCATCAAGTCGTCTGGTCCGGACCCGTGGGTGCTGCAAAAAGACGGTTGGTATTATTATATGAACACCACCGGCCGCAACCTGACGCTCTGGAAAACCCGCAACATGGCCGACCTCGCCACCGCCGAGAGCAAGGTGATCTACACGCCCCCGGCCGGGCAACCTTATTCCAAAGAACTGTGGGCACCCGAAATCCATTCGTTCAACGGTAAGTGGTACGTTTACTTCTCAGCGGACTCGCTCAACAACCTCAGCCACCGGGTATGGGTCATCGAAAATCCATCGCCCGATCCCATGCAGGGCGAGTGGATAATGAAAGGCAAGATTGGCGATGCAGCAAACCATTGGGAAATCGACATGTCGGTGATGGAGTATAACGGTCAGCTCTACGCGGCCTGGTCGGGATGGGAGGGACCCACCAATGGGCGGCAGGATATTTACATTGCCAAACTCAAAAATCCGTGGACGCTGGACGGCGACCGGGTCAAGATTTCGCAGCCCGATCTGCCGTGGGAGCAGCACGGCGCAACGCCCGTTGAATGGCAGAAAAATGGTGAACCACCCGTAATCTTAGTCAACGAAGGACCGGAGTTCCTGCGCCACGACGATAAACTGTTCATCGTGTACTCGGCCAACGCCTGCTGGCTCGACTACTGCATGGGCTTGCTGACTTACACCGGCACGGGCGACCTGACCGACCCTAAAAGCTGGACAAAAAGCCAGCAGCCCGTGTTTACGCAGGCTTCTGAAAACGGGGTGTGGGCACCTGGCCACGGTGGGTTCTTTCGCTCGGCTAATCAGGACTGGATGATTTACCACGCCAATCCCTCGGCTACGGACGGCTGCGGCAACAAACGCGCTCCGCACATTCAGCCCTTTGCGTGGAATGCTGATGGTACGCCCAACTTTGGTAAGCCAATGCCCAAAACACCCATGCCAGTGCCGGGCGAATAAACGCGGGATATAAATCGTTTTTTGATAGACAACCCCTACCCTCAATGTACAAACTCGTTTTCCCGGCTGCCCTTGCCGTACTTATCAGTCTCAACGGCTGCGGACCAACCAACAAAACCGAACAGAAAGCAACCGACTCCATCGCCGTTGCCACCGGCGATACGACGGCCATGATCGGCGCAAAACTTCCAGACCCAGGTTCGTTCGCGGGTGAGGTGAACGGCAAGAAGGCGGAACTGTTTATCTTGAAGAATGACGCTATTCAAGTCGCTATCAGCAATTACGGTGCCCGGATTGTGGGACTGCTGATGCCTGATAAAATGGGTAAGCAAACCGACGTTGTGCCGGGTTTTGCCAGTGTTGCTGCCTACCAGAAAGCCAACGAACCGTTCTACGGACCCATCGTTGGGCGGTTTGGCAACCGGATTGCGAAGGGTAAATTCACGCTCGATGGCAAGACCTACCAGACTGAACTCAACAATAACGGTAATACACTCCACAGCGGACCGAGCGGTTTCCACACCCACGTCTGGGATGCCAAACAGTCCGGCGATAAAACGCTCGAACTGACGTACGTATCGAAAGACGGCGAAGGCGGTTTTCCCGGCACGGTAACGACGAAAGTAACTTACTCGCTCACGGACGACAACGCCCTGCGCATCGACTATTCAGCGACGACCGACAAAGCCACGCCCTACAACCCGACGAGTCACGGCTTTTTTAACCTGAACGGCGAAGCAAGCGGCACCATCAACAACCACGTGCTGATGATCGACGCCGACCGGTATTCAATCGTGGACAAGGGTCTCATTCCGCAGGGCGAACCGGTGCCGGTGGCCGGAACGCCGTTCGATTTTCGGAAGCCAACGGCCATTGGGTCGCGGGTGAACGAGAAAAACGAACAGCTAACATTCGGTGGAGGCTACGACCACAACTGGGTATTGAAAAAGAATAATCCGGCGATGACAAAAGCCGGAGAAATCACGGGTGACAAATCGGGTATCAAAATGGAAGTGCTGACGACCGAACCAGCTTTGCAGTTTTACGGCGGCAATTTCTTTACCGGCAACGATACGGGTAAGTATGGCAAGGCCACCAACTACCGCGAAGCCTTCGCCCTCGAAACACAGCACTACCCCGACTCGCCCAACCACCCAACCTATCCGAGTACAATCCTGAAACCCGGTCAGACGTACAGACAGACGACAGAGTACCGGTTCTCGGTGGTCAAGTAGTAGTTTTTCCGACAGGATTACAAAGTAACAAATCCTGTTTAATCCTGTCAAAAGGAAAATTGTCTTTAGTCAATAAACAACCTTTCAACTTCATTTGCCCACGTATGAAACGCTTTTCGTTTTTAGTCTTTCTGTTTATTTCCACCGTCACGCTGGCGCAGACCCGCATCGGCGGACCGGCCGGAGCGCCGAACGGTCCGGGGCGCTGGTCGTCTGAAAAAGCCAATGCCTGGTACGCCAAAGAACCGTTTCTGGTTGGGTCCAACTACGCCCCCGCCAACGCCATCAACGAACTGGAGATGTTTCAGGCCGAGACCTTCGACCCGAAGACCATTGACAAAGAGCTGGCCATGGCCGAAAGCATCGGTATGAACACTATGCGCGTGTTTCTGCACGACTTGCTCTGGCAGGACCCGCAGGGCTTTACCAAGCGCTTAGACGAGTTTCTGAGCATCTGCGCCAAACACAAAATCCGGCCCATGCTGGTGCTGTTCGATTCGTGCTGGGACCCGTTTCCCAAACTCGGCAAGCAGCGCGACCCCGTGCCGGGCATTCACAACTCGGGCTGGGTACAAAGCCCCGGTGCCGACGCCCTCACCGACGTATCGCAGTATCCGCGTCTGGAAGCCTACGTGAAGGGCGTGGTCGGGGCGTTTAAAAACGACAAACGCATTTTAGCCTGGGACACCTGGAACGAGCCTGATAACTGCAACGACAATAATTACGGTAAAAACGAAAAGAAAATCGAACTCGACAACGCCAAAAAGGTCGCCATCATCACGGGTCTGTTGCCGCAGGTGTTCCAGTGGTGCCGTTCGGCCGGAGCGACTCAGCCGCTAACGTCGGGTCCGTGGATTCTCTGGGATGGCCACGATTGGAGCAACCCGGCCAAGTGGACGCCGATGGAAAAAGTGCAGTTCGAGAACTCCGACATCATCACCTTCCACCAGTATTCGACGGCAGATGCGCTCGAAAAAATAATTCCGGTATTGCAGAAGATGGGTCGCCCGGTGATTTGCACCGAGTTTATGGCACGGGGCGTCGACAGCAAGTTTCAAACGCACCTGCCCATTGCTAAAAAGGTGAAAGTCGGCATGATAAATTGGGGCTTCGTGGCGGGTAAAACCCAGACGTTTCTGCCGTGGGATAGCTGGCAGAAACCCTACATCAACGGTCGTGAACCGGCGGTCTGGTTTCACGAAGTCTACAAGCAGGACGGAACGCCCTATGACCCCGCCGAAACAACCGCCATCAAACAGGTGATGGGGAAATAGGAGAGAACTGACTGTAGTGAATTGTACGAGTGCAAATAGCTCCTTCAACCCATGTAACAAGGCGGTAGGGAGCTATTTGCATTTTGGCGTTTATTGATCTGTTAACTGAGCAAACGTCTTTTTTACTTGGCAAGTGCATATGTATCCGTTACGCCCGTCAACCTCGGCTAAGTAATAATTTTCGTTGTACTTCGAGACCTTTACAACTGTCCCCTTAGGTATTGCATATTTTGAATTAGCCGTGTAAGTCGGTTCTGCTTTTAAAGCAGTATTAGGTTCTACTACGGCGTATAGTTGTTCTGAACTTAGTAGTGCATTGGGTGGAGAAAAAGGTTTACTGTCTCTCCTCAATGTACTGGATTCAGTAGGGGTGTCCTGGGTGGGCATATAATTACCGTAGTCTGTTGGCGTTGAAATCGCAGGACTACGGGTCTCAACCGAACCACCTGTAATCCGTCCTTTATTCGGGTTGTGATTGCCGGGATAGCTGTAATTGTCTGTCACCGTGTGGTTCGGGCGCGTTCGTTGGTGTGATTGGACGTACGTGCCATTCTTTCGATAATAACCTCGTACATGAACCTGAGCGAACGACAATACACTCGAAGCAAACAAGAGCAAAAATAGGAGTAGACGTTTCATGGACAGATTAGTTTGGACTCATTATTAGAACGTACAGTTGATTAATTAACCGTTCAGATATAGTTACAGGTGACACATTTATCACGCTTAACGCGTAACTGACTTTCAGTTTTACTCCACCAGTGCAAGTCTATTGCTACCGGTTCCATCGCATTCCATGCGGTAGGTACGGCCTCTCATCTCAATTGTCTTTCCACAAGGGCAGCAAAACGTTGAGTTTTTCTCTGTAACCTGTCGAGTGCGCCCAAGCTTATCGGTGGCACTATAATAGCGAGTGCAGATGTCACACCCTTCGCTATTTTTTATCATAGATAGATCACCATTATCGACATTGCCAAATGTACTACGATTACTAATTGGCCTTCTTGGGGGCGGTGGAGGAAGAAATACACACTTAGTAGTATAATCAACTTTTGCCACAACACCATTTTGTGTGGCGAGGAACGTGAACGTTTTACCATTACGTTGCACTTTAGGTATGACAAATTCATTATCCTTCTGACTACTGCTCAGACCTTGGCTCCTAAAAGTGATTGGACTACCGTCTCCACCTGTAGTTGTTAAAGTTATTTTTCCGGATTGGCAGTCCGGCTCATTTACTTCTAAACTGAGTGTAAGCGTTGGCTTGGACTCTATCACTGGAGGGTTAATTAATAAAGCGAAAGAAGCTTTCGGGTTCTGACATAAAACAGAAAGTATTTTGTTCCTAACCTCACCACTGTTAGCTAAAACTTTATATCGTTTACCATTAATCTTTAGTGAATCAGGTGCTTTTTCCTCAAAGAGAATAAGCAGAGAATCTTGAGCTGCCTCGGTTAACACATAGTGATTAAATAAACTATCTGCCTTTACTTTGGAAGTAGACTTTTGTAAAATTGGATCAGGTAAAGTCAATTCCTCGAGGTTTTGCTGAACAAGTTTGAAATCCCTTGTTGATGTTGCAGCAGCAATTGAAGATCTTTCTATTTTAGTACTTATAGAAGTATCTATGTGCAAATCAGGACGTACAAGTTTAGGATTGAGAATAAAGGCACGTTTGCACTTGTTTTGATCGGCTTCTAGACCACTTAGCAGAAAGCGTGCATCATCAGACAGTTTGCCAGATTCATCACTGACCGTAGATGGTATGTCCGTAAAAATGATCTTGATATCTATCCTTTCTGTAGCTGTTCCTGAATTGCCACATCCAATAATTATGACATCACAAAACACAAGAGAAATTATAGTGGTTATGTAACTGAAAATTTGTTTCATAAGTGTGAATGTTAACTGAATTCAGTTATTTGTGCTTGGTATTACAGTAACAGTGTTTGAAGTGGCATTATTGGTTATACCATTAGTTGCATTTCTTAAGTTTACTGCTCCAGCGTTTATCAAGCCTAAATTCAAAAGTTGTTGTGATAACCCCTCCCTTGCTATTACATCTCGTGCTATTGGATTTTGTTGCGCTTTTACAAATTCGGACAGCTCTTTATCAGTCAATATGCCGAATGTCTCAAAATAATGTTGACCATCAGACGTTTTATAAATTTTATGAAGACCTTTTGTTAAAGTGTTAAATTGAATGTTTGCACCACTTGTTTGTATTGGCTGAGGATTTGGCTGATGCGTTGCAAATCTTTCCGCATTTGTATTCAGGTACTTTCTGAATTCATTGTGCATGAACCAATGGAACCTTGAGGTGTATAAAAAGTAGCCTGTGTAAGTAATGTGAAGCAAAGCTCCTAATAAATAACAGACTAACGCTCCACCTGCTATAGCGTCAAAGAATACGTAGGCTTTATAGAAGAAAAAGAACTTAATACATCCTGAAACGAAAATGAGAAAATAAAACAGATTAGTGTAAAAGGAGTGTTTGTTAATTTGGCGTCTAAGATTTTGACTCTCTATTGAATCATTAGTAATCACTAATTGATTTTTTGCTCTAAGGATATCATAATGCCACCAATGTGCAACTACAGCAAAAAAAATATCTACAAAAATGGAAGCAACTACAGCTTGCCAGAGAAGGCCTTGGGCTATTCCATATACGGTGGGAACAATCTCTAAGATTAGGACACCAAAAAATGCTAACATTTGCGTTGAGTAACCGGTGGTTTCACAAAGCCCTGGTAATGTGATTCCGAAATTCATTTCATTCTTTTTTGTATACAGCCAAAACTTCTTTGTAGGTGTAGAAGGATCAAATGGCCTTTGATTGTCTTGCCCTGCTGGCGGAAAAGTAAACTCCTTGAAACTTAGCATATTACAAAAAATTTAGATTGTGTGAGAGAACTTACTGAAGTTGTTTTTGAATGTAAGAGGCAGTGATGGGTAATCTATTGCTTCAAAATCCGACGTGTCAGTTTCCCATTGTTAGTTGTCGTTACATTGAGAATATACATTCCGGGAGGCTGACTGCTCATCTGAAAACGTTCGGTTTGTGAACCGCTGGTAATTGACCGGTTGACCTGCTCAATAATTTTGCCCGTTGCATCGATGAGTTGAAGCGTAATGGGTTGTTTTGTTGGGGAACGCCAATCTACGAACAGATCGCCAGTGACTGGATTAGGATAGGCGTTGAGTACCAGCGGTTCTATTACCGATTGAGTACCCAAGGGTGTTAATACCGTCAATGTGTAGCTGTTGCGGATATCGCCTGTGCCACAAGCACTGTTCAAATTCGTTATGACATACGTTCGGGTTGTCGTTGGTTTTTCCCAAATTACGTAAAGCGAGTCGGCGGTGTTGATTACTTGTCCATTCCAGTTCGTGAATGACCAGGGGCCATCACCAGTGAATCGTACCCGAATGGCCGTACTATCGCCGGGGTTTACGGTACCGTCACCCGTAAGCCGGGCTGTTGCCTTTGCCGATACGCGGACCTGCACTTCACTAAGTTGACTTTCACAGTTATTGCCATCTTTCTGGGTGACGTAGTACGTGGTTATGTTCGCCTGACTGGTGTTCGGAATTACCTGAGCCAAGGACGGGCCGCTACGGTCAGCATTAGTGTACCATGTTAACTGACCTGCTGCGGTAGCGGAAAGTGGCGTACCCGTTGTACCAATGCAGAAGGTAGCTGTCGATTGGGTTACGGGTTTAGCTGGTGTCGGGCGAACGGTGAAGACGATCTGCGAAGTTGGACTTGTGCAACTACCGGCTCTCTGAGCAACAAGATACGTAAAGGTGCCAGGCTGGGACGTACTCGGTATCGGTGCCGTTTCACCGTTACTCGTAATACCCGGCCCTTGCCAGATCAGGCCGGTATTCGGACTCGCTGTTAGCTGACCTACCGTAGCCGATTGACAAACAACCTGATTGGCTGTGACCGTCGGCGCAGAAGGAGCCGCGACGACGGATATCGATACCGGCAAACGTGGGCTTTCGCAGTTGTTGGCATCAGTTTGCGTTACATAAAACGTATAGATCTTAGGCTCTACCGTAAAAAAGCTGGGAGAATCAACCGTAGACGGTCCGCCCGATGCAGCCGTGTGCCATTTTATAGTGTTGCCTGTTAAAGCCGTTGCCGAAAGCGGGCGGGCGGTCTCTTCAACACAGTAGCGTACGGAACTGGCTAATGGCGTAACTGGCGCAGGTAAAATAATTACACTAATGGTTGCGCGTGTACTTTCGCAACCATTGGCCGTCTGGCTGACGGAATAGGACTGCGTTCCTGGTGATGACGTAGTAGGAGTAGGGGCACCGGCTAACTTACCCGACTGGCCATACCATGTTAAAGCTGATCCGGTTGCTGTTAGGGGGCTTGGAATAGTATTTTGACACAAGGATGCTGTCTGTACGGTTGGCACGGGTGGAATTGGGTAGATCGTAGCTTTCACGGCAGCGCGCGGGCTTTCACAGCCATTGACCGTCTGCGAAACATAAAAAGTCTGTTCTCCGGCAGTCTGATTATTCACTACCGGGGGCTGAGAAGATGGGGCTCCACCCGTAGCAGCTGTATACCAGAGTGCGCCGGGAATTGAGGTTGAGAACTGTCCCTGGGCACCCTGACAGAGCGCAACGCTACTGACCGTTGGGGCGGCAGGGGCAGCAATAACCGATACAGACACGGGTGAGCGCAGGCTTTCGCAGTTATTGGCGTCAGTTTGCGAAACGTAGTAGGTTAACACATCGGCAGTTTGGGTAGAGAAGGTAGGTGACGCAGATGAACCCGCACCTCCCGTCAATGATGTATACCATTTCAGGTTGGAACCCGTTGCGCTCAATGAGCGGGGAGTTTCGCCCACGCAGTATCGCCCAGAACTGGCAACTGGCAGGGCCGGAGCAGGCGTAACAACCACGCTAACTGCTGCGCGGGCACTCTCGCAGGTGTTAGCGGACTGGCTGACGGAATAAGAGAGTGTTCCTGAAAGCGACGTGTTGGGTATCGGTGCTCCCGGTAGTTTACCCGATTGATCGTACCAAGTCAGGGCCGATCCGGTCGCTGTCAGGGAGTTGGCGGTAGAAAACTGGCATAGTGGACTCTGCGCTTGTACAGTTGGTGCTGCCGGAATGGGATACACTGTGGCTTTCACGGCAGTACGCGAGCTTTCACAGCCATTAATTGTCTGCGAGACGTAAACCGTCTGTTCCCCAGCAGTCTGACTGTTAAGTGTAGGTGGTTGTGCCAATCCTGTTCCACTCGTAGGGGCTGTGTACCAAAGTATGCCGGGAATCGAGGTCGAGAATTGTCCCTGACCACCCTGGCAAAGCGAAACGCTACTGACCATTGGGGCGGCAGGGGCAGCAACGACTGATACCGATATCGGTTGGCGTGTACTTTCGCAGCCATCTATCGTTTGGCTGACATAGTAGAGATTGGATTGATTACTGGATGGTGCAGGCGCGCTGGTCAGCGATTGCGAACTGGTACTGGTTGTGTACCACTTCAAGTTAGTACCCATAGCACTCAGCGGGGCCGTTGTTGCTTCTGAACAAATAGACAGATTTGTTACTTTAGGCGCATCAGGTCGGCTGATCGTCAGTGAACCGACTACGTACTCGACTGACCCAAAGTTAGAAGGGACAATGCGCAACCTGTAGCCCGTACCGGGTGCCAGCGTTTGCGGAATCGTGGCGGTTACGGAGCTTGTTCCTGTACTACTACCAATGAACGGCCCGTTCTGGAAATTACCATTGTTATCCGAAATCTGTACCTGATAAATGACATTAGCTGGCAAAGGACTGCTGACTGTGAACGGCACTGATACCACACTGCCGGGACAATAACTACCGGACAGTGATCCAGTGGTTATTGTTACTTGCCTAACGGTAATCTGGGCCGATCCACTAATCAGACCACTGGTGCCACAACCACTGTCCCGGAACCCTGTTATAAATGATTTGTCGTACGTGGTTGTAGACTGAAAGGTTGGGCTGACTGTAACAGAACTACCTGATGATGAGGCTGCACGTGCAACGTTGTTGTCTGTGTAGGTAAATGACCAGGGTGGTGTTCCCGTGAAAGTCAATTGAACGGGAGCCGTTGCGCCAGTAGTGATTGTCGAACTCCCCGAGATGGTCATTGTTGGCAGGGTTGACACGTTGATTACACTGGTGGCGCTTGCTACATTCGTTGCTGTAGCAGCTATGCGAAAACGGTACGATCCCGCAGATAGCATAGCAGGCAGTGTGGCTTGAATTGGTGAGGTAAGACTTGTTCCGGATAAGTCCTGGAATGTGGTACCATCCGCATTGACTAATTGGACCTTGAATTGGTTGCCAGACGGAAATGTTCCCGTGGTTGAGTATGGAAATGATACGCTTGTACCAGCGCAGAAACTGCCTGTCCCGATGCTGCCCGCATTAATGATAGGTGTGTTGTCCCGAACAATGAATGAACTACTTGACGTGCCACTCACGGGCGTTGTTAAGCCTTGGGTTATGACCCGAACCCGGTATGTTCCGGGAGCTGTGTTCGCGGGAATTGTTGCTTTAATGGATCGCAGACCACCTCGGCTGGCCCCAGCCTTCTCCTGCCCGGCGTACTGATCGGCTGAGTTCAGCAGATCATTGAGAAATCTACCGGTAGCATCCAATAATTGTACTTTAAATTTCCCAGCCGCAAGCTCTGCTGGGAATGTACCGGCACCTGTGGCGTAAGAAACGGTAATTTCTGCTCCCGGCGTTGCCTCTTTCACGTTAACATCGACTAAACCGATGCCCAACTGCTTAACCGTTATGGCAACTGAGCCGGTAACCGTACCGGAGAAACTGAAAATTTTGGTATTATCAACCACCATGTTGCTGGTTGGCCGTATGGTAAAGAATCCAGTTGACGATACTGTTTTAGTTAAGCTTTCTCCCGGTGATACAATCTGGAACGATTTAGCCCCGCCACCCAATACGGCATAAATAGATGCATCACCAAATTGAGTTCCTGCCTGAAACACGTTACCGTCGAAGGCATCGGCTGGATTACCGGCTGGATCGCCATTGTAAAGAGTTACGGTTTGCGCTTCTGTCAGAACCAGACTGATGATGGAGATTATCACAGTCAGACAGAGTCGGTTTATTGATCTATTCATTTGACGTTAATTCGTATATGCTTATCAAGCGGCTTATTTTCTCGCTTGTTTCTTCAATTTCCCTGCCCTCACTAACTGCCTTATACCATTGACGAGCAGAGCGCTACCGGATACGCCCCCCCCATAGACCGCATAAATACCCGGCTTAGCGTAACTTCCAAAAGTCATGGGAATTGCTGGGTTGCCACCCGGTTGTTGCGTCAATGTTTGCCAGATAGCGTACTCGGAATTGAGAGTCGTTATCCGGTCGCTATACACTTTGTAACTATTCTGGAGCGAGTTGTAACCCGCATAACTTGCCCCTAAGGCAACCACGCCCGTTGCAATTTGAAGCCAAGCCAGTAATCGATTGGAGGAAACCACCTGGCCGAAGGCAAGTATTGAGCCATTAGGTTGCCTGAACGCGAGTAACCGGTCTTTATTCGTCAGCGTAATGCTTACGTAAGCCTGACTGGTATTGTCAATTTTGCGATGTTGATAGAAGCCGACTGGTATATTGTCAGTGGTCGAACGGACTATATTGAGCCAGTTCTTATCCCATTTAGCAGCTACAGAATCTGAAGTGTTTCCCGTGCTTCGGTAAAGAAAAAGCTTACCCTTGATGGGTTGTTTAGGGCCAGAGTTGTTCGAGATGACTGGCTTCGTTTCATTCGTTAATCTTTCATCTGGCTGTAGAAAACCCAGACGCACAATGAACGTACGCCACCTTCCACCTGCTTTTTCGGCTCTTAATTCGGCTACACGTTGCACCGGCTGATAAGATACATCAACCTGATTGTTGTTCTGATCGTTGTATTTACCGCTAAACACCGATGTAAAGAACACCTTGACATAAAGATAAGATTTGCCCTCAATAAGAGAAGAGGTAACTACCCTGGTGAATTTGATTGTTGATGTGTCAGCCTTAGAGTAGAATATGACCAGATTTTTGAGATAACGATCTACGGATAGATCGGTAGTGTTTTTTGATATTACACGGGTCGGATTAATGTCGTCTTCTATGACAACGGCATCATTGTAAAATATCTGAGCAGAATTGGGCAGATAACTGTCTTTGATAATTTTATCCCGTTCTGGTTCGTTCGGAATGGTAGATGTTAAAAGAGACAATAATTCGAGCAGATTAGTGATGGTGCTCTTAGCCTGGAAGGTAATTTCATCTCTATCGCGTCTGGTGATAGTCGTGTCGCTATTGTTCACACGGGCAACATAAATTTTCTTGACGTTTTTTTGCGCCAATACTGGTGTTCCAGCCACCGCTATAATCAGTAATAAGTAAGTAAATGTCTTTTTCATAGGCAGTTAGCGTAAATGATATTTTGCCGAGCCCCATCATCTCTACCATAGCCAAGAGGATAGCCGGCTTTGTTGTACGTTCGCTGATAATTAAATTTTTTATTCTGAACGACACGGCCGTTTTGGGTACTTGTGATTGTGGCCCTTTCAACGTTATGAACGAACGTATGACCACCCAGATCAGGCGCTGGAATTCCTCGTAACAGAAGTTGTGTTTTGTTCCAATATGGAGCCTCGTCATAGGCATACGTACGCTCCGTTTGAGTGGTATTAGAAGTGGTAGTTTCTTTCATTAACTGACCTTGACTATCAAACTCATAAGTGATAATTGTACCGCCTTGTAGCGTTTTTTTTGTAATCTTCCCATTGGTCACAACGGCTGACATTGCACCTGGACCTATAAGCTGCGTTAGCTCACCTGTTTGATCAAATGTATAGACCCAGGTAGCTTTTTTTTGCTCTTCGGTTTCGGTGTACGTTTTTAGCTTTCCATCAAAATAGATGTACTCTTTAGTGTCGATTACCTGCCCTGATAGAGCATCGGTTGTCTTTATCTGCTGGATCTGCCCGTTATTATAGGTATAGGAATAAGCCTTATTATTCTGTGTTCGACCACCACCGGATGTATAGGTTGTCGTTTGGTCGACTTGCGTTATTAAGAAGTGGTTATCGTCGTAAGTAAAATCCTGTTTTGTACTAATTGTCAAGAAATTATTAACCCACTGACGGTAGGCACTTTCTCTCAAATGACCAAAAGCGGTGTATGAATAGGTAGTCGTATCACGAATTCCTTCGTCTACGTTCTCAACACCGTAGATCTGGCACGTTAGTGGAATAGCCGAAGCAGATAATATCGGTTCCTGGTGGCACCCAATAGTTACGCTAAGCGAAAAGACAAGCCAGGAAAGGTATTTTGGTAAGTAAAGTTTTCTCATTGAGCAGTGGTTAATTTTAAAGAAACCCGCCGGTTAAGGGCTCTATTTGTTTCTATATCGTTAGGTGCCATTGGCTGACTACTTCCTACTCCATCCTTAGTAAGCTGCCTATCCGAAACGCCCTGCCTGGTTAGAAAAGTAGCCGTGACGAGGGCCCGGTACTTTGACAGACTCTGGTTGATTTGGGGGTTACCAACGTTGTCCGTATGCCCCGTAATTTGGAGCACATAAGCTGGGTGACTTTTCATATAGCTGGCAACTTGTCTCAACACATTCTGCGAGTCTATACGCAGTTGATAGCTCCCCTGCTCGAAATAGATCATAGGAATAGTATCGGGTAGCGACAGAGTTGGTCTAGCGGTCATTTCAGCAGCCATGACTTTAGGCACTGTTGCCTCGCTGTTAGCCAATGTATTTATCGTGCCAGTACGAGGTTGTGTAACGGTGAAAAAGTTTAGGCCTGCTTCCAGTTGAACTGATTGCCGAACTACCCTTTCGTGATAACTGACAATCAACTCATAGGCGCCTGGTACTAAGTCGTATAATGCATACTGACCCTGGGCCTCTGGTATGGATAACAAAGGAATCGTTTTGGTCTTCGTACGAAGTTCGCATTGAGTTGCCTCCGGTGCTCGAACGGAGAGCAATGTTAATTCACGTTGCATCCGTATTTGATGCTGTAACGAACGTCCATCCAACTGCTCCACGATTAAATTTCCCGCATAAGGCTGATAACCAATAGAGCTAACCTCTACAGCAACAATGTCCTTCTGATTGAAATCAAAATTAAACCAACCTTTCGAGTTAGTGCTTAAGCATCGCTTTTCCCCTGTTTTTGTGTAGAAGAAGCAGACAGTGGCCGGAAGTGGTTTGTTCAGAATGGCATCGGCAACCAGAAATGTACTGTGCTGAACGTGATTACTATCCTGGTTGGATTGGATAGCAGCGCTGTCTTGCTGTACATAGCTTGTTTGCTCAGTTTGAAGGTAAGGTGTATCGTGGTTTTGCTTGTCAACGGGCAATAGCGGAATCACAACCATAACAGTTTGGGCATTTACGCTTGCTGAAAGCCGAACGGGAATGATTTGAGAGCGGTAACCAGTTCGTTCGACAACTAAGGCAGTCGTTCCGCAAGGTAGCATACCTGAAAATTGACCAGAATCCCCGTTAGTGCTCACAGTAACCCTACCATTAGCGGTTTTTGCAAATAATCGGCCATTATCCAGCGGATTGTGAGTAGCATAATCGATCAACACCCCCCGTACCCGGAGGCACAAAGAGTCTGCCTGCTGTGCCTGAACCAGAAGCGGAATAATGAACAGCCAGATTATTACTGCCTTAATCGTACTCATGGTGCTTGTTGAGCCGACACGCCAATGGAACCCAGCAGTAACCCCCATTTTACATTGTCCAGGCCATCTTCGGTCTTGGTGTAGCGCTCCAACTTAACACGAACATTTTTCTGGGTTACATCACTATATTGAGTGTTTGTTCCGTAGCCTATGAACGTTTGCTGGCCAGTGATGACTCCATAATAGTTGCCGTCGACGGCTTGAGACAATTCTTTAAGGTATTGTATTTCGGTCCATTCAATATCAACAGACTTATAATTAAGCCTCTTCAAGTTAGTCAAGTACGTTCGTATGGGATACCGGCGGGCGCCTGGTTGACTCTTGGACGTAACCTCCATGGTAGAAGCTGGCATGAACAATCTTACAGCTTGGTCGATAGCCTGATTTCTGTCATAATCAGAAAAGGATTTGCTCGCGATGATTTTCAGGTAGGAAGCAAATTCTTCCACTTTATCCAGCGCCTTCTGGCGATAGTATTGAAACTGTTCGTCACTGAGAACCAGCTTATTTACCTGGGGCGCGGGAGCTGCTTCTTTAGATCGTGGACCCGTCTCTGAGGCCTGCTCATTTACGGGTAAAGATGGTTTAAGTGCCTGAGACTCTTTTTGAGTAGCTGGCTGCTGTCCTGAGGAAGGCGATACGGCTGCTGATTTAGCTGAAGTAGTTTGTCCACTAGAAACTCCAATGTCCTGCTTGTTAACACCAGCCAATATTGGGGTTGCTTCAGAAGCTTCTCTTATTAAACTGTGACGGCCATCACTGTAAAAAATAGCGATCAGTTCGCCCTTAGAAATTGACGCTGATTTTTTGTCGTCCGTTACGTAGTTAACAATAGCATCGTTTTCGTACGAGATCTTTGCAGAGATCACCTTAAACGGAACCGCTTGTATTAGGTAGTCTTTATCCTTCCATACGGTCGTTGTCAGGAACGTTTGCAGTTCCTGTTTGGCTTTATCCAAATCAGAGCTTAGCTCATTAACTATTAAGAAATTGCCTTTCCTGAAAGCAATGAGCACATTCTGGCGCTGAAAGTTGTGAGTACTCAGCTTATCACTTTGTTGCACAGTGAACGTAACACGGTCTTCGGTAATGTTCGTCAGTTGGGCGTTATTGAGTCGGTTACCATTCGCAGTGTATATAGCGTCCTGTGCGTAAAGTGTGTATGTTAGACCGAAAAAGAAAAATGCAGATAGTAATTGTTGCTTCATAAAGGTTACACTTTGAGTATTAACGCATGGTTTTCACTAACTGGTGGGTGGCATCAGCCATGAACACTTCTAAATCGTCCTGATCAAGTCTCTGATAGGCTTTCCGATCTAACCTATTGAGTTGTGCCTTTTCTCCAGGTTTCAGCCACGGGGAGTTTGTGAAAACT
This sequence comes from Spirosoma arcticum, assembly GCF_054779955.1. NCBI lineage: Bacteria > Pseudomonadati > Bacteroidota > Cytophagia > Cytophagales > Cytophagaceae > Spirosoma > Spirosoma arcticum. The sequence goes on from NZ_BAAGXG010000013.1 coordinate 155,075, forward strand.
CCCCGGGATCCCCCTTTTTTGTATACTCCCCGACATCCTTCTAAACAGGGTGTGTAATGAATCTTGTATGAGCCAACGATCTCGTTTGTCTTTACGTGCACTAATTTGAACTCTACGGATGCACCTCGCATATCACGGTATTCACTGATAAGCCTTTGCTGATTATCTGAGTCAGTATAGCAAACATTTGTTGTATAGCCGACTGGGTTATCAAGCCGAACAAGTTCAAGAATCAGATCGGTGTTAGTGAGCACACTTATTTTGGAATAATCAACGCTACCGCTACCATCCAGCACTTCGTTAAACAGCCCCCGGTCCCGGACGCTGAAACCTTCCTTAAACAGTTGCTTTTCTATAGAATTGTAAAGGGATGTTTCATCATACTGTGACTCAATAGACTGAGTTTTAGCGGCTGATCTACCGTTGCCAGTTTGTTTAATAACTACCGGGTTCACCACACCGGTCCCCTGAGTATTCGTTACCCCCTTACGCGTGTCTGGAACTCGTAAGACAATCCGTGGTGATTTGTTGACGAGCATAATTTCTGTCAGCACGTCAGCAGAAGTAAGTTCTGGCTTTTTTTGCATGAATTGAACTGTAGCGCGTTTGCTGCAACTAACTTGGAAAAAGACAATGAAGATAAAGAGGAAGTACTGGTGTTTCATTGATTGCTGTTTTGTGTCAATATTCTATTTAAGTTGCGGCTGATCTTACTCAAACCATTCAATACGAGTAAGATCAAATATAGAAACAAATCAACAGGTTACTTTCCATTCAGTGGCTATTTTTAAGAAATTGTACCATACTGGATAAGCTTCATATCTCAAAGCTTCTGATTTTCTGCGGTCTTTTTTAAATTATGACCCGGCCGAGACGGCGGCCATAAACAGGCCATGGGGAAGTAGGTGGCTATTGTACGAGTAGTGACATCTGCGAGGTATGAAAAACTACTTGCCGAATGCGAATTTTCGCTGTTAACAAGCCCTGAAATTCGTTACCTTGTACCACGATGCCACTTTCTATTACTTCCTTAAATTCGGGCAGCAACGGCAATTGCTACTATGTGGGTAACGAACACGAAGCCGTTTTGATCGACGCGGGTATCTCCTGCCGGGAAACCGAAAAGCGAATGCAGCGGCTGGGACTATCCCTCCAAACGGTAAAGGCCATTTTTGTTTCGCACGAGCATTCTGATCACATCAGAGGTATTGCCGGGCTGGCTAAGAAATACCGATTGCCGGTTTACATTACGCCCAGAACACTCCATCAGTCGCTCATACCCCTGCAGCGGTTTCCCATCCGCCCGTTGCAGGGGTATGAGCCGGTATGGATTGGTGAGCTTTGCATTCGTGCATTTCCCAAACTGCACGATGCCGCCGACCCGCACAGCTTTCTAATCACGTATCAGGGCGTTACCGTAGGGGTGTTTACTGACATTGGTGCGCCCTGCCAACCCCTCATCGACCATTTCAGCCAATGCCATGCGGCCTTTCTAGAGGCTAATTATGACGCGCAGTTGTTAGAGGGCGGACGTTACCCCCACTTCCTGAAACAGCGAATCCGGGGCGGTAAAGGTCACTTGTCCAATCAGCAGGCGTTGGATTTATTCATAGCGCATAAGCCTGCTCACATGAGTCACGTGCTGCTGTCGCACTTATCGAAGGATAATAATTGCCCGCAACTACTCACGGACTTATTCACCCCGCACACACGTGGCATCGAGCTGGTGATTGCTTCGCGCTTTGAGGAAACGCCGGTTTTTACCGTCACCGCAGCGTAAGAAGTTTACCTTGTAATGTGCGATTTCGACTGATTTTATTGCGTCCCCGTCGTGTCGGACGGAGGGATCTGGTCGGGGGCCGGGGCGGTTGGCACAAAGGTCGAGTCGGTCACTTCGTCCAGCGTGCTGGTTGAATCCGATTCCTCGCTTTCTTCCTCATCACCGGAGTAACCGCAGTTCATGTATTCTTTGTTGATTGGAATCGTGGGCTTCGGAAACGGTCCCTGTAGATTTTTGAATTTCGGGTCGGCGTAGACTTTCTCCAGAAAACGCCCCACCAGCGGCATGGCCGTTTTGGCCCCTTCTCCCAAATCCGTCGAGCGGAAGTGAATGCTGCGGTCGTCGCCACCAACCCACGCGCCAACCACTAAGTTGTTCGACAGCCCGACGAACCAGCCATCCGAGTTATTGGAGGTAGTGCCGGTTTTAGCGCCCATCTCATTCCGGTTTTTGAACAGATCGAACGACCACAAATTCTGCGACGTACCCCCCGATTCCTGTAAGCCGCCCTGTAGCATATACCGCATCAAAAACGCGGTCTCTTCGCTGATGGCCCGCCGTTTCTTCGGGATAAACGTCTCAATGGGGTTTCCATCACGGTCTTCGATGCGCTGCACAATCAACGGCTCAATGGCTTCACCATCATTGACAAACGTGCAATAGGCACCCACCAACTCATACAGCGACACGTCCGACGACCCTAACCCGATGGATGGTACGGCGTCGAGCCGACTTTTTATGCCCATCCGGTGTGCGTACTCGGCCACACGTTCGGGCCCTACGTCGTCGGTAAGCTGGGCCGTTATGGAGTTGACCGAGCGAGCCAATGCCCGGCGTAGGGTCATGCGCGAGTAGGTGTAGTAGCCGGTTGAGTTACGCGGTTCCCACACTTTATCTTCGCCGTTTTCGCGGTACTCTTTCCGGAAGGGCCGGTCCTGAATCCGGTCGCAGGGGCTGAGGTTGATGAGCGTGTCGTCGATGGCGGCCGTGTACACGAACGGCTTGAAGGTCGAACCGGGCTGACGGCGTCCCTGCTTCACGTGGTCATACTTGAAATAATCGTAGTCCAGCCCACCAACCCACGCCCGGATGTAGCCCGTGTGCGGGTCCATCGCCACCATCCCCGACTGCAAAAAGTGTTTGTAATAAGCAATGGAATCGTAGGGCGTCATTTCGGTTGAGTCATAACCGCGCTTATTATCCCAGGTAAACACCCGCATCTTGTACTTTTTGTTCTTCATGTAGTACATAACCGAATCGGGGTACAAATCTTTGAACCGGCGGGACAGCGACTTATACCGTTCGGTGCGCTGGGCTACGGAGTCGATGAACCCCGGCAGTTCATTGCCATCCTCATCGGTCCAGGGGTTGCGCCCGCGCCAGTGGTTGTCGAATGTACGCTGCAACTGTTTCATTTTCTCGCCTGTGGCCTGCTCGGCGTACGTCTGCATCCGCGAGTCGATGGTGGTGAAAATGCGCAGGCCGCTGGTGTTAAGATCATACCCGTTTTCCTGGCCCCATTTCTCCACGTAGTCCTGCACCGCGTTTTTGAGGTAGCTGGCCGGACCTGAATACGGATTTTCGGGCGTGAAATCGGTTACTAACGGCAGTGCACTAATGGAGTCGGCCTGGGCCTTGGTCAGATAGTCATACTTAGCCATCTGGCCAATCACCACGTTTCGGCGTTCTTTCGACCGGTCCGGATTTCGGAGTGGGTTATAATTTGTCGTTGCTTTCTGCAGGCCGACCAGCACCGCGCCCTCCTGCACGTTCAGGCTGTCGGGTTCCTTGTTGAAAAACGTCCGGGCGGCTGTTTTTAACCCAAACGCATTGCTGCCAAAATCGACCGTGTTGAAATAGTACGTGATGATCTCCTGCTTCGTGAAATTGCGTTCGAGTTTGAGTGCCATCAGCCACTCTTTCGATTTGTAAACGATCTTTCTGACGAACGGAATCCGGTTTAACAGGCCGGTGTTGTTTTTCCGGCGGGTTTTAAACAGGTTTTTAGCAAACTGCTGCGTAATGGTAGAACCGCCCCCGTCGCGGCCTAAACTAATGGCGGCCCGGCCAATAGCCCGTGGATCAATGCCGCTATGGTTATAAAAGCGCACGTCTTCGGTCGCAATCAGGGCGTCGATGAGTGGCTTAGGAATATTCTCGAACTTAATGGGCGTTCGGTTTTCAGCGTAGAACTTGCCGATCATGATGCCATCCTGCGAGTAGATTTCGGAGGCCTGATTCAGCTTGGGGTTGCGCAGTTCTTCCACGCTGGGCATCGCCCCCGTTAAGTACAGGAAGTTATAATTGAGGATAAAGACGTAGACGCCAAGCAACAGCGTCCCGGCCAGAAAAAATCTTGTGCCGTTTTTCAGGTACGGATAGTACCACGATTGGGGGGAAATGTACTGGTGAACAAGTGAGCGCAGCCGGTTACGGTATTGTCGGTACGAGGCTGTCCATGAACTAACTCGTTCTTCGCCCGCTATTTTAGCCGTTTGGCGGTAAAGATGTCGGCCAACTCCGCGTCTGACATCACCAAATTGCGCCCGGCGTTGTCGAATTCGTCGCCGGAACGTGCCAAAAGCGTGTCGAACGGCGCGGAATCGCTCCCTATATTCACTCATGCGATCTAATCAATAAAATCCTGAACACCCCAAACGGTGCTACGTTACGGAGCCGTTAATTACTCGTTCTTGCCGTGGTCTGGCTTCAAATATAACGCATTTTAAGCCGATCTGATACACAAAAACCGGGTCGCGTGAGCAACCCGGCTGATTGTGAACCGGTTAAAATAGTCGTAAGTCAGTAAGTCTTAACAGTCATAAGTGGCTGACGACAATAGTTGCTCGCGTCAGCCACTTATGACTGTTACGACTTACGACTCTTTTAACTTATTTCTTCTGAAACGTCATAGCCACCCCGTTCATGCAATACCTGAGACCAGTTGGTTTTGGGCCATCGTCGAAAACGTGACCTAAGTGGCCTCCGCAAACGTTGCAGAGAATTTCGGTGCGTGCCATACCGTAGCTGACGTCGCGGTCTTCCTTAACCGCATTTTTGGCGATGGGGGCGTAGAAACTTGGCCAGCCTGTACCAGAGTCAAATTTCGTGTCGGACGAGAACAGCGGATTGCGGCAACCGGCGCACAGGAATGTACCATGCTCATGATTATCGTTCAGAGGACTGCTACCCGCCCGCTCGGTGCCGTGATCACGGAGTACGGCATACTGATCGGCTGTGAGCAGTTTTTTCCACTCGGCGTTGGTTTTCACGACCCGGCGTCCGCCCGGCGGGGTATCGTCAACCAAATTTGTTGAGGTGGCCGCAGCCTGATCCGACGCGCTCGACTGGCATGCATTTAACAAAGCAACGCCCGATGCTAACCAGGCGGGCAGCAACAAAAGCAGGGTATATTTCATTCGTTTGTTGTTGATGGATGAAGAATGCACAAAGGTATTAGCGAACGACAGTTCAGCTCCACAGTCGCTGAACTGTCGTTCGCCAATACCTCATAAACAAATACAAAGGAAAAGCCGTTCAGGCATCGACCGGCGTCAATGCCAGCAGCGTTGAGAGGGTGGGCGTTGGGCTGCCGCCCCGCTTTTCAACCGTGACGGCGAAGGCATCGGCGCGGCTGATTGAGCGGTTCAGACGTTGTAGTGCCTGTACTGGATTGGTCGTGTCTGCTTCAAACACACCCGCATCCACCGGTTTACCATCCACAAGCGACCAAAGCTGATACTGCTGGTTGGCAGGGAGCTTGGGCAACGATTTTATATCAACGCTCACCTGCTTGGTCTGGGTGTTCCAATACACAAACATATCGCCTTTAGGTGCTTTCTCATTACCCCGCAGTTCGATGACGCGCATACCGGGTTTCTGCAAAATGGCCAGACGCTGTTCGCTATAAACCTGAAAATCGCGCAGTTGGCGAAGTTCCGACTGAAGTGACCCATTGACCGTTCGGAGCGAGGCCATTGTGTTTTGGTTGGAGCGCAGTTGGGAAAGCAGAAAAAACGAAAAAGTAAGCACTAACAAGCCCACCGATGCGGCTACGATCCAGGTGCTGCGGTAGGTGAAATCGGAATTGCGGACAACCGGCATAGGCCGGACAACCGTTTGATTCGATTCGTTAAAGTCGAGTTGCTCCATTAACCGCGTTTTTAGCGCAGCCGGTGGTTCAACGCTTTGAAGCATTGCGTAATTTTCGAGTGCAGCCGACAGCTCATCAAGCTCAGTCCGGACTTCCGGATAGACAGACGACAGGCATTCGACCTCACGTCGCTCCTGGTCGCTTACCGCACCCATGACGTAAGACTCCAAAATGCCGGAAGCTATATACTCCGTTACGTTCATGATTTAAATAATTGCTTTAGTTCCTGCAAGGCGGCCCGAATTCGGGTCTTCACCGTACCGAGGGGTAGTTTCAACTCTTCGGCGGCTTCCTCATGCGTGTAACCGGCAAAATAAACCAAGTCGATTAGCTGCTTCCGTTCTGGTCGTAGTTGGCTTACAATCTCTTGAACACCAATGTGTTCTGGATTAGGCTGCTGTGTGTTATACTGCCGGTCGATGATATGTACGTTGTCTTCGTCGGTTCGGATTGCACTGGAGGGTTGCGCCTTACGGGCCCGTAAGGCATCAATAGCTGTATTTCTGGACACATTGAGCATCCAGGTGAATAATCGGCCTTTACTGGCGTCATACGCATCTAAATTTTTCCAGATTTTAACGAAAATATCCTGCAGCACATCTTGTGCTTGCTCCTCATCGCGCACAATGCGCAGGACGACCCCGTACAGAGCCGACGAATACTGATCGTAGAGCCACTGAAAGGCCTGCTGATCGCGCTGGGTAAGCTTTTCGATCAGAATACTTTCAGGCACTAAGGATGACTGACGTTTCACGCAGACTGGTTTAAGTAGGCCAAATATAGCAGAAAATCAAAAAATCGGTGTGCATTCGGTCATTCCGCAATTGTGTACTATACATAACGTGTAAATAAAAAGCAGGGCCGACCAGCTAAACATACCGGTTGGCTCTGCACACCTTTCTGTTAGTATCAATCCATCTGACTGTCTGAATCCGCGCCCGCTCAGTGCCAGCCTACCCGATACTACCGGCGAGGTGGTTTGGAGGAGGGGTTCGTACCCGTGGTTGCCGTTGCGCTACCAACGCCTGTAGCAGGATTTGTTGCGTTGTTGCTGTTGTAATTTGTCGAGTTGCTGTTATTGACCGCCGTGCCATTGCTGGTCGAACTCTGACTGTACTTGGCTTTTTCTGCATCAGATGTGCTGGTATTGCGCTTGTTACGTTTCGTCATTCGGTTGTTTCTGCGCGATGCGTTTGGCGTTGGCTGGGAGTCGGAGACAACGGCTCCCGTGGGATAAGTTGTGGACGTAGCTGCTCCGGTTGGGGTGGTTTGTGCAAGTCCGCGCAAACTTACCAGAGCGATTCCTGCAATGAGCAGGGGTATGATTTGCTTGCTGTTCATAACGTTGTTTGATTTTATTGACCGTGAATAGTCCTATTCTCAACCCATATACAACCAAAAAGTTTGCGTATGCGTGCCTATTCTTTTCGGGAAGGCGGGTAGCTTTGTTTTTTACCAACGAACCACAGTTCAATTGTATGCAGTCCATTCTTCCCCTGCCCACCCAGCCCGTTAAGCCCGGCACCAGCACGGGTCAGCAGTTTTGGCCTACGGATGCGCCCGCCGGTACGCACAAAACGATTGATTCGTTTTCTCCCGCCGATGGTCAGCTCATTGCCCGCGTCAACGTATCGACCCGCGCCGACTATGACCGCGTTATTGAAACGGCACAGGCTGCCTTTGCCGAGTGGCGGCTCGTACCAGCCCCTCGTCGGGGTGAAATTGTCCGGCAGATGGGCGAGCAGTTCCGGCGTTACAAACGGGAACTCGGCACACTCGTCAGCTACGAAATGGGAAAATCGCTCCAAGAAGGGCTGGGCGAAGTGCAGGAAATTATTGACATCTGTGATTTCGCCGTGGGCCAGTCGCGCCAGTTGTACGGCTTGTCGATGCACTCCGAACGCCCCGCCCACCGGATGCTGGAGCAGTGGCACCCGCTGGGCATCGTTGGCATTATCTCGGCCTTCAATTTTCCGGTGGCCGTCTGGTCGTGGAATGCCATGCTGGCCTGGGTTTGTGGCGATGTCTGCGTGTGGAAGCCCTCCGAAAAAACACCCCTGACGGCCTTAGCCTGCCAGCAGATCATTGGCGACGTGCTGCGCAACAACGACGTGCCCGAGGGCGTATCCTGCTTGGTTACGGGTGGGCGCGACGCGGGGGAGTGGCTGGCCCGCGATCCGCGCGTGACGCTTGTGTCGGCAACGGGCAGCACCCGCATGGGCAAAGCCGTAGCCGAAGCCGTAGCCAGCCGATTAGGCCGGAGTTTGCTCGAACTGGGCGGTAACAACGCCATCATCGTTTCTGATCATGCCGATCTGGATTTAGCCATTCCGGCCATCGTGTTCGGTGCGGTGGGTACGGCCGGGCAGCGCTGCACGACCACCCGCCGGATCATTGTGCAGGAAAGCATTTACGAAGACGTGAAAGAACGGCTCAAAAAAGCGTATGCGCAACTCCGCATCGGCAGTCCGCTGGACGAGTCGTTTCACGTTGGACCCGTAATTGACAAACAGGCAGTCGGTGCTTATCAGGCGGCCGTAGCCGAAATCCGGGCGTCCGGCGGGCGGTTTGTGGTGGAGCCGGGCTTGGTAGAGGGACTGGGTTTCGAGTCGGGCTGCTACGTGCGGCCGTGCATTGCCGAAGCTGAAAACCACTGGGCGGTGGTGCAGCGCGAAACGTTTGCCCCCATTCTGTACATGCTCCGGTACACCACCTTAGACGATGCTCTTGTGCAGCAAAACAGCGTACCGCAGGGCTTGTCGTCAGCTATTTTCACGCTGAACATGCGCGAAGCCGAGCGGTTTCTGGCCGTGAGCGGCTCCGACTGCGGCATTGCCAACGTCAACATCGGCACGTCGGGGGCTGAGATTGGCGGGGCGTTTGGGGGCGAAAAAGAAACGGGCGGGGGCCGCGAATCCGGCTCCGACGCCTGGAAAGCCTACATGCGCCGACAAACGAACACTATTAACTACGGCACGACTATGCCGCTGGCACAGGGCATCACGTTTGAGCTGTAATTGATAGTTTGCAGGTGCGGGATAAGGTATTTGGTGAGTTGATGGTGGAAGTCAACAGGTAGTCATCAACCGCCGACAACATCAGTACAGTCAAATCACCATTGGATGATCTGTATTTCCGTGCCGGTGTAGCAACGGACGTAGCTGTGCATAGCTATAGAAGCGGCTTTTCAGCACATAGCCCAGTGTATAGCCTTTCAGGTGGCGCGGATTGCGTCGGAGTTCACCCCGCGCCGTAATTCGATAGAGGTTTTTGTCCTCGCCGAAGAAGTAATTGGGATACCCGTCTATATCCCAAACGCGCTGCACAGCAGGCTGTAAATACCGTCTAATTAATATCTTACGCAAGTCAGTAGGAAGTATGGTAGCTACTCGATTTCTTTACAAGCCATTCAGCGCACCACCAGGTTGATTGGTCTTTTGCGACACGAAAGGTAGGTGATCTTCAGTAGATTGCCATGTCGCGATGTTGCGCACAATAATCTGTTGGGTGAGCGCAATAAGCCGTGTGCGCTCGGCGGGTCACCTGCGACAGTTTGAACGCCCCGCGTGGGCAAGTTTTGGCTTCCATTTCCGGGTCTCGGCTGACAATTTGAACGCCCCGGTTGGGCAGGTTTAGGTCTGCGGGGCGGGTTTCTTGCGACAGGGCGCGCGTCCCGACAGTCAAGGTCTGACAAGGCTCGGTAGAAGAAGTTGACTGTGCGTTGTTGAGCTTCGCCTGTCGGCATAAAAGGACTTGGACCGTGCGTTGTGTGCGCTCCGCGTGGGGTGGTCACCACTGACAAGATGCTCGCCCCGAAGGAGACTTTTCAGCCCAACCTTCAGGGGGTGTAAAGGTGCAAGCGGCTGTTGTTCAGTCAAGTGACTCGCTCACCATCAGCCCCCTGGGGCGTTGGGTGATGGTCAATGCCGGGCTTCCATTTCCAGGTCACCTGCGACAGGTTGCACTTGGGCGTTTGGCGCGTTCAGGCTTACAAGGCGGGTTTCGTGCGACAATTTGAACGCCCCGGTCAGGCAGGTTTAGGCTTCCACTTCCGGGTCTCGGCTGACAGAGCGAACGCTTCGGTTGGGCAGGTTTTGTTTGCGGGGCCGGTTTTTGCGACAGGGTGAACGCCCCGACAGGGCAAGATCAGCTTGCATACGACAAGTAGCTGGCCTGATTTTTGTACTTTTGACGACAAATAATAGCCCAGATTTGTTAACCCTGTATGTCCGAGCAAGATAAAGAAACCATTAATTTACAGGTGAGCGGAGAGGTTGGTAAGTACAACTCTCTCCCGGTTGACTATTTAGTCGAAATAGCTAAAAACCTTCAAATTTTACTCCAAACGCTTGCTAAAGTCAATGTTTCGGAAGGCTCCACAATTGATTTAAATAACTTTAAGATAGAACTTATTGGCTTTAAAGCTGGCAGTGCTGTCCCTCAATTCTCATTTACCCCCCGCCGTCAGTTAACTCTTAATGGCGATGTTGATAATCAACGTGAATTGGTTCGGCAAAAATTTGATGAATTAGTTGAGGCTTCTGGAAAAGGAAACTTTGTAAAAGTCAGAGAACTGTATCCAGATGCATACCGTCGCAATGAAGTTGTTGACGGTCTCTACAACTTTGTTAACAGTTTTGGCGGCTCACCCGTAAATGTTGTCGATGTAAAACAGAAGGAGGGCAAGGATAATATTATCCCGCTTTATATTATTCGACCATTTGCTAAAGAGGTTCGTGACCAGCTGGTAACACCTCTGATCGAAAATAAAGAGTTAGAAACAATTCAGGAGGTCAGTTTTAAAAAGGTAGTTACCACTTATCGTGGCGACAAAAAAGTTAATTCAAAAACTATTGAAGAATATTCTGACAAGCAGGCATCACTATCACTTGCCCCCGATGTGATTATCTCCAACTCACATACTTACAGGCTATTTGGCCCACTTAGGTGCTTGCTCGAAAAAGAGGATGATTACCATGTCATGACTTGTGAAATACTCGACTTAGTTGGAACTGGATCAACAATAGAAGAAGCAGAGCAAAGTTTTGCGGAGGAGTTTGAGTATATCTACAATCGCTACAATTCATTGCCCGATGCCGAACTGACAAAACGGCTTCAGTCCATAAAAACAATCCTGAACGCCTTAATCAAACAAGTTGATACCCATGCCCACGCTTGACGCAAAACAGACGTACAAAAATTTGAAGAAGAAAGGCTTTGAAGATTCTTCAAGCCGAAGTGATGACCATAAGTATCTGGAGTTTCGTCATAATGGAAAGGTAGTACTATACACAAAAATCAGTCACGGTGAGAAGGAATTGGGGGATTCGCTGATCGGACAGATGAAAAGACAATGTAAATTAGAAAAGTCTGATTTCATGGATTTGGCAAACTGCCCGTTGTCATTGGAAGATTACACAGCCAAATTGAAAGAGCAGGGGCTTTTTGACATAGAAGAATAAGTAAGGCAGGTCACGGGCGACAGGCAGCAAGCCGCAAAGTCAGCGTTTTCAGCCCAACCGCCACCGAGTTCGCGGGCGAACGAACCCAGAAAAACGCATGAGAACAGTAAACCACCGTTTGAGCCTATATTTACCTGGCT